>JAHEJM010000156.1 GCA_024638815.1 Acidimicrobiales bacterium | reverse complement strand
ACGAAGAGGCCGCTGACGAGGAGGCCATGGACGAGGGCGGCTCGGCTGACGGCACGCTGGTCTGGGCTCACGAGCAAGAGCCCCCGGACATGCACCTCGACGATCCGAACAACAACCTGAGTATCACGTCGTGGATCCGCTCGGCCCTGATCGAGGGTATGTTCGGCATCGACTCCACCACCTCCTACTACCCGGAGCTGCTGGCCGGTGAGCCAACCGTCACTGAGAACGATGATGGCAGTGTCACCATCAACTATGTACTGCGTGACGGCCTGCAGTGGTCGGACGGCACCCCGCTGACCGCGGCCGACGTCGAGTACACCTATAACATAATCATCGAGGGCTGTGAGACCGAGGCCGACGGCTCGATCGTCGACAGCTCGGGCGAGGGCTGCGTCTACCTGATCGGTGACCGGACCGGCTATGACCTCATCACCGGCCTCGAGGTGACCAGCGACACCGAGTTCACCGTCAACATGGCCAGCTTCTTCGCCGGCTGGAAGGGTCTCCTCAACGAAATCTACGCTGCCCATGCCTATGGCGCCGATGCCGCCGAGGTCAACGCGAATCTGCCGGAGTGGTCGAACGCCGACGGTGTGCTTCCGTCGTCCGGTCCCATGATCTTCGACAGCTGGGAGCGGGGTGTGTCCATGAGCATGGTCCGCAATGACAACTATCACGGTTCCAACAGCCCGGACGCCAGCAACACCGGCGCCGCCTTTGTCGACAGCGTGCAGGTCAACTTCGTGGCCGACACCGACGCCCAGATCAACTCTCTGCTGGCCGGTGAGGCCCAGGTCATCATGACCCAGCCCCAGCTCGAATTCGAGCGTCTGGCTGAGTCCGAGGACTTCACGGTTGCCTCCTCGGCCGGTCCGGTCTTCGAACACTGGGGCTTCAACGTCCTGAATCCCCACCTGGCCAAGCCCGAGGTTCGGGAAGCCATCGCCTACGGAATCGACAAGAGCGAGGTCATGGCCGGCCTGTACACCCCGCTGTTCGGGTCGGTGCTGCCGGCCGAGGGTCTGGGCAACGTCTACTGGCTGTCCAACCAGCCCGACTATGTTGACGCTCAGACGAAATATGCCGGTTCCAACGTCGATGAGGCCAAGGCCGCCCTCGAGGCTGCCGGCTACACCGAGGGCGGCGACGGGGTGTACGAACACCCCGAAGACGGTCGTCTGAGCCTGCGGGTCGGCACGACCGGCGGTAACGGTCTGCGTGAGCTCCAGCAGGAGCTGATCCAGGCCCAGCTGACCAAGGCCGGTATCGAGATCACCATCGACAACGTGGCCGGTGGCGCCTACTTCAGCGAACGTCCCTTCGCCGAGGAGGCCCTGGCCGCCTCCGCCTCCGGTGGCGCCGAGGGTGACCCCACCATCTGGGACATCACCCAGTTCGCCTGGGTTGGTGGTCCGTGGCCGGGTTCGGGCTCGGCCTCATACCGCACCGGCTCCGGCAACAACCCCTACGGCTACTCGAACGCAGAGTTCGACGCCCAGTCCGTCGAGTGCGACACCATCATCGACGATGCCGAGCGGGCCGCCTGCTACAACGAGTTGAACCTCTACGCGACCACGCTGGAGAAGGGTGACGACGGCCTGGTCGTCGTGCCCCTCACCCAGAAGCCGTCGTTCTACGGCTACCTGTCTGGCCAGCTGTCCGGCGCCGGCGTCGCTCCCGACGCCCAGGGTGCCGGTCCGCTGACCAACGTGGTGGACTTCCAGTTCAAGTAAGCCGATAAGCCGGCAGCGCCTGCGCCCATGTACCCGGGCGCAGGCGCTGTGCCGGTACTGACCGATCTGTGGCGACAAGGTTGAGGGCCCCGGTTTCTTGCCCGGCCCTCAACCTTTCGCCTATCTTCTATCTAACGCTGTAGGTGCCCGCAGGCACTGCTCGGCTCAGCGGACCACGGTTTCAGGTTCCGAGACCTCGACGTACAAAGGGGAAAGGTGCTCGCATACGCTCTACGCCGAATCCTGCAGGCGATCCCAATCATCCTGCTGGCAACGGTGATCGCCTTCTTTGCCGTGACCTGGGCCAATGGTGATCCCCGGGCCCGGTTGGCCACCTGCACCACGTGCGACGAGTCGGCCTACGACCGGATCGTCGAACTCTACGAGTTGGACAAGCCGACCTATCAGCGGTACGTCAGCTGGCTGGGCGACGTTGTCACCGGCGATCTGGGGATCTCGACGTCCCAAGGGGAGCGCCCGGTCAACGAGATCTTCTGGGAGCGGTTCCGCAATACGCTGCTGCTGGCCCTTCCGGCCTTCGTGATCGTTGCTGTGCTGTCGCTTGTCTTATCGGTGTACCAGGCCATAAAACAGTACTCGTTCGGGGATTATGCGTTGTCGGCGTTCAGTTACTTCGGGTTATCCATGCCCACATTCTTCTTCGGTCTCGTGCTCCAGGCCATTGTCATCCAGCTCAACAACTCCTTCGGCTGGAAGTTCTTCTGGACCCAGGGACTTCACGACGAGAACTTCAAGGAACTCATCGCCAGCATCACCCTGCCGGTGCTCACGTTGGTTTTGATCTCGGTCGCCGGCGAAACCCGTTTCGGCCGGGCGTCGATGTTGGAGATTAAGAACTCCGAGTACATAAGGACGGCTCGGGCCAAGGGTCTGTCCGAACGCCGGGTCGTGTTTCGCCACATGCTCAGGAATGCCCTGATTCCGCTGGTCACGATCTGGGCCCTCGACTTCGCTGCCCTTCTGAGCGGTGCGGTCATCACCGAATCGGTGTTCTCCTGGCCTGGTCTCGGTCGCATGCTGCTGGACGGCATCTTCGCCACCGATCTCGATGTGGTCATGGCCGTCGTCACCGCGCTGTCGATCATGGCCGTGCTGTTCAATCTGTTCGCCGACCTCCTGTACGGAGTCCTGGACCCGAGGATTCGCCTTGACTGATCTCGCAGCGCCCGAAAAGGAGGCCGTCACTCCGGTTGTGGATATCGGGGAGGTTGAGGGCCTCTCCGAGAAGCCGGAGAGCTTCGGCCGTCAGGCCTGGGACAGGTTCCGCCGGCACAAGGTCGCCATCGCCGGTGCCGTAATGCTCGTTCTGATCATCCTGCTGTTCATCTTCGCTCCGATGTTCACCCCGTATGCGCCGGACGAGCCCAACGTGTTGGAACGAAATCAGGGCCCATCGCTCAACCATCCCTTCGGGACCGACGATCTGGGTCGAGATCTCATGGCCCGCGTCTTCACCGGTGGTCGTGTGTCATTGTTGATTGCATTCGTCGTGTCGCTGCTCGCCACGACGTTGGGCACCCTATTGGGAGCGATCGCCGGCTACCTTGGCGGCTTCACCGACACGGCTGTGTCGCAGGTCATCAACCTGTTCCTGGCCGTGCCGCTTCTGCCGGTGCTGCTGGTGTTTGCGGTCCGGTTCGGCAGTAATCCCATCTCGGTGGCCCTGTTGCTGTCGTTGTTCTTGTGGATTCGGGCAGCCCGTGTGGTGAGAGGCCAGTTCCTGACGTTGAAATCCATGGAGTTCGTGCAGGCGGCCCGGGCTATGGGGGCCAAACCGATGCGTATCATCGGCCGCCATGTACTGCCCAACACGCTCGGTCCCATCCTGGTCGAGGCCACCCTGCTGGCCGGCCTGGCCATCATCCTCGAAAGCACCCTGTCGTTCCTCGGCCTCGGCGTGAAGCCTCCCGACACCTCACTCGGCGTACTGGTCGACGAGGCCAAGGGCTTCATCACCGACCGCCCGACCAGGATTCTGATTCCCGGTTCGATGATCACCCTCATCGTGTTGAGCATCAACTTCCTCGGTGACGGTCTGCGGGACGCCTTGGATCCGACCAGCCGAGTTGGCGACTGACACGGCGGGACGAGACTGCAGGGAGACTGAACCAATGACCGCCGGCGCTGCGGAGCAGCCCCTAACCGAGTTCCGCTTACGGCGGAACGTCGTCGGCTGTAGCTTTCGGGTATGGGTTCGAAAGGGAGATCAATGACAGCCGGCGCTGCGGAGCAGCCCCTAACCGAGTTCCGCTTACGGCGGAACGTCGTCGGCTGTAGCTTTCGGGTATGGGTTCGAAAGGGAGATCAATGACCACGAACGGTAACCCGGTTCTCCGGGTTGAGGACCTTTCCGTTGCCTTCAAGACCAAGCACGGCTACGCCGAGGCCGTTCGGGGCCTGTCATACGACGTGATGCCCGGCGAGTCGGTCGCCATCGTCGGCGAGTCGGGTTCGGGCAAGTCGGTGAACGCTCTGGCTCTTCTCGGATTGCTGCCGCGCACCGCCCGGATCACGGGATCGGCTCTGTTCGAAGGCGAAGAACTCATCGGTATGGATCCCGACACGCTTCGCAAGATCCGGGGTCGGCGGATCTCGATGATCTTCCAGGATCCGATGACCGCCTTCAACCCGGTGTTTACCATCGGCAACCAGATCGCCGAGATCATCACCATCCACGACTCGTCGGTGTCCGACAACGAGGCAACGAAGCGGGCCACCGATCTGCTGGATCTCGTCGGCATACCCCACCCCGAGCGGCGGGTCCATCAGTACCCCCACGAGTACTCCGGTGGTATGCGCCAGCGGGCAATGATCGCCATGGCCATCGCCAATAGTCCGACGCTGCTGATTGCCGACGAGCCGACCACGGCACTGGACGTGACCATTCAGGCTCAGGTCATGGAGACGCTGGCGGCGGCCCAGGAGGAGACCGGGGCCGCCATGGTTCTCATCACCCACGACCTGGGACTGGTGGCCGGTGTGGCCGATCGGGTCCAGGTCATGTACGGCGGACGCATCTTCGAGCGGGCCGAGACGCGTGAACTGTTCTACAACCCAATCAATCCCTACACCCGGGGTCTCATCCAGTCTATTCCCCGTCTCAATGAGGAGAGGGGCGTACGCCTGAATCCGATACCCGGTAATCCACCTTCGATTATTCGCATGCCCAAGGGTTGCGCCTTCTCCAGCCGCTGTGAGTTCCGGACCCAAGTGTGTATGGACCAGCCGGCCGAGCTGGAGCCGGTAACCGACGGCCACTGGTCCAGGTGCCACAACACGGCTACGCTCCCACCGGTTGACGACCCTCGACTCATCCCAGGAGGAGCCGGCCGATGACCGAGCCGATTCTTGAAGTCGAGAACCTTGTTACTCACTTCCCGATCAAGGCCGGCTTTTTCCGCCGCCAGGTGGGAGTTGTCCACGCTGTTGACGGGGTCTCGCTCGCTGTCGATGAGCGAGAGACGCTGGGCATTGTGGGGGAGTCGGGGTGCGGCAAGACCACCCTGGGTCGCACCATCCTCCGGCTCGAGGAGCCGACCTCGGGTCGTGTCCTATACAACGGCGAGGACATCACTGACGCAAGCAACGAGCGCATGCGGGATCTCCGGGCCGAACTCCAGATCGTGTTCCAGGACCCTTATGCGTCGCTCAATCCCCGCCATTCGATCAACGACATCGTGGCCGAACCGCTGCTGGTGCACGGCTGGGACCGGAAGAAGGCCTTGGACAAGACAGGCGACCTGCTGAAGGCCGTCGGTCTGCTGCCGGAGCACGGCAACCGCTATCCCCATGAGTTTTCCGGAGGTCAGCGTCAGCGAATCGGTATCGCCCGCGCCCTCGCCCTCGAACCGGCCGTCATCATCCTCGACGAGCCGGTCTCGGCTCTCGATGTGTCGGTTCAGGCCCAGGTCATCAACCTCCTGGAGGACTTGCAGGACCAGCACGGCTTGACGTACCTGTTCATCGCCCATGACCTGTCCGTGGTCCGTCACATCTCGGACCGTATTGCCGTGATGTACCTGGGTAGGGTGGCCGAGCTGGCCGACCGGGATGAGCTGTATGAAAACCCGGCTCACCCTTATACTCACTCGCTGCTTTCGGCTGTCCCGGTGGCCGACCCTGATCTGGAGCGGGCCCGCAACCGGATCGTGCTTGAAGGTGACACCCCGAGTCCGTCGGCCCCCCCGTCGGGTTGTCGGTTCCGGACCCGGTGCCCGATTGCCCAGCCCCTGTGTGCCGAAGCCGAGCCCGAGTTCACCGAGATCAGCCCCGGCCATTTCGTGGCCTGCCACTACCCCGTTCCCCCCGGCCAGTCGCTGGTCGACCTTGTCGGTTCGAGCGCTGCCGCCGCCGGATAGTCGTTGCGATAGGCGTTGACGTACGAAGACCAGGCCGTGGCCGGTAGCCGGCACCCACGCCTGGAACTGCGACCGGCCATGGCCTTTGTGGCCATCAGCTACATTTCAGCCGCACTGGTGATCGCTTTGGCCACGCTCGGCTTCGTCAACGCCGGCGGGTTTCTCCTGTTGCCGTTCTTCATTATGCTGTTCGGACTGTTCCTGGCGTTGGTCGCGGTGCTCGATGTGCCGCTGCGAGTTGTGGTCGGCGAGACCGGCGTCGAACGGCGCTGCCTGCTCCGACACCATCGCCTTCCATGGGATCGGGTGGCCGCCTTCGGCCGGTCATCGTCGGAGAGCGGTGTCCGCCGCTACCTCAAGAGCAAGACCGGTGGTGCCCGCACCGCCGCCCGCTCCGGTAAGGACGACGGCAAGTCAGGTGTCGCCACCGACAAAAAGGCGACGAAGGGGGGCCTGGTCGTGGAGGACGTTCGGCGTCGCCGCTACCTGCTCAGCTTCGGCCGGGAGCGCCCCGACGAGTACGCCCTTCTTGCCGAGGCCGTGGCAACCTATGCCCCCGGCCTGTCGATGCCGGGTCCACCGTTCTACAGCAAGCGGGGCGGCCGTTTGTAACCGCTCGGTTGGCCTGCAATGAAGCCGCGTCGGCCTCAATCGGCGATAGCCTTGGGAGGTCCTCACAACTCGGAGAGTTGACCCCAACCATGACACTGGCACTTGGAATCGTCTACGGCATCATCGGTATCGTCACCTTGACCTTGGTGTTGCTTCACAGTGGCCGTGGCGGAGGGCTTTCGGACATGTTCGGCGGCGGTCTGGGTGCGGCGGCCGCCGGTTCCACCCAGATGGAGCGGAACCTGGATCGGCTAACCATCGTGTTCAGCCTGGTCTTTGCCATTCTCACCCTGGTTCTGGCCTTCGTCATCAACGCCTGATCCACCCCGTTTGACGGATGCTGCCGTCCGGAGATGGTGGACTGTAGGCCGGACGCCTCAGGGTCGTACGCCCGAGCTGCGGTTGTCATGTTGAGTTGGGCCCGAATATGGCCGATGAGTGGGGGTGCGCGGATTTCGGCTGGTGTGTGCGGTTTGCCTTGCGGCCTGGCTTGTCGGTGCCTGTTCGCCGACGCCTCGCCCGGTCGGCCACACCACCGGCGACAACACCACGTCCGACGTCGACGCCACCGCAGAGCCAACGGAGGGGAACGATGCCACGGTTGGCGAGACGGCCGGATCGAGATTTGGATCGTCGTCGCTGCCGGACCAGTTGGCGTTCGAGGCCGGCTCCGAGGGAGAGAGGCTTGGCCCGGACCGGCTCCGGTTGGCTCTGGTCCGCCCCGATTCCAGGCTGCCGGCCCGCCTCGACCTGGCCAACCGGTCGGCGGTGCTGGTGGCCGACCTTTTGTACGACGGTCTGACCACGTTCAACGTGGATCGTGGCACGGTCGAGCCCGGATTGGCCCGGCGTTGGACGAGTGATCACGACTTCGATCGCTGGGAGTTCGAACTCGACCCAGAGGCAGGTGTCGGGGTCGAGGACGTGGCTCAAGTGTTCGGCGATTTGTCGGACTCGGAGGATCCCCTGATCGCCCTCATCGCCGACAACGTCGCAGCGGTGACCGGGACGGCCGACCGGGTCGTGATCGAACTGGATCGCCCTGATTTCTACTTCCCGGCCGCCATCTCCGGAGTGGCCTTCTCGATTGTCGATGGTACGGCCGACGGATCCGCCGCGTTGCCGACCGGCCGTTTCACCATTGTCAGCGACGACACCAACGGTATGGTCCTCAGATCAGATCGGGAGAATCGACGCGGGCCTGGCGCCGGGGTGTCGGAAGTCGTGATTACCTGGGTTGATGACGTCGACGATGGCTACGATCAGCTCACGCTGGGGCTGGTCGACTCTGCCGTCGTCGACCAGCGGCAGGTGGCCGATGCCCGCTCCCGATTCGCCGAGACGTTCCCGATGGTCAACACCGCTCGGTTCCTGGTGGTGAACCCTCGGTCGTCGGCCTTGGCCACCGTCGCCGCTCGATCGGCGCTGGCAACCACCCTCGATCTGAGCGAGCTGGTTGCCAACGGCGCCCAGGCCGGAACCTGGATTCGTCGAGACTCGATTCGGCCCGGTCCCTACGGAGGGGACGGCGAGAGCGACCTCGACATCGAATCATGTGGCGACGTCCGATGCGGATCGGCCGAGATGCCCGATGGCGCCCACTCGTTGGTGCGGAGAACGGTGACCGTCGGATTCTCCGACGAGGCGGGAGAGGATCTGGCCCAGCGTGTTGCCACCGATCTTCGCTCGGCCGGTTGGGTGGTCGATCTTGCGCTGGTGCCGGCCGGGTTGGGTGCCGGGGTGGCCGACTCCGACATCGACGTCGTGGTTGTCGACCAGACCTGGCCCTGGCCGACGGGAGGTCATTCCCTCGCAGCTCTTGCCGGTCCGGGCCGGTTTCTGGCCGACGTGGACATCGACGGTGAGCCGGCGGGCGAGGTCATCGGCCGAGCCCTGCTGGTGAACAATGCCGTGGAGCGGGCTGCGGCGGTTGCGTCGCTCGAGGACAAGCTGGTGGAATCAGGTTGGGTCGTTCCCATCGCC
>JAHEJM010000155.1 GCA_024638815.1 Acidimicrobiales bacterium | reverse complement strand
GAAGCTCGACGAGCTCACCGCCATCTACAAGGCCGTGACCGACTCCATGGAGCAGAACGAACCCGGCGCCGAGGCCGTTCACGTCTACGTCTCTCACGACGACAACGCCCTGTATGTTCGAGATGAGTTCGTCAATGCCGACGCCATGGGCTTTCACCTCGGCACGACGGCTGCGGCCCACTTCCCGGACCTGCTGGCCATCGCCACCCCCGGCCCCTTCTTCTTCCTGGGCGACGTCCCGGACGAGATGAAACAGGCCACCGAGCAGATGCAACTCGGCGGCCAGTTCGCCACCCACACCGCCGGCTTCGACCGCTGAACCGGTCCCCAGCACAGCGCTCGGCCAAGTCCGTCGGCATGGCCACAACCAGAGACAGCACAGCCAGGCCACACCGTCGGCCAACATGCCGTGTCCGGCATGACGACCACCGAAGCCGAAGCCGGGCGTATGGCTCGAAGCCGCCCACCGTACGCTGACACCATGACGGGGGTGTCGAACGACAAGCGGACCATCGAAGAACCAGCAACGCCCCGACCGCTGATCGGGATTCTGGTCTGCGACCATGTCCGGGGACACGACCTGCTGTCGGCGGCTGATGGCATGGACTACGATGCCATGTACACCGCCCTTCTGGCCGGGGCCGAGCCCGAGCTCGACGTCAGGATCTACGACGTGGTCAACGGCGAAGTACCCGAGCGGCCCGACGAGTGCGACGGCTGGATCATCACCGGCGCCCGGTACGACGCCTACGCCGACGAGCCGTGGATCAAGGCGCTTCGCGATTTCGTGGCCGAGCTGCACGAGCAGCAGGCCCGCCTGGTCGGTGTCTGCTTCGGGCATCAGATCGTGGCCCATGCCTTGGGGGGCGAGGCCGGCCCGGCGGGGGAGTGGAAGGCCGGTCCCCAGCAAATGACGGTGGACCCCACGCCATGGTTCGAGGGAGGCATGGTGTGGCTCAACGCCATGCACCGCGACGTGGCTCGAACCCTGCCGCCGAACGCCAAACCCATCGCCACCGGCACCACCGCCGAGTACCCGGCCTACCTCGTCGGCGACACCATTTTCTGCGTGCAGGATCACCCCGAGTTCAACCGCCGCTACACGGCGGCCATCATCGATGCACGTCGAGAACGATTGGGCAATGACACCGCCGACACCGCAGCCAGGACGGTGATGGACATCGATACCGCCGGTGACCTTGTCGGCCGATGGATCGTCAACTTCCTTCTCGACCGTAGAGCCATGCTCCCATCCCACTCGCCGGACTAGGATCGCAGGCGTCGAACCGACCCGTCGGTCGTGCTACGACAGGTCGATGGAGCCGGACTGACCCATGTCGGCCTTGCTCTTGGTGACAAGACCCTTGGCCGCCACGGCCACCTGCGCCAGCTTGCTGGATGGCACATCCCAGTACTCGGCGGTCGATCCGTCGACCGCCAACAGGCGGATGGCGGGGTCATCCCTGCCATCGGGGAAGTAGGCCTCGGCCATTTTCGACCACAGTCGATCGATCTTCGCCTCGTCATCGTGGATGGTCGCCGTGCCGGCCACCGACACCCACTGCTGGTTCTCTTCATCGACGAAGGCCACGTTGACGGCGACACCGGGGTTGGCGCCCCGTACCCAGTCGGCGTCATTGGAGACGAAGAACCACAGGTTTCCGTCGTCATCGACCTCGCACAGGGTGAGGGGGCGGCTGTGCAACTCGCCGGACGGGGCGGGCGAGGTCAACATTCCCACCTGCTGGTCATCGAGCAGTGCACGAAGTTTGATGGTTGCCTCAGACGTGGTCATGCCATCGACATTCCCATCGTGGCCGCGTGGTAAACGGTCGCCTACGCGTCCGGAACCTGCGCCGTCACTCCGTTCACGAACCGCAGGGTGGCCGGAGCCGACGGCCCTCGACCGGTCCAGATGAGGCGGATCGGTTGCTCGAACAACAGCTCGGTCGGCACAACCCTCAACACGCCCTCGGACACCAGGGGGGCCGCCGCCTCGGCCCGGACGACGCCGGGGTAGGCGCCGAGGGCGATGAGGCTGAGTCGCTGATCGGTGTCCGCGGCTCCGGCCGATGCCGGCGGTCGACCCGATCCGGCCCGATTGACGGCGTCGTCGATCACGTCCCGGGAGCCGCTGCCGCGGGGTGGGAGCCAGAGCGGTCCGGCCGTCAGCTGGTCGATCCCGACAGGTTTCCGTCGCCGCCACCACGGGTGAACGGCCCCTACCGCCAGCACCAGCTCGTGGCGGCCGATCAGCCGATGGGAAACCCCGATCGGAGCCTTCGGCCCGTCGACCAGAGCCAGATCGAAGCGGCCGTCCCGCACCCCGTTGGAACTCTCCAGCGTGTCGGCCACCGAGATGTTGACGTCCACGTCCTGCAGGTCGGACCCCAGCGAGGCGCAGAGCCGGGGCAGGGTGTAGCGAACGGTGAGCGGCGTGGCCGCGACGTGCAGAGCCTGCCGTTCGCCGGCCCGGACCGATCCGGCGGCGTCGATCAGTTCCTGCCCGGCGACCACCAGATTCTGGCAGTGTTGGACGAGGCGGGCTCCGTCGGCCGACAGCTCGGCTCCGGTGGCCGTGCGCTCCAGCAGCCGCACCCCGAGTCGGCGCTCCAGGTCTCGGACTCGACGGCTGGCCGATGGCTGGCTGAGCCCATGGCGGCTTGCCGCCTTGGAGATGGACCCCAGTTCGCTGATGGACATCAAAAGGTGGACCGAGGCCGGGTCGACGTCGACGAGGCGTTGGGCCATGACCGTACCGTAGCGTGACCCCTCGCTACCTATCTATTCTTTGCATAGGGCTATAATCGATTTTCGACTAGCCGGCCTTCCTGTCTCAGGCCACGATGAGACTCATGTCGACCCATCAACAGCCCCCGTCCCCCGCCCCCTCCGCCGATCACCGAGACGACCGGCCCACGACCACTCCGACCGAGATCGCCTGGTTCGCCGGCCTGTGCGACGATGACTACGAGTTCCTCGGTGTCCCCGACCCCGGCCTGGCCAGCTCGTGGGAGCATTGCCGGGACATCGTGCTCACCGCCGACCGAAACGGCTTCGACAACATCCTGCTGCCCTCCGGCTACCAGCTCGGCATCGACCCGGTGGCCTTCACCAGCGCCGTCGCCCCGCTGACCGAACAGATCCATCTGCTGCTGGCCCTGCGCATGGGCGAGACGTGGCCGCCCCAGCTGGCCCGCCAGGTGGCCACCATCGACCGCATGTGCGGCGGTCGCCTCACCATCAACATCATCTCCAGTGACCTGCCCGGCGCCCCGATCGAGTCCGAAGCCCGCTACCAGCGGACCCAGGAGTACATGCAGGCCCTACGGGCGGTGCTGTCGGGCAAGCCGGTCCGGATCGACGGCCAGTTCCTCCAGCTCGACCTGGAACCGCCTAGTATCACCACCACCTCGGGCCACTGCCCGCCCATGTACTTCGGCGGCTTCTCCCCGGCGGCCAAGGAGACGGCGGCGGCCGAAGCCGACGTGTTCCTGACCTGGCCCGACACGGTGGTCTCCGTGGCCGAGACAGTGGCCGATATGCGACAGCGGGCGTTGCGTGTCGGTCGGACATTGCGTTATGGCCTGCGGACCCACGTCATCGTACGGGAGACCGAGGCCGAGGCCCGGGCCGCCGCCGCCCGTCTGGTGTCCAAGCTGGACGACGCCGAGGGCGAGAAGATTCGCAACCGCTCACTCGACACCACCTCGGTCGGAGTGGGTCGCCAGAACGCCCTGCGGGAAAACGCATCCGACGACGGATTTGCCGAAGAGGCCTTGTGGACCGGTATCGGCCGGGCCCGCTCCGGGGCCGGGGCCGCCATCGTCGGCGACCCCGATCAGGTGCTGGCCAAGCTTCGGGCCTACCAGGCGGTGGGCATCGACGCGTTCGTGCTTTCGGGCTACACCTTGATCGGCGAGTGCGATCTGTTCGCTCGCCACGTGCTGCCCGAACTGTCGCACCGGCCATTCAAGCCGGTGTTCGAGGCCGAGGGTCGATGACACTGGAAGGCGCCGCGCCCGACCGGTCGCCCCCCGGTCCCTGCGTCGAACGACCGGTGCGCTACGGCGTGATCGGCACCGGGATGATGGGCATCGAGCACATCGGCAACCTCAACGCCCTGCCGGGAGCGGTGGTCACGGCGGTGGCCGACCCCTATCCGGAATCCCTGGCCGCCGGCATGGCCGCGGCCGACTCCGACATCGAGGCCCGGCGGGACCACCCGGTGCTCGGGTTCGAGGACCTCAGGGATCTGTTGGCCGCCGATATGTGTGACGCCTACGTCATCGTCACCCCCAACCACACCCATGCCGATGTGGTCGATCAGGTCATGCAAACCGAGAAGCCCTTCCTGTTGGAAAAGCCCATGGCCATCACCGTGGAGCAATGCCAACAGATCGTGGATCGGGCCGCCGGCTATCCCGGCCCGATCTGGATCGGGCTGGAGTACCGCTACATGGCGCCGGTCCGGCGGCTGTTGGCCGAGCTGGAGGCTGGAACCGCCGGTCGGGTCCATATGGTGGCCATTCGGGAGCACCGTTTCCCGTTCCTACCCAAGGTCGGCAACTGGAATCGGTTCTCGGCCAACACCGGTGGCACCCTGGTGGAGAAGTGCTGCCATTTCTTCGACCTGATGACGCTGATCGCCGGGTCCAGGCCCCGCCGGGTCTACGCCACCGGCGCCCAGAGCGTCAACCACCGGCACGAGATCTACGACGGTCGACCGAGCGACATGATCGACAACGCCCTGGTGGTGGTCGACTATGACAACGGGGTGCGGGGCAGCCTGGATCTGTGTATGTTCGCCGAGGCCAGTCGGAACCAGGAGGAGATCTCGGTGGTCGGCGACCGAGCCAAGGTGGAGGCTCTGGTGCCCGATGACGTCGTCCGCATCGGGGTCCGGGGGATGCACGGGTTGGGCGAGGTCGATGAGATCACGGTGAAGAGCGAGGCCGCCCACCTCGGTCAGCATCACGGGTCGTCCTACGTGGAGCACCAGCGATTCCTGGACGTGATCCGAACCGGCGGCGAACCGGAGGTGACAGTACGAGATGGCCTGCTGTCGGTGGCCATGGGCGTGGCCGCCCACCGCAGCATCGACGAGGGCCGGCCCGTCGACATGAGCGAACTGGGAGCGACGTTCGTCGAGCCCTGAGCCGGGCCAGGCCTCCCGGTGTGCTGGTCGGGATGTCATCGGTCGGGTCTACTATTCACTTCATGACTGCTGTCTCCGATGCCTCCCCCGCATCCCCGACGCCCAGCTTTGCGAGTCTGGAAGCACGCCTCCGGGCCGCGCTGCCCGCCGGTGTCGAGTACGCCACGGTTCGGTTCAGCGAAGCCCGGTCGGAGCGGCTCACGGTGCGCCACGGCGTGGTCCAGCCGACCGAAAGCTCGGTCGACGCCGGATCCATGATCACCGTGTGGGCCGACGGGGGTTTCGGCTACGCCGCCACCTCGGATCTCACCGAATCGGGCCTGGCCCGGGCGGCGGAGCGAGCCACCGGTTGGGCCCGGGCCACCGCCGGCCGGGCGGTGGTGACCGACCCGCCGTTCGATGACACCGTGACCGGCGTGTACCGGTCGCCGGTGGCCGAGCCGTGGGACGACACCACCCTGGCCGAGCGCATCGAGCTGCTGGTGCGGGCCGATGCCAACCTGGCCGTCGATGAGCGCATCGTCGACCGCCTGGCCGTGCTGGCCCGTATCGACACCGACTCGCTCATCCTCACCAGCAACGGGGGACGCATCGAGCAACTGACCCGCAACACCTACCCCTACATGGCGGCCACCGCCAACGAGGGCACCAATACTCAGACCCGCACCTACGGCCGCAATTCCTTCGTCGGTCAGGGCGGGCGTGAGGTGCTGGCCCGGTTCGACTTCGACAGGCGCTCGACCGAGATCGGTCACGAGGCCATCCAACTGCTGACCGCCCCCAACTGCCCGTCCGGGACCATGGACGCGGTGCTGGCCCCGGACCAGATGATCCTGCAGATCCATGAGTCCATCGGTCACCCGCTGGAGCTCGACCGTATCCTGGGCGACGAGCGCAACTACGCCGGTACCAGCTTCGTCACCCTGGACATGTTCGGCAGCTATCGCTACGGCTCGGATCTGCTCAACGTCACCTTCGACCCCGACGTCGAGGGCCAGTTGGCCAGCTATCGGTTCGACGACGAGGGCACCCCGGCCACCAGGCAGTACCTCATCCGCAACGGCATCCTGGAACGGCCTCTGGGCGGGGCGCTGTCCCAGGCCCGGGCCGGTGTCGAAGGGGTGGCCAATGCCCGGGCCTGCAGCTGGAACCGGCCCCCGATCGATCGAATGGCCAACATCAACGTGGAGCCGGGTGAGCTCACGGTCGAGGAACTGATCGCCGGGGTCGAGCACGGCGTCTACCTGGAGACCAACAACTCGTGGTCCATCGACGACAGCCGGAACAAGTTTCAGTTCAGCTGCGAGTACGGGAGGGTGATCGAGAACGGCGAACTCGGTCATGTCATCCGAAACCCCAGCTACCGGGGGATCTCGGCCACCTTCTGGCGCAGCCTGTCCGGGGTCGCCGACCGCCACAGCTTCGCCGTGATGGGCACCCCGAACTGCGGCAAGGGCGAGCCCAACCAGATGATCGGAACCGGCCACGGTGCCCCGGCCTGCCGATTCTCCGGTATCGATGTGTTCGGGGGTGTGGAATGACGGCCGCAGCGTCGTCGGCTTCGGGGCCGACCACCAGATCGCTTCGACCATCCGACGCCTCGAGTCGGGCCGAGGCCGGTGTGCAGACCTATTTCAACGAGCTGTCATCGTGGGCCAATGGCCAACTCCGGGGTGAGGAGGTGCTCACCCTCTATCTGGCGGCCGAGGACTCCAATTTTGTGCGGTTCAACCGCAACCTGGTGCGTCAGGCCGGGTCGGTTCGGCAGCGTTCGTTGTCGGTCGACCTGATCGAGGGCCGGCGGCACGCCACCGGTTCCATCCAGCTGTCGCAGGACGCGGCCATGGATCAGGACCGGCTGGCCCACCTGATCCGTTCGCTGCGGGAGCAGCGCTCGGTGGTGCCCGAGGACCCGTACCTGGCAGTGTCGACCGACGGGGCCTCGACCGAGGAGATCACGGTGACCGACGGGGCCCGCTCCGACGAGGTGATCGACGAGATCCAGACCGTGTCCGACGGCAAGGACCTGGTCGGTATCTATGCCGACGGTTCGCTCCACCACGGGTTCGCCAGCTCGCTGGGCCAGCGCAACTGGTACCAGACCTCCAGCTTCAACTTCGACTGGAGCTTCTACCTCCACGCCGACAAGGCGGTGAAGAACGCCTATGCCGGGCAGCGGTGGGATGGCGACGCCTTCCGGGCCAAGGTCTCCACGGCATCACAGCAGCTGGCCGTGCTCGGCCGCAACCCCGTGGATCTGCCCCCCGGTGGCTACCGCACCTACCTGACACCCAGTGCCATGGAGGAGCTGATGTCGCTGCTGGCCTGGTACTCGTTCGGGTTGAAGGCCCACCGCACCCGCCAGACACCGCTGCTCAAGCTGGCCACCGGCGCCGAGGCCCTGCACCCCTCGGTGCGCATGACCGAGGACACCGCCGGCGGCACGGGCCCCAACTTCCAGGAGCAGGGTTTCCTTCGTCCTGATCAGGTGGTGCTGATCGGCGACGGCCGATTGACCGATCATCTGGTGTCACCCCGCAGCGCCCGGGAGTACGGGGTGATGACCAACGGGGCGTCGACCTACGAGTCGCCCGAGTCGCTGGCACTGGCCCCGGGCACCTTGCCCGCCGACCGGGTCCTTGAGGAGCTGGGCACCGGGCTGTACATCGGCAATTTGTGGTACCTGAACTACTCGGATCGGGCTGGCTGCCGGACCACCGGTATGACCCGGTTTGCCACGTTCTGGGTCGAGGGCGGTGAGGTGGTGGCACCGGTCAACGTGATGCGGTTCGACGACACGGTGTACAACATCCTGGGCCGCAACCTGGTCGACCTGAGCGACCGGGCCGACACCATTTTGAACCCGTCAACCTACGTGGCCCGTTCATCGTCGAGCTTCACCCTTCCCGGGGCCTTGGTCGAGGACATGCGCTTCACCTTGTAGCTCGGGCCGCCGTGAGCACATCGTTTGGCGGGCCCGTGCCGGTGGTCCGGTAGCACCGGGCACTGACCCGTCCTCTTTTCGCTCAGGACCTAGTGTCCCGTCAGGCTGATCATGTCACTAATTCGTCGGCGTCTGACGCCCCTCGCGGCGTCCTCGTTCCTCCGCTACAACCAGGTAGCGAGCGGAACTGCGTCCTTGCGACGGACGCCATCCGCTCGTCGAATTGGGCAACGGACCAACCTGACAGGACACCATCCGCTCGTCGAATTGGGCAACGGACCAACCTGACAGGACACTAGTGTCCCGTCAGGCTGATCATGTCACTAATTCGTCGGCGTCTGATGCCCCTCGCGGCGTCCTCGTTCCTCCGCTACAACCAGGTAGCGAGCGGAACTGCGTCCTTGCGACGGACGCCATCCGCTCGTCGAATTGGGCAACGGACCAACCTGACAGGACACAAAATTCGGGGGCTCCGCCCCCAAGAGATCTGATGTGGAACGGTTTGTCAGTGGGTAGTTGTCGTTGGTTTCGGGGACTTCGCAGGCGCGCCGAACCGGAGGTTCGGGGTGTGAGAGCATCCTGAGCAGGCGTCGGGGCCCTGGGGTCAAGTCGCAGCGCCCGCAGCGAA
>JAHEJM010000154.1 GCA_024638815.1 Acidimicrobiales bacterium | reverse complement strand
AGCAGTTCGCCGCCCAGTGGCGACCCCGGCTGGAGCAGCAGATTGCCACCCTGGTCGCCCTGCGGGACAAGTTGTCGGCCTGTATCGGCTGCGGGTGCCAGACCCTGGATGCGTGCCAGGTCTTCAACCCCGGCGACAAGGCGGCCGAGCAGGGCCCCGGCGCCCACTACCTGGTTTGACGCTCGCTGTCGTCCTCCAGCCCCCCGGATCGAAAGTGGGTGAAAGTGGTCAGTAGTGACCGGTATCGGCCATTTTCGACGCCGAATGGTGGTGAAACAGCAGTGGGGTGGTCTGCTGTCCGGGATCAATCGGCGATCAGGGGATGGAAGTCGGCGTTGGTCAGGCGGGCCAGGTCGTCGGGGTCGAGCCGGATCTCCAGCCCCCGCCTGCCCCCACTGATGTTGATGAGATCGTGGTCGGCCGCCGATTGATCGATGAAGGTCCGGAGTCGTTTGCGTTGACCCAGCGGGGAGATGCCGCCCACCACATAGCCGGTCAACCGTTCGGCCTCGGCCGGGTCGGCCATGGCCGCCTTCTTGGCCCCGGCCGCCCGGGCCAGGGCCTTGAGGTCGAGCATGTGGGTGACCGGGATGACGGCCACGACGGTCTCCGACTTCGGGCTCGATCGGTCCAGTTCGGCCAGTAGCGTCTTGAACACGGTGGCCGGATCCAGGCCCAGGACCTCGGCCGCCTCCAGCCCGAATGATTCGGCGTTGGGATCGTGGTCGTAGGTCTGGATCTCGTGCGGGATTTTCGCCTTCTCCATCTGTTTCACGGCCGGGGTCATGTCCCAAGTCTGCCCATCAGCTCCTAGACTTGACGACAGCGAAACCGGGGAGCTCGGAAACGACCGGGCTGAGAGGACGGCGACCGGCCGTCGACCCGCTGAACCTGATCTGGATAATCCCAGCGGAAGGGAGCAAGAGATGCGAAAGCTGTCGGTCTGGATTCCGGCCATCACCATGGCCGTGGCGATGGTGCTCGTGGCCTGTGGCGATGACGGCGACGACGGGGCGGCCCCGTCGGAGGCCGATCAGACGGCCGGTGACACCGACACCGCTGAATCCGATGACGCCGAGGAGCCGACCCCGGAGGCGGTGGAACCCGAGACCACGGTCCGACTTCTGACCCACGATTCCTTCTCGGTCAGCGACGGCCTGTTCGATCAATTCACCCTGGACACCGGAATCGATGTCGAGGTGGTCAAGGGCGGTGACGCCGGCGAGCTGGTGTCTCGGGCCATTCTGACCGCCGGCGAGCCGGAGGCCGACGTCATGTTCGGCGTCGACAACACCTTCCTGCAGCGGGCCCTCGACGCCGAGCTTTTCGAGCCCTATCGTTCGGGCGTCCTCGACTCCATTCCCGATGAGTTCGAACTCGACCCTGACAACCAGGTCACGCCCATCGACTATGGAGATGTCTGCGTCAATTACTGGAGATCCGAGGTCGACGGCGAGGTACCGACCAGCATCGACGATCTGGCCCAGCCGGAGTACGCGGCCCAGTTCGTCACCATGGACCCCGAGGCCTCCTCGCCCGGCTTCGCCTTCCTGCTGGCCACCATTGCCAAGTATGGCGAGGACGGTTGGCAGGACTACTGGCGGCAGGTGGCCGACGGGGGAGTGGCCGTGACCTCGGGCTGGTCCGACGCCTACTATGGCGAGTTCATCCCCGGCGGTGGCGACAAGGCCATCGTCACCTCGTATGCCACCAGTCCGGTGGCCGAGATGATCTTCGCCACCGTCGACTACGACGAACCGCCCACCGGCGTGCTGACCGATGGCTGCTTCCGCCAGATCGAGTTCGCCGGTGTCCTGGCCGGAACGGACAACCCGGAGGCGGCCGGAGCTTTGATCGACTTCATGGTCGGCCCCGAGTTCCAGGCCGACATCCCGCTCAACATGTTCGTGTTCCCGGTCAACGAGAGTGTCCCGGTCCCCGACGCCTTCGACCAATGGGCCACCACGGTGGAGAATCCACTGACCCTCGATCCGATCGAGATCGAGGCCAATCGCTCCCGTTGGACCGAGGAATGGGCCGAGATCGTGCTCCGGTGACCACGGCTTCTCGGACGCCGGGTCTGAACCCATGGGTCGTCCGGGTCGCCGGCCTGCTGGCCGCCGGCTTCATCACCGCCATGGTTGTGTGGCCGTTGGTGGCCGTGCTTCGTCGGAGCCTGACCGGTGTCGGCCCGTCACGAATCGGCGAGATCCTGACCCGCTCGTCCACCGCCGACGTCGTAGTCTTCACCGTGATGCAGGCCTTGGCCTCCACCGCAGTGACCCTGATCATCGGGCTTCCCGTGGCCTACGTGGTGGCCAAACTGGCCTTCAACGGCCGCTCGGTACTGCGAGCGGCGGTGATCGTGCCCTTCGTGTTGCCCACCGTGGTGGTGGCCGCCGCCATAAAGGCCACCCTGGACAGCGCCGCCGATGCCCCCCTCTTCGCCATCATCTACGCCCACGTGTTCTTCAACCTGGCCGTGGTCGTTCGGGTCGTCGGGGGCTACTGGTCCCAACTCGACTCGCGCCAGGTCGAGGCGGCCCGCATGCTGGGAGCGTCACCATGGCAGGCGTGGCGGACCATCACACTGCGCCAGCTCCGGCCGGTGCTGTTCGGCTCCGGTCTGCTGGTGTTCCTGTTCTGCTTCACCAGTTACGGGGTCATCCGGGTGTTGGGTGGGGTACGAACCGCCACGCTGGAGACCGAGATCCACCGCTATGCCATCGCTCGGGCCGAGTTCGACGTCGCCGCTGTTCTGGCCGCACTGCAGCTGCTGGTGGTCCTGACCCTGGCTTGGTTGTCGGCCCGGTTCCAGCGTCGGTACACCGTGGTCGGGAACCGGCCTCGCCGGCTTCATCGCCCGACATCCGGGTTCGACCGGCTGCTGATCACCGGTTCGACGCTGACCGTGGCCGTCGTGCAGGGCCTGCCGGTGATGGCCATGGTCGGCCAGTCGGTGCGGGTCGGCGACGGTTTCGGGCTCGACCACTATCGGGGTCTCTTCGACCGGGTTGACGTGCTGCCGGTCTCGGCGGCCGAGGCGGTGGCAAACTCGATTCTTTTCGCCGTCGGCGCCACCGTGGTGGCGGTGACCGTGGGCCTGGCCGCCGCCGTGGCCATCCACCGGGGCGACGGGGTGGGCCGCTGGCTCGAAGCCTTCGCCCTGGTGCCGCTCGGGGTGTCGGCGGTGACGCTGGGTTTCGGTTATCTGGTGGCCTTCACCGTGCTCGATCTGCGGGAGTCGATCTGGCTCGTGCCGGTGGCCCACGCCGTGGTCGGGCTGCCGTTCGTGATTGCCGCCACCGTTCCCGCCCTGCGCTCGATCGGACGCCGCATCCGGGAGGCGGCCGCCGTACTCGGCGCCTCACCGGCCATGGTGTGGCGCACCATCGACTGGCCGGTGGCCCGAAGGGGCATGCTCACCGGGGCCGGCTTCTCGGCCGCCGTCAGCCTGGGGGAGTTCGGGGCCACCTCGTTCCTGGCCCGGGGCGAGGACTCGTTCACCGCTCCTCTCGCCATCTTCCGCCTGCTGTCGACCCCTGGCCAGCAGCTGCGAGGGCAGGCCTTGGCCCTCAGTGTGGTGTTGGGGCTGATGGTGGCGGTGCTGGCCGCCGTCGTGGAGCGCAACCGGGGTGACGGAGCAACACTGCTGTGATGGCGACAACCGACACCGACCGGACCTACCTCCGGGTCGACGGCATCACGGTGGCCTACGGCGATCAGGTGGTGCTCGACGGCTTGAGTGTCGACGTGGCCGCCGGTGAGACCGTGGCCGTGGTCGGACCGAGCGGTTCGGGGAAATCCACCCTCCTGCGGGCCGTCGCCGGCCTGGAACCTCTTCTGGGGGGTCGCATCATGCTCGATGGCGTCGACCTGGCCTCGGTCGCCCCCCACCTGCGGGGGATCGGCTACATGTTCCAGGACCACGCCTTGTTCACCCACCTCAGTGTGGCCGACAACATCGCCTACGGGCCGACCATGGCCGGATGGTCGGGCGATCGGAAGCAACGGCGGGTCGGTGAGCTGTTGGAGCTGGTGGGGTTGGGGGGCTACGGGAACCGGGCGGTGGACGAGCTGTCGGGGGGTGAGGCGCAGCGGGTGGCCCTGGCCCGATCCCTGGCGCCCGAGCCCCGGGTGCTGTTGCTGGATGAACCGCTGGGCTCGCTCGACCGGGTGCTGCGGGAGCAGTTGGTGGCCGACCTGGATCGGCTGCTGACCGAGTTGGGACAGACGGCGCTCCACGTCACCCATGACCAGGCCGAGGCCTTCGCCCTGGCCGATCGGGTGGCGGTGTTGACCGACGGCAGGCTGGATCGCATCGGGACGCCGGCCGAGCTGTGGCACGACCCCGGCACTCGATTCGTGGCCGAGTTCCTGGGTCGGCCCAACATCTGGGCCGCTGGTGAGTCCAATGACCATCCATGGGTGCTGGTGCCGGTGGAGGCGGTTCGAGTTGTCGAACCGGCAACCGACGAGTCGGGAGCCGTGCCGGTCGTCGTCCGGAGCTGCCGGTTCAACCAGGGCCGCTACACGGTGGTCACCGAGGTGGAGGCCCCGGGGGCGGCATGCCGGTGGTGGTCGTTGCCCTCCGGACAGGGGGTCACGGTGCGATCATTCACCCCCTACCCGGCGGGTCGACAGCTCACCGTGGTCGTCGACTCCCGCGCCGCCATTCCCCTCGACGGTTGATGAGGGGTCAGCGGAGCTTGAACCGTTGGATCTTGCCGGTTGCGGTTTTGGGCAGCTCGTCGACGAATTCGTACTGTTTGGGTCGCTTGTAGCCGGCCAACCTTGCCCGCGAGAACTCGGTGAGATCCTCGGCCGACGGCGATCGGCCCTCGTGGGCGATCACGTAGGCCACGGGTCGGACCACGTCGTCGACCTTTTGTCCAACCACGGCGGCCTCCAGTACGTCGTGGTGGCTGATGAGCACCGCCTCCACCTCGGCCGGTGACACCCACTCGCCGCCGATGCGCAGCATGTCGTCCACCCGGCCCATATAGGCGTAGTAGCCGTCGTCGTCGTGCTGGTAGAGGTCGCCGGTGCGCATCCAGCGCCCATGGAAGGTGGAACGACTCTGGTCGCTGCGGCACCAGTAGCCGACGGCGGCACTGTCGCCCCGAACACAGAGCTGGCCGGGCTCACCCGGCTTCTGATTGGCCCCGGTCTCGTCGATGAGCTTGACCTCGTAGCCCGGCACAGGAACCCCCGAGGTTCCGGGACGGAGCTGATCCTCGGTGTTGGAAAGGTAGATGTGCAGCATCTCGGTCGAGCCGATTCCATCGAGAATGACCACCCCGTACCGCTCCTTGAAGCGCTCGAAAGTCTCCTGCGGCAGCGGTTCGGCGGCCGAGATCCCGAGTCGGACCGACTCGAAGGTGTCGTCGGGGATGTCAGCGGCGTTCAAGGCGGCAAAGAAGGTGGGGATGCAGAAGAAGAGCGTGGGCTTTTCGGCCACCATCACGTCGGCCACCAGCCGGGGCGACGGAGGCCGGGTGCTCTCCACCACGGTGGTGGCGCCGACGGCGAACGGGAACGTGATCGAGTTGCCCAGTCCATAGGCATGGAACATCGGTCCGACCGAGAAGAACCGGTCGTCCGCTGTGGCTCTCAGCACGTGCCGGCCGTAGGTGTCGTTGGTGATGGCGAGGTCGATATGGCGGTGCATGGCCAGCTTGGGTCGTCCGGTCGAGCCCGATGTGCACAGCCAGAATCCGGGGGAGGCGGCCCATGTGGCGTAGGGGGAGCCGTCGCCGCCGGCGGCGGTGAACCCGATCCACGGGGTGGTGGTCACCCTTGATCCGACGAGATCGGTAGCCTGGGACACGGAGGCGACGTCCTCGTCGCTGCGAGCGGTTGTGAACACGACCCGCTCCAGTTCCGGGGTACCCGCCACCAGATCACCCACCGAGGGGGCTCGCTCGGCTGACACCACCACCATTCGGGCTCGGGCGTCGGCGATGATCACTCCGAGGTCCCGACCCGGCAGCAGAGGATTGATGGGTAACGGCACGGCGCCGATTCGCATTGCACCGAGGAAGACGGCGATGAACTCGATCGAGTCGAGCATGACCATGGCCACCCGCTCCTCGGGCCGGACTCCGGCCGATCGGAGACCGCCTGCCACCTGTTCCACCTGGTCCAGCACCTCACGATAGGTGAATGTCTCGCCTCGGTACCGCACGGCGACCCGAGCGCCGCGGCCTTCCTCCATATGGCGGTCCAGCAGCCACTCGCTGGCGTTGAACGGCGCGCCGTCGTCGATATCGCCGATGGCGGTTGGGTCGTCGCCCGCCTGGGCCGACCTGTGTGTTGTCGTCATTGAACAGCCTCCTGCCTGGTTCGACCGTCGGACTTCGCAGCCGATTCGGCATTGCCCACTGGGCTCGATCTCGTTTGTAGTGCACCGGATTCGTTGTGTCATCTTCGAATCGCGATATCGAACTGGGCCATCGTCGCCGTTCCGAGGACCTCGGCTCGATGGGGACGCGTCCCGCCCGGCTACGATGAGAGAAGTGACTCCAATCGATGAGCACGACCGGTTCATCCATGCCGGTCGTCTGTGCACCCGGCTGGCTCGACCGTTTGCCCGGCTCGACCTACCGGACGAGATCGAGTTGGCCACCGACCGACCCACCTTGTTCGCCGGTAACCACCGCAGTTTCTTCGATGTGGTGGCCACGTTGGCCACCTTCACCAAGTTCGGGCTGTCGAGTCGGATTCTGATCCGGGCCGACCTGGTCGACAGTGGCCTGTCCGGCGCCATCCTTGGGCGGCTGGGTTCGATCCCGACCTCCCGGACCAACCGGGAGCAGGCCGAGGGAGAGGCGGTTCGCGCCCTGAAGCTTGGTCAGCTGGTGTCGATGATGCCCGAGGGCAGGTTGGTCCCGGCCGTTGACCGAGCGCTGTCCGGCGTCGGTCCGGCTCGGCCCGGGTTGTCCCGAATCGCTCGGAGAGCCGGTGCCGTGGTGGTACCGGTGGCCTTTGTCGGCACCGACCTGGTGTGGCCCCGGGGTTCGTTGCCCCGCCCTCGACCGGCGCCGCCGGTGGTGCGGGTCCGTCTGGGGCCGGTGGTGGAGATGGATGACGCCGACGATCAGGTCAACGTCGACCGTTTCATGGATCGCCTGGCGGCGCTGATCCGCGCCACCGAAGCCGCCTGATCGGGTTCCCGGACCCACGCTCAACGGTGGCGCGAACCGCCTTGCCTCCGAGGTTACTGTCTGGTAACTTACTAGTGGGAAACACATTGGCCGGGGCCCAACCGGCCGAATGGTTGTCGGGAAGATCTGCGCAGACGTCTCCCTTGAGAATCGCAACGCCGAGCCGAACCGACACACCCGAATCAACACACCGATCGAACCGAAATGCAAGCCACGGCGGAACTCGGAGCCACGAACCGCCCACCCAGGAGTCCGAACCGGGCTCCGGTCACCGAGGAGTAGTGATCATGACCGGCTTTTCTCTCAGACTCAACGAAGACCAGCTGCAGCTGCAGAAGTGGGTGCACGACTTCGCCGAGGACGTCATCCGCCCGGCGGCGGCCGAGTGGGACCAGCGGGAGGAGACCCCGTGGCCCATTCTGGAGCAGGCGGCCGAGATCGGCCTCTACAGCTGGGAGTTCTTGGCCGAGATCATGATGAACGACCCCACCGGGTTGTCGTCGCCGGTGGCCCTGGAGGAACTGTTCTGGGGTGACGCCGGTATCGGCATGGCCATCATGGCCTCGGGCCTGGCCGCGGCCGGCATCGCCGCCGCCGGCACCTCCGAGCAGGTCATGGAGTGGGTGCCTCAGTGCTATGGCGGCCCGGGAGATGTGAAGCTCGGTGCATTTGCCGCATCCGAGCCCGATGCCGGCTCCGATGTTTCGGCCTACCGGACCCGGGCGGTGTACGACGAAGCGAAGGACGAGTGGGTGCTCAACGGCACCAAGACCTGGATCAGCAACGGCGGGATCGCCGACATCCACGTGGTGGTGGCGGTGGTCGATCCCAAGCTGGGGTCCAAGGGCCAGGCCAGCTTCATCGTTCCCCCCAACACCGCCGGTCTGTCCATGGGCCAGAAGTTCTCCAAGCACGGCATCCGGGCTTCACATACCGCCGAGGTGGTGCTGGACGATGTTCGCATCCCGGGCCATTGCCTGCTCGGTGGCAAGGAGAAGCTGGACGAGAAGCTGGCCGCCGTCCGGGAGGGCAAGCACATCCACAGCCAGGCCGCCATGCAGACCTTCGAATCCACCCGGCCGGCCGTGGCCGCCCAGGCCATCGGTGTCGCTCGGGCCGCCTACGAGTACTCGCTGGAGTACGCCAAGGAGCGTCATGCCTTTGGTCGGCCGATCATCATGAACCAGTCAATTGCCTTCATGCTGGCCGACATGGCGACTGAGATCGACGCCGTCCGGCTGCTGACCCACCGGGCCGCCTGGTTGGGCAGGCACAACGGGTTCAAGAACGCCGAGGGCTCCATGGCCAAGCTCAAGGCCGGCCGAGTGGCCGTCTGGGCCACCGAGCGGGCCATGCAGATCCTGGGTGGCTACGGCTTCGTGAGCGACTATCCGGTCGAGCGCTGGCACCGCGATGCCAAGATCTACGACATCTTCGAAGGCACCGAGCAGATCCAGCAATTGGTGATCTCCCGGGCCATCTCCGGGATGCGTATAGAATAGTGCTGACCAGGGAAAACGCCTGATTCTGGTGTTGTCCGCCGGTCGGCTCTTGGGTCGGCCGGCAGACAACTTGACAGTGTCATCCCTAGTATCATCCCTAGTAATTGTCGTCGTTCCCGGCTAGTGTCGG
>JAHEJM010000153.1:6406-8830 GCA_024638815.1 Acidimicrobiales bacterium | reverse complement strand
GAACAGGCCTTCGAGCCCGGACAGGGCATGGCCATATCCTTGCGCCGCCAGCGCCGGGATGTAGCCCGGGTCGACATTGAGATCGCCGGTCCCGTGAATCACCAATGGCCGGGGTGGCGCGTTGGTGGACGTCGACGGAGCGGCAGTTGTCGGCGTGGTCCCGGCCCCGACCGTTGATGGCGCCGCAGCAGTCGTCGAGGCGGTCGGTGCGGTCGAGTCGCCGTCAACCTCGGCGACCGCGGACATGATGCCGGCGCCCTCCTGTCGAGCACCGGTGCCCGAGCAGGCGCTCGCCACCAGGAACGAAACCGTCACCACAACCAGAACCCATCGGTGACCATGGGAAGACGCCGCCATCACCGCCAACGTAGTCCAATCGGGGCTGACGCTGCTGTCAGGCGATCCCTGTCCGGCCCGCCATCATCATGGGGGTGCCGGAGCGGCGGTGGTGCCGGTTCGATCGATGGACAATGGCCTTGTCGTCATCCGTTCGACTCAACCGGAGATAGATTTGCCGGATGGGCGCGGTTCACCACGAAGCTGATGACTGACCACGATTTCCCCCCTCGGGGTGCGACCGACCGTTACCGGGTCCGAGGAGAAGTGGCATCCGGGGGTATGGCCACGGTGTACCTGGCCGATGACGTCGTCCTCAGTCGTCCCGTCGCCCTCAAGATTCTGACCAGGACGCTGGCGGCCGACGATGCGTTCGTCGACCGGTTCCGCCGCGAGGCCCAGGCGGCCGCCAGGTTCCGACACCCCAACATCGTGACGGTCTACGACTGGGGTCGGTACGAGGATTCGTTCTTCATTGCCATGGAGTACATCGAGGGGCGGACGCTCGATAAGGTCATCGCCGAGGACGGGCCGCTGGCTCCATCGGAGGCGGCCCGCATTGCCGGCGAGATCGCCGGAGCGCTCGAGGTGGCACACCGAGAGGGCGTGGTTCACCGCGACATCAAGCCATCGAACGTCATCATCACCCCCACCGGGCAGATCAAGATCGCCGACTTCGGTATCGCCAGGGCGACGAACGCCGGGGCCGATCTGACCCAGGTCGGGATGATCATGGGCACAGCCGCCTACCTCTCGCCGGAACAGGCCCAGGGGGCCACCGTCGACCAGCGGAGCGACCTCTATTCGCTCGGTGTCGTACTCTTCGAGATGGTGACCGGCGCGCCGCCCTTCTCCGGAGACAGCACCCACGCGGTGGCCACACACCATGTCTCGAGCCCGCCTCCCCGGCTCCGTTCACGACAACCATCGCTTCCCGTCGAACTCGACGAGTTGGTTGACCGCCTCCTGGCCAAGAATCCTGACCACCGGTACCAGTCGGCAACCGGCTTGATCCTCGAGCTGCGGAAGATCCACGCCGGCGAGTCCGCCACCTCGTTGCCCACCGAGACGGCCGACAAGGACGACGACCATGAGGAGAACGACGAACAGACGACCGTGATGGCGTCCAGCCCCGGAGTATCGCCGGCTCCCGTGTCCGACGCCGACCACGGTCGCCGAGCCGTCCCGGCCACCGAGATCATGCCCGAGGCGCTGAGGCCCGATCGACGACCTGATCCGCGACCACCCCTACCCGTACCCGAGCCATCCCTCGCGACATCCAGCCCACGATCGGGCTCGACCCCGACCGGGTTTCTCGTCGGCGGTGCTGCCGCCGTCGTGGTCGTTGTCGCGGCCGCTCTGGTCTTTCTCGCCTCCGGGATCGGGTCGGGTGGGTCGGAGGGGGACAGCGGGGCGACCACCACGGCGCCCGCCACCGATCAGGCGACGTCAACCACCCAGACGACCGACGGTGAGACCTCAACGGTCGACGTGCCCAACCTTGTCGGCCGGTCACCGAGCGAGGCCGAACAGGTCCTGAGCGAACTCGGTCTCCTAGGTTCCGTCGAGGAGGTCGAGGTCGAGGACCCCTCGCAGGCCGGCCAGGTGATTGCCCAGAATCCTCCGGCCGGACAAGAGGTCGAAACCGGTTCGACGGTGGTCATTCGGGTCGGTCGGGCGGCGTCGCCCACGACCACCACAGAGAACCCGACCACCTCCACCACCGGAACCACCGTCGCACCGACGACCGGGTCGACGACGGTAGAATCCTCGACCACCTCATCGACCTCCGACTAGTTTCGCTTGGTGGCTGGATGTTCACGATTGAGTCACGTTTCGGCGACGTTTGGCCGCAGGCCAAACTCAAGCCGTCCTCGGCCGTCGGCACGAACACCGTCTCGCCGTACTAGGTTGTTGCCCATAAACTGACACCACCTAGCCCAGGAAGCAGCTCCGCTCATGCAAAAACCTCAACCAAAAATGATGATCGCCGTGCTTGTTGCCGCACTTGTCGTTCTCGGCGTCGCAAAACGTCGCCGGAGCAGCTAGTACCGCGAACCAGCGACGACGCAGCCTGCGACCCAGCCT
>JAHEJM010000153.1:0-6306 GCA_024638815.1 Acidimicrobiales bacterium | reverse complement strand
CAGCCTGCGACCCAGCCTCCTAGCAACTCGCCTGAGCGCCGGCGGCCAAAGAGGTCACCCGGCTACCTGCATCGCCGGGCGGACCGCTGAGTTCCCCTTCGAAACCCACATACCCTGGTCCGACGCCGAAGATCCAGGTACCCGTGCACTCCGCCGGAGCGGAAGGCAGCGATAGCTGGTCACCGAAGGCTGCTCGGAGCTCATCGACGCTCGACCCGACGGTGATCCCCTGAGGCGTGACCCAGCCGGGCGGGCCGGGCGCGCCCAATACCCAGCCGGCAAAGTGCATTTCCCCATCGTCTCTGAACGCGTACTGGCTGTCATTGAAGATCACCGTCAGGGGCCCGAAGTCGACGAACCGAACGGCGGTCCCGCCGAAGCCGCCCGGCATTTCCCCCGTGATCGTCATCTCATCATCGGGCTGTTGACCCAGTACCCCGATCAGACGAGGCAAAGCCTCCGCTTCGACCACGCCGAACGGCACGTCGCCCAGCCCGTCATGGACGAGCAGACGGCTCCCCGTCGCCGCAGTGGATGTGGTTGTCGAATCAGTGTCGGGGATCAAGGTTGTCGATTCGGTGCCGGTGTCGCCGGAATTGAGTGCCGTCGTTGGTTGTCTGTCCGGCGACGTCACGGTCACCGGTTCGGGACCGGTCGTCACGTCGGGCTCGGTGGCGCAGCCGGCGGCAAACAGTCCGAGTGCGAGCACGGCGCTCACCCATCCACCGGCGGATTTGGGCGTGCCGTTCACGATCACCACACCGGTAATCGTCGACCGGTCCACCCCCGGCCGACAGGGCCGAAGGTCACAGGCCCTGCGCTGATGGCTGCGATGCCGCAGTCTCGTTGCCTACTGGGCCGTGATCGGGCACATCGCCACACGACCTACGGCGGGCGCTACTCCCGCGTGTAGTCGGCGGCCTCGACGAGGGCGGCGAAGCCGTCCAGGTCGGACGACGTGGGCTGGTGACTCCACACATGGACGTCTTCCAGCAGGTGGGCGTAACCCTCCTCCTGGCCCGGCTCCACAGCAACGGCGAGAGGTGCTCCGGCCGGTAGGACCCGCTTGTAGTTCTCGAGGATCCTCCGGTGGGTCTCGCGCTCGAGATCGAGCTTGAACACCACCCCGTGGGCCTCCTCGATCAGGTTGCAGGTTTCGCCCTCGAGCATGGGGCACTTGCCGCCCCGCTCCTCGGGCCCGTGGCAGACCTCCACCCGATGGCCCGTACCCTCCAGCAGCTTGCGTTCAAATCCCTCGTAGTCACCGGGGGTGACGTCGAGGATCATGCCGATTTCGTCCGTGGCCATGCCACCTATTGTCCTATGTCAGCGGAGTCGACGCAAAGGCCGAAGGTCCCTCGGACACTCCGGTCGACGAGCAGCCCCCATCTGGACGCTACTCCAGGACGAAGATGTTCTTCCCGGCGCACATGTCCTTCAGGATCTTCGGCCACACCGTCACCGAAACCTCGCCCAGGTGGGCCTTCTTGAGCAGCATCATGTAGGTCCGGGACTGGCCGATACCACCCCCGATCGACAGCGGAATCTCGTCGTTCATGATCGCCCGGTGATAGGGCAATTCCAGGAAGTCGAGCTGGTCCGCCATCTCCAGCTGGGTGACCAGCGTGTCCTTGGTGACCCGAATCCCCATCGAGGTCAGCTCGTGGCGCCGTCTGGTCACCGGGTTCCACACCAGGATGTCGCCGTTGAGGCCGTGGCTGGGCTTGCCGGCGGCCGACGTCGTCTCGGTCACCCAGTCGTCATAGTCGGCGGCCCGCATCTCATGGGGGTAACCGTCGTCCAGCGGCCAACCGATCCCGCAGATGAAGATGGCCGGATAATCCTGCAGCACCCGGGTCTCCCGCTGCTTGCGGGGCAGATCGGGATACATCTCCAGGATCTCCTCGGCATGGAGGAAGGTGAGTTCCTCGGGAAGGTTGGGGTACGTCGGTGTGTTCAACTGGGGATAGAGCTCCTGCACGTGCTGCTCGGCCCCGACCAGCACCCCCCAGATCTTCGTGACGATGTCGGTGAGGAACTCGAGGTTCCGCTGGTCGGGGGACACCACCCGCTCCCAGTCCCACTGGTCGACGTAGGCGGAATGATCGTGGTCGAGGAAGTAGTCCTTGCGAACCGCCTTCATATCGGTGCAGATGCCCTCACCCACGGCCATGTCGAACTGGGCCAGGGCGGTCCGCTTCCATTTGGTGGCCGCCTGGACCACCTGGGCATCGATCGGGTTCTGGTCGTAGTCGTTGGAGATGTGGAAGCCGACCGGGCTGCGGGAGCCGTCGCGGTCGAGCATGTCGTTGACTCCGCTCTCGGAATCGACGATGAGCGGCACCTGAACCATCATCAGGTTGAGCGCCTTGCAGAGGTGTTCCTCGATGTAGGCCTTGGCCGCGAACAGGGCATCCATCGTTTGCCGCGGCGTGAGCAACGACTCGTAGTCATCGGGAAGGATCTTCTCCAATTCGGCGTAGTCGCCGATCCCCGGTCCGGCCAGATCGCTGGTCTTGTCCGTCATCGAGTACCTCCCTCTGGCCCGCCGACCTGGCGCAGCCCTGGACATGGTCTCAACCTACAAACCGGCGGGCCTCGGCGACAGGGACCTTCCGCCCTTCCTGTCCGGTGCTCGCAGCACGTAGAGCCGCGATTCGAGCTTGCCCAGCAGGAGGTAGATGCTCCACAGGGCGTTTCCGTACACCACCCGGTACGCGACCTCGCCCAGTTCGGCCATCAGCTGCTCCCTGGCCCGACGGAGTCGGGACACCTGGAGCAGGTAGTTGGGGACCGTGCCCGCCTCCTGACTTGATTCGACCCACTCGGATCCAACCAGGTCGAGGCTCTCGATGGTGAAGTCGGCCTCGGTCACCGCCGCCTCGAAACCCTCGACCGAGAGTCGCTCGGGAATTGTGGCGGTGTAGTCGCAGACGAGTTGCCGCTCCCGGGGCTCGAGCAGGGGGGTGGCGAACACCTGGTGCATTACCATGACACCGCCGGGCCGCAGGACGCGAACGCACTCTGCCAGTCCCCGCGATGGGTCCTCGACGTGACCCATCATGTCGCGGGACAGGACCACATCGAACTCGTCGTCCTCGGCCGGTATGGCCTCGATCGATCCGAGGCGCAGCTCGACGAGATGGCCGACGTCGTGATCGGCCAGCACGGTTCGTCCCTGGGCCAGGTTGGCTTCGACCGGGTCGACGGACACCGCTCGGCACCGGAAACGCTCGGCCATGATCAGTGAGTGGTGGCCGTCCCGGCCGCCGATGTCGAGTACGACGTCATCGGGGCCGACGCCGACCGCCTCGACGGTGTCGAACAGCGAGGTGCTCGGACGCGGCTTCAGGCTTCGGCCCACCACGTCGACCGCATGGTCCCAGTCCCAGTCGCCATACATCTCCTGGACCGTCACCGGGCCCGACCCCTCGTCGACCACCAGCCCAGGGTACTTGTGGGCACACCGGCCAGGGGTTCAGGACAGGAAGGCGTCGAGGACGTCGCGAATAGAGACGACGCCGCCCTCCTCACCGGGGACGAGCAGGTGACGAAGTCGGTTGTCGAGCATCAGTCGGGCCGCCTCGGCGATCGTCTGGTCGGGATCGGCGGCGGTGATGTCGGTCGACATGATGTCGGCGGCCCAGATCTCGTCGATGTCGGCCCCGTCGTGGATGGCTTGCAACACGTCATGCTCGCTCACCACCCCGGCCACGCTGCCCGAGTCGTCGACCACGACCAGGCTGACGCCGCCGTTGATCAGATGCTCGACCACGGTGCGAAGCGTGGCCGTGGTCTCCACCGAAATCACGTACTTCGAGGCGATGGTGCCGATGGGTTGGTCGGGTCGGGTGGTCTCGGCCATGGCTTCTCGTCGGGAACTCACAGGGGATCTGGTGGACTCGACCCGACGACCTCCTGCCCACGACGCTATGCCCTGCGGATCGCCCCGCACAGGGTCGAACGTCCCCGGGCCACCCCCACGGCCGGCACAAACCGGCCCGAACCTGTCTTTTGGCCCTGCCGGCGTCCTCACCGCCTCGGGTACGGTCGTACCATGGCCGAGCCGCAGAGGCCACCGGCCCTAGACGAAGCCCTGGACCGGCGGCCGCCGATAGTCCGATCGTCCACAGCCGCCCCCGAGGTGACCGGGCGCCGGGTCATACTGCGGACCTTGGCGGCAGCCCTGGCCGGCCTGGCCACCCCCGCCGTGGTCGGCTGCCGGCCACCGGAACGAGAGGAGACCGCCATGACCACCTGGACCGAGCCCCGCCCGGCCGTCGAGCTGCCGGAGCCGACCGACAGCTCGGTTACGCTCGACGCGTCGCTGCGGCGGCGTCGGTCGGTCCGCGACTTCACCGCCGAGCATCTGAACATGGCCGAGATCGGCCAGCTGTTCTGGGCCGCTCAGGGCGTGACGGCCGAGTGGGGAGGTCGCACCGCACCGTCGGCCGGCGCCCTCTATCCACTGGAAGTGCTGGCCGTGACCCCCGGCGGCGTGGTGCGCTACCTTCCCGACGACCACCGAGCCGAGCCAACCTCGGATCGCGATCTGCGCCCCGAACTCATGGCCGCCGCCCTGAATCAGGAACCGGTGGGCCGGGCCCCGCTCGTCGTTGTCGTCGTCGCCGTGCCGGAGCGAACGGCCTCGAAGTATGGCGAGCGAAGCGAACGGTACGTCGACATGGAGGCCGGCCATGCGGCCCAGAACCTGTTGTTACAGGCCGTGGCACTCGACCTCGTCGCCGTACCCGTGGGGGCCTTCGACGACGACGCCGTGGCCGGGATCCTGGCTCTGCCCCCGGGGCACGAGGCCAAGTACCTGCTGGCGGTCGGTCACCCCCGGTCGTGACGACCGGGACCCGGGCCGCATCCCCAGGACCGGACGCCTGTGGACATCATCAACTGACAATGGACACCATCGGATGACCATGGACAACATCGCTGCCGGCGCCATGATCGTGATGGGTGCCGCCATCGCCGGAGTCTGGACCCGTGACATCGTGGCCGGCGCCAGAGTCGACCTCAGCGGCGGGATCCTCGCCGCCCGGGATTCCGACGGGACGGTGCTGTGGCCCCACTGGCTCGCCGAGTACGCCACGGCTGTGGCCTTGATGGTGGCCGCCGTCGCCATCATGGCCGAGGCGGACCGGTCTCCCGTGCTCACCGGCATCGCCACCGGGGCCCTGCTCTACACCTCGATCAACTCCCTGTCGTGGGCGTTGTCGGAACGAGACCGTTCGGCCTACGCCATCCCCATGGTCTTGGGCGTTGTTGTCGGCCTCTTCCTGGTGGTCCACCTCCTCGTGTCGTGACGAGCCCGGGTTCTCGGTGAGACGGGTCTCGTGCAAGCGGGTCAGTCGCCGCCGACGAACGACACGATGTCGGCCACGGCCTCACCGTCGCCAAGCCAGCTGAAGTGGCCGTGGTCGGGCCAGGTGACCAGGCTCGATCCGGGGAGCAGCGCCGCCATCGACCGTCCGACTTCGGCCGGAACCTGGGTGTCCCGCTCGCCGTACCAGAGCCGCACGGGCCGGGTGACGGCGGACAGGTCGAAATCCCACCGGCGAAGAAGTAGACCGCTGTCCTGGGTTGCGCCTCGGCCCCGCTGGGAGAAGGCCTCACCGGCCACTGTCAGGTAGGCCTGCCGCATCGTCGCATCGCCCAGCACCCGGCGGTCCTCGGCGGCCAGGCCGGCGATGGCCCGCCGAGCCAACCTCGGGCCCAGCCCGAGCGCGAACCCCAGCGACAGCAGCCGATACTTCGCCCGCCTGGCCCCATCAGAGGTCGGCTCATCGGTGATGGCCGCCGACCGGTCCATGCCCGGCACGTCGGGTGGACCGACCCCGACCACCACCGCCACCCGTCGGACCCGTTCCGGGAAGCGGTGGGCACAGGCCAGGGCGAACGGCGCCCCGCCCGACGCTCCCAGCACTGCCACCTGGTCGACCCCGAACCGGTCCAGGACCTCCTCCACGTCCGATGTCCACTCGATGAAGCCGGGCAGCGTCCGAAAGCCGGACGGCCCGTAGCCGGGTCGGTTCAGGGCCAGGATGTGCACACCGGAGCCGACCCGCTGCAGCGTCGCCTCGATCAGGCCCAACTCCCAGCGACTGCTCGGCACGCCATGGCAGTGCACGACCACCGGCTCGTGGGCGGGCCCGGTCCGGGCGTAGGCCACCCGCCGGCCGTCGGCCAGGTCGAGCACCCCGCTTTCGATGGTCACGACGGTGGGTCGGGAAGGTTACCCGAGACCAGTCGGGGTAGCAGCCAGGGTTTGGAGGTGAGCAGCTGCACGATCGGGGG
>JAHEJM010000152.1 GCA_024638815.1 Acidimicrobiales bacterium | reverse complement strand
TCTGACGGCCCGGAGCGTGTCGGGCAGGGTCGGGGTGCCGACGAGTTCGAGTGCGCAGTCAACCCCAGCGGGCGTGATGGCCCTGGCCTGCGTGGCGACGTTGCCGTCGTCGATGAGGACGTGATCAACCCCGACCCGGGTCAGGGTGGCAGTCTTTGCACGGTTGCGGGTCGTGGCCAGCACGGTCATGTTGCGTCGCTTGGCCAGGACGGCGGTCGCCATCCCGACCGAGGAGGTTCCGCCTCGGATGAGGATCGACTGCCCGGCCTGGGCGTCGAGGCCGATGGTGAGTGAACCATTGGCGGTTTGGAGCATCTCGGGCACGGCGCCCAGAGTGGTCCAGGGGAGATCGCTGGTGAATGGAATGACCTGACTGGCGGGGACCTGTGTGTACTCGGCATAGCCGCCGTCGAATGTTCGGCCCATGCCGCCCATCATGGCCATCACCGATTGCCCTTCAGCGAATTCGCCTCCGGGGGCTGCGGCGACTACGCCAGTGGCTTCGATGCCGAGCACCCGGGGAAAGCTGACACCGTCGGCGAGACCCAAGCGGGTGTGGAGTTCGGAGCGATTCAGCCCGAACGCCTTTACCTTGATCAGTACCCAGCCCGGTTTGGGTTCGGGAACGGGGAGCGTCCGAATGGCGAGGGCTTCGGGCGGGCCGGGGGCGTCGAGGACGACGGCCTGCATCGTTCTTGGTGTGGTCATGGTCGGTGGCCCCTGTCTCCATTGGATTGGGTGTCGGTTTCGATGTCGAGTTGGTGACCGGCGGCCCGTAGTTTGGTCAGTGTCTCGGTCAGCTGGTCGAGGTTTCGTTGTGTGGTGGCCTGGCTGAAGCGGCGATCGAGCTCGTGACCGAAGGTGACGCTCGCCTCCGAGTAGAGGGCTTTGCCCGCGGGGGTGAGTTCGATGATCGAGGAACGCCCGTCATCGGGATTGGCCATGCGGCGGCAATGGCCTGCGTTCTCGATACGGTCGACGAGCTTGCTGGCACCGCCGACGGTGATCACCAACTCCTCGGCAATGTCGTTCACCCGGCAGGCCCCGAGACGGTTGATGACCCCGAGCGGCTCGAACCGGTTCAGGGACAGATCATGGACCGCCCGTAGACGCTGATCCACAGCGTTCCACAACTCGGTCTCGAAGCGGATCAGCTCGTTGAACAGGTGAACGAAGTCGGCCATGTGTCTGACAACCCTCGAACCCGGAAATACATTCCATGGAATCATTCTCGAAACCCGACTACCGCCCGCCGGTGGTTGCACATACTATTGGAAGGGCGATGACCGCCTACTCCGACCGCAGCGGAACGGCACCGGTCGGCTTCGCCCGGGATGACGTGACCGTCATTCTGCGTCGAGCCGCCGAGCTGTCACACGAACGGGTTCCCGCCGACGAGGCCCTCACCGGTCGCGATCTGGTCGAGATCGCCGATGAGGTCGGCATGTCCCGGCCGGCGATGGCCATCGCCATTGCCGAGACCAGGTCCGGGGTCATCCCACCAGGGACGCTCATCGACCGCCTGGTCGGTCCCCGCCAGGTGTGGGCCCATTGCCAGACCACCCGCCACGAGACCGAGGCCCGCCAGGCGGTGCGACAGTGGTTGGAGGTGACCCACGGTTTGGCCGTCCACGAGGACGGGGCCGGCGTGATCACGGCCACCCGCCGCCAAGGCGCCCTGGCCGCATTGGGCGACAGCATGCGACGCATGCAGGGCATGGGTGGGCTCAGCGAGGCCCGTTCGGTTCGGGCGTCGGCCGCCTCGGTCGAGAATGTCCATGCGGTGTGTGTGGCCGCCGATATCGGCAACAAACGGCTGGAGGCCATGGCCGGCGGATCGGCGGTGGCCGCAGCCGGATCGGCCCTGGTCGGCCTGGTCGCCGTCGTCGCCACCCCCCTGGCCCTGGTGGCTCTGCCGGTAACCGCCGGCCTCGGTGTCGTCACCGCCCGGCGGGTGCATACCCGGACCACACAACGGGTGAGCCGTCAGGTGGTCATCACCACTGAGTCGGCGGCCAGGGGCGACCAGCCCGATCACCCGGTGGAGGCCCTGCTCCGGCACGGACGCCGCTTGCTGCCGAGTGGCCGTCGCCGACAGCGTTCCGACAGGTGAGCGCCGACCTCGGCCCGGCGACACCGTAGGCTCGCCCTCAGCCCGAAGAAACCGAGGCTCGCCCTCAGCCCGAGGAGCGTGCGGCGGCGATGCGTTCGATCCACCTCTGGTAGGCATCGACCTCTTGGGCCCCGGGAACCGGCATCAGTCCGTTGATGACCACGGTGGGCACGGCCGTGATGCCCTGTTCGATGGCGCTGTTGTGATCGTCGATGACCAGTCGGGTCATGGCCTGATTGTGCTCGTCCAACCCGGCGGCGAAACCATCACCGTCGACTCCGACCTCGGTGGCGATGGCGGTCAGAACCTCCCAGGCCGAGATATCACGATTGTCGGTGAAGTAGGCAGTGAGCAGGGCCCGGTGGAAGTCGTGAACCGCATCGGGGTGCAGCACCTCCATGGTCTTGTACGCCACCTGGGCCGGCAGGCTGGAGCCGGGCGGCGGAGCATCCGACGCCCACACCGTGAATCGGGCCTCGGGTTCCAGCTCGGCCGGCCGTAGCCACGACCGGGTGTAGTCGACGAAGCTGTCCCGATCAGGGGTCTTCGGCTCGACGCGAAGCAGGAAGGAGCGCCACTGCACCGTGATCCTCTCGCCCATCCGACGTTGCAGTTCGTCGAGACGCACGGTCCCGACATAACACCACGGTCAAAGGAAGTCCGACCACACCACCAGCGGGACCACGGCGTCCATAGGTCAAACGTACTACAGGCCGCTTGAACAAGTACTAAGCATGAAAACACAAGATCGAGACAGAGTCGTCACACCGACCGACTATGCTATGGCCCAGCCATCCCGCACTGTGGGAAGCTGCAAGATCCGCCCAACCAAGGGTGGAAGAGTCTAGGGGAGAGGATTCCTTCAACATGCAGCTCAAGAGATTGCTAAGCCTGCTGTCGTTACTTCTCGCATTCACACTGGTCGCCTCGGCCTGTGGCAGCGATGACGATGACGATGCCAGCGGCGAAGACACAGAGGAAACCGACGACAGCGGCGACGAGGAATCGTCGGGCGACGTCGATCTCACCCAGGGAGGGGGCAAACTGGCCGCCATCCAGGAGCGGGGCACCCTGATCTGCGGCGGCAACGAGGCCCTGCCCGGCTTCGGCGTCGTCGACGCATCCGGCGCCTACAGCGGTTTCGACATCGACTTCTGTCGTGTGGTGGCCGCCGCCATATTCGGTGATGCCGAGGCTTTCGAGATCGTCCCGCTCCCGGCCGAGGCCCGGTTCACGGCCCTGCAGTCGGGCGAGATCGACGTGCTCATCCGCAACACCACCTGGACCGCCACCCGGGACGGTAGTGAGGGTGCGAACTTCCTGTTCCCCACCTTCTACGACGGCCAGGGCATGATGGTCCCGGCCAGCACCGGCTTCACCACGCTGGAGGATCTAGCCGACGCCACCATCTGCGTGCAATCCGGCACCACCACCGAGCTCAACCTGAACGCGGTGTTCAACGCCCGGGGCATTCCCTTCACGCCGGCCGTATTCACCGAGAACACCCAGCTCCGTCCGGCCTACGAGGAGGGACAGTGTGAAGCCTGGACCTCCGATGTGTCCCAGCTGGCCTCCTTCAAGACGTCCATCGAGTCCGAAGGTGGCGAGGAGCAGTTCATCATGGCCGAGGTCATCTCCAAGGAGCCGCTCGGCCCGGCCGTGCCCGACGGCGACACCGAGTGGGCCCAGGTCGTCAACTGGGCCACCATGGCCACCGTGCAGGCCTGGGAGTTCGGTCTGGATTCGTCCAACATCGCCAGCTATTCCGGGAATGACCAGAACATCCTGAACTTCCTGGGCACCGACGGCTTCGACCCCGGTCTGGGTCTTCCTCCCGACTTCGCGGTGCAGGTGGTCAGCCAGGTCGGTAACTACCAGGAGATCTACGAGCGCAACATCGTACCCCTCGGCATCCAGCTCGAGGGTACGCCCAATGATCTTTGGACCAACGGCGGCCTGATGTACGTGCCGCCGTATCGCTAGGATCGGCTTCCGACCCGCAGGGTCACCACTCTCGAACGGAGGGGACGACGGTTCAGCCGCCGTCCCCTCCGTCGTCTTGGGGGGACGACGACCACTTCCGATCGACAACTCTTCTTGTCTTGGAAGACGGACATAGAGCACACTTGATACAGAGTTAGGGGGTACAACCAGGTGGCAACCATACGAAAAGCCGACTCGCAGGCGCGGCCACCGCTCTGGCGAGACGAGCGGATACTCCGCATCGTGGGCCAGGTGGTAGCGGTCGTTGCCGTGTTCCTGCTGCTGAGATGGTTGATCGGCAATCTGCTGAGCAATCTCGAGCGTCAGAACATCAGCACCAATTTCGATTTCCTCAGCCAGCCCACGAACTTCAGCATCCGGGACGCCAACTTCGATCCCCGGAGTTCGATCTGGCCCGACATGTTCATGGTCGGCGTCCGCAACACCGCAATCTCGGCCGCGGTCGGCATCTTCTTCGCCCTGATCATCGGCACCTTGGTCGGTATCGGCCGGCTGTCCAGCAACTGGCTGGTCAGCAAGCTGTCGATGCTCTATGTGGAGGCCATCCGGAACATTCCGCCGCTGGTCATCATCATCTTCTTCGGGTTCGCTCTCTTCACCTTCGGTCCGTTTCCGGCCATGAACCCGACCAGCCCCCCGTGGGAGTGGAAGCTTCCGGGCAGTGACAACAACTTCGCCATCCTGTCCAACGACCGGTGGGGTATTCCGGCCTTCGTCAACACCGGCCGGGGAAGCCTCGGGCTGTTCTGGTTGCTGCTGCTGGTCGGCGTGATCGCCGCCGTAGTCGTGTGGGTATGGCGGACCAGGGTCAACATCAACACCGGTCGACCCCATCACCGGATGCTGTACTCGCTCCTCACCCTGGTCGGTGTCGGCATCGTCGGCTTCTTCCTGACCAGCCGCCCCTTCGGCATGTCATGGCCGGCGGTATCGGAGAGTGGACGGGTCATCGAGGGCGGCTTCGTCACCAACTCGGGGTATATGGCTCTGACCGCAGCCCTTGCCCTGTATACGGCGAGCCATATCGCCGAGATCATTCGAGGCTCCATCCTGGCTGTCCCCATGGGTCAGACCGAGGCCTCCAATGCCCTGGCCCTGAGCGGCTTTCAGCGTTACCGGTTCGTCATCCTGCCCCAGGCCATGCGCATCGCTATACCAGCGCTGATCAACCAGTTCCTCAACCTGACCAAGAACACCTCACTGGCCACCGCCGTTGCCTACGCCGATGTCACGGCACTGACCCAAACCGCCATCGGCAACGGCAAACCGGCAGTGCAGATGCTGATCATCCTCATGGCCATCTACCTGCTGTTCTCGTTCTTCTGGTCGGTGATTCTCAACTTCGTCAATCGACGGTTCCAACTGGTGGGGAGGTGAGCTGAATGACCGATTCAAGCTTCCGAAGTGTCGACGCCGTCGTCATTGAGCGGGCGATCCTGGACAACGAGCCGGTGCGACCACCCACCGAGAACCTGTCGCCGCTGGACTGGGCCAAGCAGAACCTGTTCAACTCACGTTTGAACACCATAATCACGCTCGTCACGACACCGATCGCCCTGTACGCGCTGTACCGGTTCTTCCGTTTCGTCCTGGTCACCGGACGGTGGGAGCCGGTCAATGCCAACCTCGAACTCTTCATGGTCGGCACCTATCCCCGGGACGAGCTGTGGCGGACATCGACCCAGATCGTTCTGGCCGCCGGCGCTCTCGGCTTTGCCTTGGGTTTGCTCCGCTCGGCTGCGCTGAGCCGGGCCGAGGAAACCGGTGAGCCGTTCCAACCCGCCGGGTGGAGGACACTACTGAGCAGTTATTGGTCGATCATACTGTTCGTGCTGGTGCTGCTCTCCTTCACCGGAACCGTCGGACCGTGGTTGCTGGCGGTTGGAGCCGTCGTAGCCCTGGAAGCGGGCTGGCTTCTCGGCGGGCGGGTTCCCGCTGCTTTCCGACCCATCGGATGGACGGTGACCGGGCTGGTGGCGGTCGCTGCCTTCCAGGCGATGTCCGGCACCGGTGGTTTGGCCTGGTTCTTCATCACCCTGGCTCTGGTCCCGGCCGTGTCATGGCTGGCAGCCCGGTTACCATCCTCGGCCGGTCTGCCCCTCGGCATCGTCGCCGCCGTCATCGGTGTCGGCACCATGGTCCTGAACCCGGGGTGGTTTGCCGCCATCGCCGTACTCGTCGGTCTCTACGGTCTCTATCTCGGCTTCCGGGGTGATCGGGTGGACGCCGCCCGGATTGGACTGGTGGCCATCGCCGGTGCCCTGTCCTATCTGGTGGCTCGAGCCATCGGGCTCGAGGGCATCGATTGGAGAGAGTGGGGAGGTTTGCACATCAACCTCATCGTGGCCGGCGCCGCCATCGTGCTGGCCTTCCCGCTCGGAATCCTGTTGGCCATGGGTCGGCGATCGAGCCTGCCCGCCGTCAAGTACATGTCGGTGACCTACATCGAGTTCTTTCGAGGGGCACCGCTCATCACCTTCTTGTTGGCGGCCCAATTCTTCCTTGGTTTCTTCCTCGACACCGATACTCCGCCGTCACTGATCACCAGGGCCATCGCCGCCATCACCTTGTTCTCCGGTGCCTACATCGCCGAGATCATTCGAGGTGGTCTGCAGGCCGTACCCAAGGGCCAAACCGAGGCCGGGCAGGCGCTCGGGCTTTCCGCACCGAAGATCATGCGACTGATCGTGCTGCCCCAAGCCTTGCGGGCCGTGATCCCGGCCATGGTCGGGCAGTTCATCGCCCTGTTCAAGGACACCACACTGCTGTTGATCATCGGTGTCCCCGAGTTCCTCCGGGTTCGCACCTTGGTCCACAGCCAGGAGGACTTCCGCGCCTTCGGCATCGCCGAGACCTTGGTGTTCGTGGCCTTCGGCTTCTGGGCCGTGGCCTACAGCATGTCAAGGGAATCTCAGCGGCTCGAGCGCAGGCTGGCGGTGGGGCAACGATGATTCGAACATTCACCACGACCACACGTCGGGCGGCCGGCGCCGTCCTGCCAATCGAGGAGTAAGGACAATCATGAGCAGCCAAGCCATCCAGGTCGACAGCGACGCAACCAACATCGGTGATCGCGAGGTCATGATCGAGGTCGACAGCGTCGACAAGTTCTTCGGTGACTTCCAGGCGCTGAAGGACATCGACATGCTGGTGGGCAAGCAGGAGGTGATAGTGGTTATCGGGCCCTCCGGTTCCGGTAAGTCCACGCTCATTCGCTGCATCAACCGGCTGGACAAGCACGACCGGGGCCGCATCGTGGTCGACGGTGTGGAGCTGACGGACGACGTCCGCAACATCCAGGAGATCCGCCGCGAGACCGGCATGGTGTTCCAGAGCTTCAACCTGTTCCCCCATCTGACCGTGCTCGACAACATCAGCTTGGCCCCCCGCCAGGTCCGCCGTATTCCCAAGGCCGAGGCCGAGGCCGCAGCCATGGAGCTGCTGGAGCGGGTCAAGATCCCGGAACAGGCCCGCAAGTATCCGGGCCAGCTGTCGGGGGGTCAGCAGCAGCGGGTTGCAATCGCCCGGTCACTGGCCATGAACCCCAAGGTCATGCTGTTCGACGAGCCGACCTCGGCGCTCGACCCGGAGATGATCAAGGAGGTGCTGGATACCATGAAGGATCTGGCCCAGGAGGGCATGACAATGATCGTCGTCACCCACGAAATGGGCTTCGCCCGTGAGGTGGCCGACCGGGTGGTGTTCATGGCCGACGGTGAAGTGGTGGAGGTCGGCACGCCCGAGCACTTCTTCACCAGCCCCCGGGAGGACCGGACCAAGCTCTTCCTGTCCCAGATCCTCTAGCACAACCGACCCCCAACCGGTTCTTCGCCCGATGTCAGGTCAACACGGCCGACACCGGGCGAAGGAGTTTCTGGTTTCTGCGTCACGTTTGGCCGGATGCGGGGTTGTAGGGGTGGAAGACCAGCGGGACCAATCCCGACCACGACACCCCATCACAAGGATCGAACCATGAGTGCACCCAAGATCGCCGGCGATATGGCCCAGATGCAGAACCTGTCGGATCAGTTCGGCAAGGCGGGGGTCAATGTCCAGACCCTTATGGCAGATCTGAACCGCATCACCACCGACACCATCGGCCCCGGCTGGGAGGGGGCGTCGGCCCAACGGTTCCTGACGGCATGGAATGCCGAGTTCAAGCCCGCCCTGGACAAGCTCAATGTGGCCCTGGCCGAGGCAGGGGCCGAGGTCACACGACGCAAGCAGGCACTGGTTCACGCCGACAGCTGAGGTGACGCCGGATCATGACCAACCCGATCGGTGATCCGACGGCGGTAGACGAACTGGCTCGGCTCTACCGACGCGAGGCCGACCGCATCGACCAGGCCTATGACTTCGCCTACCGTCGCCTGGCCGAGATCGAGTGGGTCGGCAAACGGGCCACCGAAACCAGGGATCGGGTCGAGGCCCGCCGATCGACGGTCTGGCAGCAGACCCAGCAGCTTCGCTTCCTGGCCGGGCGACTCGAGAGCCATGCGGCATGGATGCACCGCACCATCCGAGAACTGGAAGACCTGGAATCCCGCATTCGAGCCTGGGCCGCCGGTCATCCCCCGGTCCCGGGCTCCCCCGGTCCCGATTCCTCCCTCATCGGGACCTTCCCGCCGTACTGCAGTTTCGAATGGCGGCATCTGGCCCGGCGCCTTCGGGCCGCCGGGGCGTCGTTCTGACTGCGGTATCCTCCTTGCGGCG
>JAHEJM010000045.1 GCA_024638815.1 Acidimicrobiales bacterium | reverse complement strand
CCCCACACCGTCACCGCCGCCGAGCTGGCCGAACGACGCCCGGCCGCCATCATCCTGTCCGGGGGGCCGGCCAGCGTGCACGTCGAGGGGGCGCCGGTGCTGGACCCCGCCATCTACGATCTCGACATCCCCACCCTTGGTATCTGCTACGGATCCCAGCTGATCGCCCAGCAGATGGGGGGCAAGGTCGGTCGATCCGGCCGAGGCGAGTACGGGCGAACCGAGCTGACCATCGACATGTCCCGCCGCTCGTCGCTGCTCGGTCCCGACCCGGAGCAGGGCCAGACGGTGTGGATGAGCCACTTCGACGGCGTCACCGAGCTGCCCGAGGGCTTCGTGGCCTGCGCCTCCACCCCCAACTCGCCGGTTGCGGTGTTGGAGAGTGACGAGCGCCGCATCTGGGCGGTGCAGTACCACCCCGAGGTGATCCACACCCCCGACGGCATGGCCTTGTTGCGGCGGTTCCTGGTCGATCTGGCCGGGTGCGAGTCGACCTGGACCATGGGCTCGATCATCGATCACTCCATCGAAGCCATCAAGAACCAGATCGGTGACGGTCGGGCCATCTGCGGGCTGTCGGGCGGGGTCGACTCGGCAGTGGCCGCCGCCCTGGTCCATGCCGCCATCGGTCATCGCCTCACCTGCGTCTATGTCGACACCGGGCTGATGCGCAAGGGTGAGTCGGATCAGGTGGTGGAGACGTTCCAGCGCCATCAGGGCATCGAACTCATCCACGTCCGGGCCGGCGATCGCTTCCTGGAGCGGCTGGCCGGAGTCACCGACCCCGAGGACAAGCGCAAGACCATCGGCAACGAATTCATCCGGGTGTTCGAGGAGGCATCGGGTGGAATCGAGGACGCCACCTTCCTGGTCCAGGGCACGCTCTATCCCGATGTGATCGAGTCGGGCACGGCCCAGGCGGCCAAGATCAAGAGCCACCACAATGTCGGTGGTCTACCCGAGGACCTGGACTTCGAGCTGGTGGAGCCGCTGCGCAACCTGTTCAAGGACGAGGTCCGCCAGGTCGGCACCAAGCTCGGGTTGCCCGATGAGATCGTGTGGCGGCAGCCGTTCCCCGGCCCCGGGCTGGGGGTCCGAATCATCGGCGAGATCACGGCCGAGAACGTGGCGGTGTTGCAGGAGGCCGACGCCATCGTGCGGGAGGAGATCCGGGCCGCCGGTCTGGAGCGGGACATCTGGCAGGCGTTCGCCGTGCTGGCCGACATTCGCACCGTGGGGGTCATGGGTGATGAGCGGACCTACGCCCATCCCGTGATCATCCGGGCCGTCACCAGCGACGACGCCATGACCGCCGACTGGGCCCGCCTGCCCTACGACCTGTTGGAGAAGATGTCGAACCGCATCATCAATGAGGTCGACGGCGTCAACCGCGTGGCCTACGACATCACGTCCAAGCCGCCCGGAACCATCGAGTGGGAGTAGATCCCGGCCCGTCCTATTCGGTTTTCAAGTAGCGGGTTCGTGGAGGCGGATTGCTCGTTGGTCGGCTTCAGGCCGCCACGAGGTCTCGCTTCCACTTGTTGTCCGGATCGCAGAGGATCTGACCGTTGTCGAGGCGCGTTTCGCCACCCTTTGAGTAGGGGTCCACGTGGTCGGCTTGGAGCCAGTAGTGGCAGGCGTCGCATCCCTTGGTTTTGCATCTACCTCTGGCTGCAACGAGTAACGCGCGTCTCATCCACGGCAGGAATCCCCGGGATTTGACCGACACATCGATCGGCCGGGATTCCGCATCCAACACGATCCGTTCGAACTCCGCCACCGCCACTGCTGCGAACGCAATGTCGGGGTGGATCGGTGTCCCGTCGATGGTTTCACACCGCAAATCAGGGTCGTCGTACTCGACAGGCACAGCCCGGGTGTTGGGGTCCAGGAACCGCTCCAACAGGTTCTCCAGAATTCGCTGCCCGATCACCAAGTTGACCAGCGGGGTCGTGGTCGCCGACCCCGGCGCCTCGGCCCCACCAACGATCAGGCCGACCAGGGCTTGACCCCGCCGCCGGTTCGCCGTTTCCGACGTCCCTTCGTTCTCGTTCTGTTGGCGGAACAGGCGCTGCATCTCATCCCCCAACGCCTTGCCAACTGCTGCCGCCGACAACGGATCCATATGGAAGCTCCCATCAACCGATCCGTCAGCGTTCCTGTCCCACGTGCACGAGGTCTTCTTGACTTGTTCGGCGGTTTCTTCGGCGGTGGTGTGGTTGATCAACCACACCGTGAGCCGGTTGGTGAACTCCACGAAGTCGTTGGCTCGAGCCGCCGCCACCAGCTCGTCCTGCGAGGCCACCAACGCGTCGTGGCGGTGGGGTTTGTCCGCCGCCCGCAGCTCACGCAGATGCCGTTGGGTCAACAACCCCTCGGCCGCCGCAGCAGCAAACACCGGAAACGAGACAAGCCACCGCCCAACAGAGGTGGTGGTTCGAATCGAATACGCCGGCGCCCCTGTTTCGGCGGCCACCATCTGGGAGATGGTGCGGAACCCGAGTTCTCGTCGGGCCGCCGGGGCGTCGGAGGCGGTGTCGGCCGCGGCGAGTGTTGCCGCCCGGACTGCGTCGAGTTGAGTCGACAAGACCTGCACCCGGCAGGCTCGTTCCAGCAGTTCGCCCGCAGACAAGGCTTCGAGGTCGGTTGCCAGCACCGCATGGAGAGCGGTCTCCAACGCCGTCAGATCGGCGCTGTGTGGCTCTGGTGGTGATCCGCCTTTCTTCATGCCTTCACTATAGCAAACATAAGTTCGATAGACAAGGCAATACAGCTTTAAAACAAATGTGAATAGATTCAATGAATCGGCTCACCTGATGAGGCAGCGAGTTGGGGAACCGGGAAGGCGGCGCTGTGCCTTTGTTGCCGCGAGGGTCGGAGGAAGAGCCTGGCGGCTTTCACCACCTACAAAGGAGGGGCCCGAAATGTCTTCGATGACCGCACTGCTGGTCGACCAGGAGGCGTTCGAGCTGATCGACGGTGACGAGTCGATTGGAGGCCGTCGGTTCCTCACTGCCGACGATCTCGACACGCTTCATGATCTGGCCAACCGCTACGCCGAAGCGGTCCGCCTCCATCGGACCGACGAGCGGGGTGAGTTGGATGAGGCGTTGCGGATTCGGACCGAGCAGCAGTTGCCGGTGTATGAGCGGTTGGGTGATGTGCGGTCGGTGGCGGTGACGTGGGGGCAGATTGGGGACATCTATTTTCAGCGGGGTGAGTTGGATGAGGCGTTGGACTTCGCCGAGCGCCGGCTCGAGGTGCACCGCGAAAATGGGCGACATCGACTCGATCGCTCACGCCCAGTGGCAGTTGGCCCAGATTGCGCTGCAGCGGGGGGACTATGAAACCGCAGCTCCCGCATTGATTGAAGCGTTTCAGCTATTCGACCGGCTCGGCAGGCCCGATGGTGTCGCCGTGGTCGGCGGAACACTCGGCCAACTGTTGCTTGCCGCCGGAAACCACGATGAGGCGACGACCGTGATCAATAGCGCAGCCCAGGCCTACCGCGAGCTGGGGATGAGCGACCGGGCCAACCAGTTGGAGGAGTTGTTGGACAACCCTCCCGATCGCTGACTGACTACCCCTCGTCGGCCACCGGGATGAAGGTGGGGCCGTCGTAGCGCTCCAGCTTGCTGGTGTTGGCCAGTTTCATCGGGGTGCCGGTCTGACCCAGGGAGCAGTTGCGGCTGGCCCGCAGGCAGTTGTTGGTCCACAGCTCGATGGTCGGGTCGTTCCAGCCGCCCCACCAGTCGGCGTGCAGTGAACCACCGGGGGCGGCGTTGAAGTTGTCGAGCCGGTCGGAGGAGAGATGCCAGCCCTCGATCGAGTCGGTCCCGGGCCAGTAGATCAGGAACGAGATCTGGGGCAGGCGCTGGGGGTGGCTGGCCGGGCAGCTTGACTGCTCCCCGACCCAGGTCAGGTGGGCGTTGTAGTCGGGCGGTCCACCGCCCAGGTTGACGCCGTCCCAGCAGTTGGGGAATTGGACCGAGGCGTTGATGGTGTCGCCACCGCAGTCGGGGATGCGGTTGGTCATGTTGTACTTGTTGCCGCTGTCGCCGCACGACCAGTGGAGCTGATCGCTGGTCTGGAAGGTCTCGTGCAGATCGTTGCCGCCGATCATCTCCAGCCCCTGGGGCATGGGGATGACCGAGGCGGTGTCCTTGGTCTTGTAGTAGATGATGATCGAGTACGGCACCACGGCGTTGCCCTTGCCGTCGAGCAGGGCCGGCACCCAGTAGGCCGAACGGTTGAGCTCGAAGCCCTGGCACGTCCCGCCGCCGGAGTTCACCAGGCTGTCGAGGGTGGTGTAGGCGTTGGTCTCGGTGTTCCCGAAGAACATGTGCAGGTGCGACTTGCCCGGCTCACCGGGGTAGATGATGGGGTCGTCGTAGCTGAAGTGCGAGTACTCGCACGACAGTCGAAACTGGCCCTCCGGTGAGGCCCCGTTGTCGGGGGCCGGTGCCGGCTCCATCAGGGCGTTGACGTCGAGCTGATCGGAGGGCACGTCGACGAAGCGGGTGAACTTGGCTTCGACGTTGCGCATCGACTCGAAGGCCGGATGGAGCTCGGAGGCCTTGGCCTCCTGGCCGGGCGCCGGAGCGGGGGCAACCGGTTCGGTGCCGGCAGCAGGTCCGATGCCCATACCCTCGGCCGGCGGGGCGGAGTCGGTGGAGCCACCGCCTACAACGGAGCCGTCATCGGCCAACACACGAAGCGAGCGGTCCCGGTCGGTCTCGATCGACCGCGAGGTCGCCTCGTCGGTGGTCTCCACCGAGGCGCCGTCCGAGCCCGAATCGATGATGACGAGCAGTCCGAACACGGCGCACGCAGCCAACGCCGCGGCGGCCAGCCTGAGGTTCCAGCCGTTCTCGGTCACCGTTGCGTATGGTATCGCCAAGCTATTCGGTGCCGGTCGCGCCCGGCGGCACCCAGGTTGAGTCGCCTCGGCCCACCGCCGGTGCCGGGTCCCGCCAGTGGCTGTCTCGCTGCCCGGTTTGCGGTGCCGGTCCCGTTGGTGCCTCAGCCCACCGCCGGTGCCGATGCCGTCAGTGGCTGTGCTTGCGGGCCGGCTCGGAGTCGACCGGCGGATGCTGGTGGGGCTTCCCCGGAGTGGGGGCCAGCCGGGAGATGCCGACCACCAGGGCGAAGGCGGCCAGCCCCAGCAGGGCGGGAGCCGGCCACTGGTCCCCGGCCGGCAACTCCAGCCCGGTGCCCGACACCGATTCACCGGCCACGTCACTGATGATGCCGACGCCGTTGGGCCACGGCCACAGCACCCGGAACGAGCCAACCATCAGGCCGATCAGAGCGGCCAGTACCAGGTCGTGGTGGCGATCGAGCAGCCAACCCAAGGCGGTGGAGAACAAGGCCAGACCCACGGTGGCACCGGCCATGAACACCAGCAGGGTGGGGAGATCACGATCGTGCACGGCGCCGAGTACTGCGGCATACATGCCCATCATCAGCAACAGGAACGAGCCGCTGATGCCGGGAAGGATCATGGCACAGATGGCCACTGCACCGGCCCCGAAATAGGCCGGTGGCGACGGATCGGCCACCGGGCCCGATTGCAGACCGAGCAGGAGGAAGGTAACCGCTCCGACCACCACCATGACGGCCAGATCGACGCCGTCGCGCTGGTACAACAGCCGCCACGCCACCACGATGGAGCCCAGTACCAGGCCGAAGAACAGGCCGGCCATTTCCTCCGGACGGTCCCGGAGCAGACCCTCGATCAGCGATGACAGTGCCACCACGGCCGCTCCCAGGCCGGCGCCGAGAGGCAGTAGGAAGTGCCATTCCATCTCGTTCAGCCACCGTCGGAACCCGGCCACGTCGGCCTTGGCCAGTGATCCCAGAGCCTTGGCTCCGAACCGCACGTTTTCGAGCAGCTGTTCGTAAATGCCGAAAACGAGGGCGATCGTGCCCCCGGACACGCCGGGGACGATGTCGGCCGCTCCCATGCAAAAGCCTCGGACCACGGTCGTGAGCAATTTCGGTATCAAGATCGCGTATGGTACCGGCTCGTCCAAGGTGGTGGACCCAATCGATTGGATCTTCCCCAAGCTCCGCTCGGTCGGGCCCACCGCCATGGTGGGTGCGGGCCCCTAGCGTGTGTGGCCCGCACCCGTGAGTGCAATGAGCACTCACATTCCCAACAGGTGCCGCCGGACCGCAGTATCTCGCGTCGCACACGAGGTTTTCGTTGATATTCCCGTCCTGCCGCCTTGGTGCTGCTCCATGCACCGGGTGTCGGCCATCATGTTTGGCGGGACGATCCGACGTGCGGCGCGATCGGGAACTCCATCGATGGAAGCGAGAACGAGCCATGTCAATCGACTACAACGTCACCAAACACCTCATCGAGATCCTGGAGGACGGCAAGGACGGCTTTGCCCATGGCGCCGAGAAACTGACCGAACACGATCGTCGTGACCTGGCCGCCACGTTCCGGGAGTACTCCGCCCAGCGCGCCGAATTCTCCGACGAGCTGGACCGTCTGGCCTCCGTGTACGGTGACGACATCGACGAGCACGGCTCGTTCCTCGGCGATGTTCATCGCGTGTGGATGTCGCTACGGGATGCCATCGCCGGCTCCGATCCCGACGGCGTGCTCAGCGTGGCCGAGCAGGGCGAGGACCATGCCGTCAACGAGTACCGGAATGCGTTGAGTCAGAACATCTCGGCCAATCTTCGTTCCATCATCGAGCGTCAGCTCGCCGACATCGAGTCGGCCCGTGACGCGGTGAGGGCGATGGCGGACGGTTAGCTGGCGGCCGCCTGGTCGGGGTCGGTATGGATGCGCTCCGAGCGGCGGCGCGGTCTCTGGGGTGGTGGGGGTCGCTCCCCGGGGCGCCGGTCGGCGTCGGAACCGGTTGCACCACCCCGACGGTCGTCAACGCCATGCGACGGCCCGCCCCGTGAGCCGTCCCTCAGATCGATGTCGGTCGTCACCGAACGAAGCCGGGATGGACGGCGGAGGCCCATGGGGCGGCTGGGGATGGGAAGATAGGGCAGGCGCTCCAGGCGCAGCTCATTCCACCGGACCAGCCGCCGTTCCTCGGCCTTGAGTGCCGGTGGGACCACGGTGTCCTCGTCGAACCACCGTCCAGCCAGGCGACGAATCGCGGCCTGCGCCGGCAACTCGATGCGACGGTAGGTGGTGATGGCGGCCGCCAACGACAGCACCAGTACCGAGACGAACTCCACCCATCCCGGCCATCGACCGAGCTCGTCGCCGGCCAGGCCGTAGTAGAACGGGACATGCCACAGATACAAACCGAAGGCCCGGCTGGCCAGGCGATGGACCGGAATCGAGGCCAGAGCCCGGGACAGCACAGCCGGCAGACTGCCGACGATGTCGGACGCCGTCAACACCGACATACAAAAGGCCACCAGTGCCAACCGTACGCCGACGTCCACCACGGCCATACCGGTTTCAGGGGCGATCATCAGGCCGATCAGGCCCACAGCGGCGGGCCACACCAACCTGGTCGGGGGGTGTCGATGAAGACTGGCCAGAGGGAACGTTCCCAGGGCCAGACCGACGAGCACGGCCGAGGCCCCGATGAGGGCCTCGGCGGCGACAAGGCCACCCACCGCCACCGCGCCAGCGACGGTGAGTAGCACAACGGACCGCCGAAGCTGGCCCACCCGCCGCTGACCAACGGTCAGCACCCAGGGCGCCAGCAGCCCGATGACGGCAACAACGGCCACCGGGATCAGATACTCGTACGACATCGAAGTTGAGTCGGTCAGCCGTCGATACCCCTCGACCAGGCCGACCGTCACCGCCACCGTGGGCAACACCCGGCCGGCCATTCCGACGACCAGGGGTACCCGCCATGATCCGTCGATCACGCTGGTGTGCACCGCCCGGGCCAGGCTGTAACCCACGACCACCAACAACCCATGGAGGGCTGCGCCGGCGTCCAGTGCGGGAACACCGAGGTTGGCCACGACGACGAGCACGGTTAGGAGCAGGCTCAGCCCCTGCAGCCGACGTGAACCGAGAATCACCACGTCAGCGGTCACGGTGGGGTCCGGCTTCGAGTTGTCCAGCACGTTTGGCTCCAATCTTGACCGCTAGTGGCACCGAGCCCGCCGCAGCCTTGGGTCACAACCGCGCTATAAGGGGTGTCACACTAGCGGCGAACACTGTGAGCGTCAACGCTCACAGCGAGAGATCCTGAGCGTCAACGCTCACAGCGAGAGATCCTGAGCGTCAACGCTCACAGCGAGAGATCCTGAGCGTCAACGCTCACAGCGAGAGATCCTGAGCGCCAACGCGGCGAGAGATCATGAGCGCCAACGCTCAGTGGGGCACGTTGCGTTGTTCTGTGCGCAGTGGACCGCGGATTCGACGCCGTCCTGTTGCGGGACACGCTCGGATTCGAGGCCGTGAGCGCACACAACGGGGATGGGTGGGCGATTCGATCGATACTCGCGATGACTGATCGACGCCGAGTAGGGTTGAATGACAATGATGTCGTCCTCCCCGATTCTCGACGGGCTGAATCCGGCCCAGCACGATGCCGTCACCCATCCCGAGGGGCCGCTGTTGGTGGTGGCCGGAGCCGGGTCGGGCAAGACCAGGGTGCTGACCCGCCGCATCGCCTGGCTTATCGATCAGGGCTTCTCGCCGTTCGAGATTCTGGCCATCACCTTCACCAACAAGGCGGCCAACGAGATGAAGGAGCGGGTGGCGGCCCTGGTCGGTCCCGTGGCCGACAAGATGTGGGTGTCCACCTTCCACTCGGCGTGTGTGCGCATCCTCCGGCGGGAGGCCGACATCATCCGGTTCCCGTCCAATTTCACCATTTACGACCAGGCCGACGCGGTTCGAATGGTGGGCTACGTCATCCGTGATCTCGGCCTCGACCCCAAGCGCTACCAGCCCCGGGCCGTACACGGCATCATCAGTGCGGCCAAGAACGACGGGCTGGATCCGGCCGTCTTCCAGGCCCGGGTGGAGTCGGGTATGGAGCGCCGGGCCTCCGATGTCTACATCGAGTATCAGCGACGGCTCCAGCAGGCTTCGGCCATGGACTTCGACGATCTGCTGTTGAACACGGTCAAGGTGTTCCGGCAATCACCCGAGACCCTGGCCTACTACCAGCGCCGGTTCCGGCACCTGCTGGTCGACGAATACCAGGACACCAACGGGGTGCAGAACGAGCTGGTGGTTCGTCTCGGTGAACAGCATGGCAACGTCACCGTGGTTGGCGACTCGGACCAGTCGGTCTACGGGTTCCGGGGGGCCGACATCCGCAACATCATCGAGTTCGAGGACGCCTTCCCCGACACCACCGTGGTGCTGCTGGAACAGAACTATCGCTCGACCCAGACCATCCTCGACGCCGCCAACGCCGTCATCGCCAATAACTTCGGTCGCAAGCCCAAGAACCTGTGGACCGAGGTCGTGGGTGGTGACAAGATCATCCGCTACCACGCCGACGACGAGGTGGACGAGAGCCAGTTCGTGGCCGGCGAGCTGGCCCAGCTCCACGACACCGGCGATTTCCGGTGGGGCGACATGGCCGTGTTCTACCGCACCAACGCCCAGTCCCGGGTGCTGGAGGAGTACTTCATGCGGGTCGGCATCCCCTACAAGGTGGTGGGCGGCACCCGGTTCTACGATCGTCGGGAGGTCAAGGACGCCGTGGCCTATCTCAAGGCGGCGGCCAATCCGTCGGACGAGGTGTCGATCAAGCGCATCCTCAACGTGCCCAAGCGGGGAATCGGCGACACCACGGTGGGCAGGGTCGAGGCCTACGCCCGGACCCACGCCATGGCCTTCATCGACGGGCTGCGTCGGGCCTCCGACGCCGGGGTGGCCGGGCGCTCGCTCAAGGGCATTGCCGCCTTCCTCGAGCTCATGGACGGCTTCACCGAGGCCCTCGACAAAGGGCCGGGGGATGCGCTCGAGATCATTCTCCGCGACACGGGGTATGTGGCCGAGCTGGAGGACGACCGCTCGATCGAGGCCGAGGGACGCCTCGAGAACCTCCAGGAGCTGGTCGGGGTGGCCCGCCAGTTCGAGACCGTGGACGAGTTCCTGGAGCAGATCAGCCTGGTGACCGACGTCGACTCCCTCGACGACGACGATTCGGCCGTCATCCTCATGACCCTCCATGCGGCCAAGGGCCTGGAGTTTCCGGTGGTGGTCATCATCGGCATGGAGGACGGAGTGTTCCCCCATATGCGGTCCATGACCGACCCCGACGAGATGGAGGAGGAGCGGCGGCTGGCCTATGTCGGCATCACCCGAGCCCGGAACTGTCTGTATCTCACCAACGCCTGGTCCCGCATGCTGTTCGGTCAGTCCAACTACAACCCACCCAGCCGATTCCTCGACGAGGTGCCGTCCGGGCTGTTGGCTGATGCTCCGGGGTCACGAGACAACCGACGCGGCGGTTCCTACGGATCCCGGGGTGGTGGTGGCCGGGCCGGGGCGGCGGCCGCCGGCTTCGGCGGTCGCAACCGTCTGGTCGATACCGCCCTCAAGCCCCGAGGTCCGGTACCGTCGAGGACCAACGGCCTCGACCTCAAGATCGGTGACGACGTGGTCCACAAGAAGTGGGGCGACGGCGTGATACTGGGCGTTGACGGCACCGGCGACAAGACCGAGGTGGTGGTCAACTTCTCCTCCGTCGGCCAGAAGACCCTGCTGCTGGCCTGGGCTCCGCTGGAGAAGGTGTAGCCCGTTTCGGTATCCTGGAGGTGAAAGGAACACCGAGGTCGCCCTCATGCCCGACTCCAGGCCGGGAAGTCCCGTCACCGTTCGCTACTCGCCGGCCTCCGATCGACGGTGAGGCCCCGCGCCGGCCCCATCCGCCGATCGGCCGGCTGGATCGCCGGCCTGGCCGTGGCCGCCATCGTGGGCTGGAGCGTGATGGTCCCCACCACCGTGGCCTCCCCCAACCTGGGTCGGCTGATGCTCGACCTGGTGGTGGCCAACCGGCCGGCTCCGGCCCTGTACGCCGTCGAGGGTGAAGGACCGCCACTGGGTGAACCCTACGACTGGTACGTGGTGGCCTCCGACGGGAACGAGCTGGCCCGCATCGACCTGGTTGACGGCGATGTCACCGGCTACCGGTTGGAGGGCTATCCCCAGGCCGTGGTCGGCGCCGATGGGGCCGGGGGCGAACTGATCCTGGCCGGACAGGCACCCCAGCCGATCTACGCCGTCTCGATCCACGATCCTGCCGGTCCCCGGCGCCAACTGTTTCGCTGGCCCCTCGACGCCAGGGACCCGGTCAACACCGCGTACTACGCCGTGGAGCGCCTCGATGAGGGCGCCATCCGGGTCGGTCATCTCCGCATGGACGGCATTGCCCTGGTTCGGGCCGTGGTCGACATCGACCTGTCATCGGGACGACGGCAACCGGCGCCGACCCCGATCGAGACCGAGGAGTCGAAACGGTGGCTGGCCCAATGGATCGGCCGGCCCACCGACTCCGCCGACGACGGCCGACTTCTGGTCGGGCCGGCCTCGGAGCTGGATCGAAAGGCGGTACTGGTGCGGCACCGAAACGGTGACAGCTTCCACAACCCGGTCTCGATACCGCTGCGGTTCCGTCCGGAGAAGGTCATGCTGGTCCCGAGGACGTCACCGGAGTCCGCGGCGCCGGCATCGAAGGCGTCCACGAGTTCGCCGGCATCGACGGTGTCCATGAGCCCGCCGGTACCGACGGCGCCCACCAACCGGTTGGCATCGACCACGCCCTCGATCCCGGCTTCGATCGCGTCGTCGCCGCCGGACGCACTCTCCACCGACCGGGTGGCCGCAGAGACAACGATTCCCGAGACACCGGTACCGGCCGGCGTGCTCGAGGATCTGAGTCGCCTCGGCCACGAGTACCTGATTGCCGGCAACCATCGGTCATTCCATCGGATCGATCTGGCCACCGGAGATGTCGATCGTTTCGATCTCGGTCTTCGGGTGGTGGGGGTCACGTCGTCTGCGGGCGGGGCCGAGTTGGATCGGTCGGAGCTCATCGCCATCGTTCCCGGATCGGCTGTGGTGGCGCTTGACGCCGCCGCCCCGACACTGCCCGGCCGGCGGCTCCTGTCACTGCGACCCGACCGGGACGGGGCCGACGGTCCGATCAGTGCCCGGGTCGTTCTCCTCCCAGATGTTGCCCGGGGGGACATCGAGTACTGGGATCGATCGGGCTTGCAGGGAACCTGGCGTCGGCTCGAACTCGACTTCGTCGCCGCCGGGCCGGTGTCGGGCCCCTATCGCCTGGCCCCCGGCGACAGGGGAGTGGTGGTGACCGACGAGGGCAACGAGGAGCGCTATCTGCTGCCGGTCTCGATCGCAGGCGGGGTGTCGACGGTGCTGCTGGTCTGAGCTGCGCGAAGTGGACCGGCCTCGATCGGGTCGGGGTCAGCCGAACTCGCGGCGGATGACCAGGATGATGCCCAGGGTCAGCGCTGCGAAGCTGCCGATGGTGGTCGCCCACCCCACGACCCGGGTGATGTAGGGATGGACCGGGGTCTCGCCCGCCTCAAGCGGTTCATGCAGGTTGGCGTAGTTGTGGCCCGACCAGACAAGGACTCCCACACCGGTAAACGCCATCAGTGCCCCGACTGCGGCGTGGACGTACAGGCCGTCCTCGGCCGCCCACCGGGCCACGATGGTTCCGGCCACCACAAGGCTGATCGAGGTCCGTTCCCAGGCCAGGGTGGTCCGCTCGTGCTGGAGCCCGACATCGAACACGGTGTCGGGCTTGGGCAGCGGCTTGCCCCGCCAGCTGGTCATTCGATCAAGACCTGGATGATGAACAGGCCGGCGGTGACCACGGCCACCAGAGCCACGGCGTAGGCGATGATCTGGGGAATACGGGAGTGGGGGAGCGTTGCGTTGGCCCGGAGGGCGTTCTCGATCCGTGACCACCGCACGTACGAGCTGACTGCGGTGAGAAAGGCCAGAGCCAGCAACAGCACGCCGAGCACTTCTGACCCCAGCGCGTCGGGGATCAGGTGAATTGCCGCCAGGCCTCCGGCCACCAGAGCCAGGGCGGTTCGGACCCAGGCCAGAAACGTCCGTTCGTTGGCCAGGGTGAATCGATAGTCGGGATCCTCACCCCTGGACAGATCCGGAGGTCTGGTCAGGTTTCGGATATTGAAGCGGTCACCGTCTGCCATCAATCATGACGGTACCGGAGCGGTCGACCTGACAGCCACATTCGAGCGGCCCTATCCTGGCCGTACCGTGCTCGACGACACCCGTACCTGCACAAGCTGCCGCAATCCCCTTCCGGATCGAGCCGCGTTTTGTCCACGGTGCGGGTTGGCCGTCGCCGGCCTTGACGGCGACCATGACGTCACCTTCATCGATCAGCTGGCCCGCGATCGGGGCGAAGACCGAACCGAAGCGACCGGCGAGGTCCGTCGGGGTGAGTTTCGGCGAGGAGTCCTGGTGGTTCTCGCCGCCGTGGCCGCCCTGTCGGCCTGGGCCCTGGCCCGGGCACCGTCGGCCGAGCAGGACGACACCGGGTCGGCGGTCGAGGAGTCCGACGAGTCATCGGAACCGGCAATGTTGGGTCGATCGGATTCGAGTTTGGACGAATCGGGTGACGGAGATCCGGACGAATCCTCGAACGTCGCCGCCGACGACGTGGCGGACGCGGTAACCTTCGAGCTGCGGGTCCGGCCACTTGATGCCGTCGACATCGGGGCCTTCGCCGCCGACGGTTTGGCGTTGTACATCGGCGACGGCGATGATGTCGAGCACATCGATCTGACAACCGGCCAACGGACCCGGGCTCGTGGTCTGGGCTTTCCTGTCACCGCCCACCAGGACCGGCTGATCTTGTACCGCAATGGCGTACTCTACTCACTGCCGCAGGACAATCTGGCCGCCATCCCGTTCACCCTCCGCCGGGTCGATGACCCCGTCGGCGTTCTCTGGGCGACCGCCCCCGGTGATCCCCCGATTCCCGTTGTTTCCCGGGACGGAACGGCGGTCTGGTGGCCCATCGCCGGCGGTGAAATCCGGTGGCAGCGCATCAGGCTGTCCGATGGCGAGTTGGAGGATGATGTCACTCTCGAGATCGCCGTGGGCAGCCCCGAAGTGGCGTCGGCCATCGGCAGTGGGATCTACGAGCGCATCGATGGCTCGTGGGTGAAACGCCAGGAGGGCTACATCTTTGCCGCCGGCCGGGACACTGCGATCGGCTACAGCTGTGACGATCCCGGGACGTGTCAGTCTGCGGCCTACGATCTGAACCAGGACGGTGCGAACTGGGAAACCATACCGTTGGACATCGATGTCTGGAAGCTCCGGGAGTATCGCCTCATCGACGGCGGCAATCGGATCCTGGGCCTGAGTTCCAAGGGGATCTATGACCTGGTGGCGGCCCGGCGGCTGTCCGATGTGTCGTGGACCGGCTCGCCCACCGCGGTGGCCTCCGGCGACGTGGTGGTGGTGGCCCACGCCGATGGCATCGATCTGTTCAATCTTGCGACGGGACAGACGGCCCAAATCGAACTCGGCGAGTTCGATCCGGACCGAGTACTGCTGGTGGAGACGCCGTGATCGGGGTTCGGTCGGGCTGATCCGGCTTCAGCCGGGGCGACCCAGGACCCGTTCCACCCACGACGAAACGGTGGTGTCGATCGCCGAGCTTTCACCGTTCACGGCGTCGATTCGGCTCAGCCACGTCAGCGAGAGCACGCCATCGGCCATGGCACTGGTATCGGTGCCGGGTTCGAGCCGTGTGCCGGGGCCGAAGTCGAACTCCACCTGGTAGGAGTCGACGTGGCCGGCCTTGGGGATCAGCGTGACCGATCTCATCGATTGGCTGGGCGAGATCCCGAGGGATGTCCACGACCAGTCGGTGATCTCCGACAGCGCTCGGTCGGGCACGTTGACATTGAGCACCGGCGCGTCGGTCCGGAGCTGTTCGGAGACTCCGGGCCCGACCAGGTCGGCAGCGATCATGCCCCCCACCAAATGGGAGGCGATGGTGGAGGCGGTGTTCCAGTCGAGATCGGCGACGATGTCGCGCCACGCCTGGCCCTCCACCGCGCCGGCGTTGACCGCCTGGCTCACGGCCACGCCGGGGATACCGCCGGTCCGTGCGGTGAGGGCGGCCCCGACGGTTCCCGAGTGGTAGACGGCCCGGCCGACGTTGGCCCCCGGATTGATGCCGCTGACCACCAGATCGGGCGTGAACCCGAACGCTCCGAGGCGGGCGTACAGCACACACAATGCCGGGGGGCCGGACACGGACCAAACGGTGTCGATGCCATCGATCCTGGCCCGATGAACCTCCGGCGTGTTGTCGAGGATGGTGCCGATGGAAGCCCCCGATCCCGAGAACTCACGATCGGGAGCGACAACGGTCACCGTGCCGTGGGGGAGCATGGCCCGGGCCAGCTCATGGAGGCCGAGCGAGTCGAGGCCATCGTCGTTGGTCACCAGTATCTGCAGCGGTGCCACGGTCATACTCCGACCCTACTCGGGCCGGCACCGGTCGCATCGATCGCCGGTCGTTCTCTGTGGTAGCTAATGGAAGTGGTAGCTAATGGACTTAGCTACCAAATGCTGTTGACTATTTAACAGACTTGTGTAATGATCAATGCATGGTAGGCAACGCCGATGGGCACCACGCCCAGCTCATGCGCGGGGTGCTCGACATGTGCATTCTCGCCTCGCTCGTGGTCCGGCCGTCCTACGGGTACGAGCTGTTGCAGCGTCTGAAACATGCCGGCCTTCCGGCCGGTAGTGAGGCCAGCATGTATCTGGTATTGAAACGGTTGAAGAAGCATGAGCTGGCTGAGGCCGAGTTGGTTGCCTCCGACAGCGGGCCGGCTCGAAAGGTTTATCACGCCACCGATCTCGGCCGTGCCGTTCTGGCCGAGTGGATCGAAGACTGGCGGCAGGTCAACCAAGGAGTGGAAAAAGTTCTGGCCGGCCTTGACTGAAACAAGAGGTGAGTAAGCATGTTCTGGATCTATCTCGCATCGGCGATCTTCGGCGGTGCCTTTCTCATTCCCATGATTCTCGGCGGCCTCGATACCGACACCGATGTCGAGTTCGACACCGACACCGACTTCGATGCTGATTTCGAAGGCGACTTCGACGCTGATGTCGACTCGGATTACGACGGGAGTCAGGGTGTCTCGGGCGGGCTCGACGCCGCCGATGCCATCGTCGGCAGCCTGCTCTCGTTTCGCTCCGCCGTGTTCTTCTCCACGTTCTTCGGCGCCGCCGGGCTGCTGTTCGGCGCCCTCGACTACAGCGTGGTGGTGACGTTTCTCACCGCACTGCTGCTGGGGGTCGTCGCCGCTGCCGCCAACTCGGTCATCTTCGGCCTGCTCAAGAGCAGCGAGATCACGTCACAGCTTCCGGCCGCCGGATTCGAGGGTCGACGGGGGTCGGTCACCGTGCCCATCGAGGCCGGCCGTCGGGGCCGGATCCGGGTCGAGATCGGCGAACAACCCCAGTATCTGGTGGCCGAGTCCTACGATGGTCACCACAGCTACGAGGCCGGTCATCCGGTGGTCGTGGTCGAGGTCGACCAGGGCATCGCCCGGGTTGCCTCCATAATCGAACTCGAAGGAGGCTCCGACGGGTGAACGGCATCCAAGAACCTGTTCGACCACGAAGTCTCATTCGACACCCGGTGTTTCCAACATCACTGACACGATCTACAACTCCCCGAACTCTTCACAAAGCCCAACCAAGCGAGGGTTAGCACATGGAATGGACACTGATAGTTACCGTCTTCGTCGTGGCCATCATCCTGGCCGTGGCCGCCGCGGTTCGCAGCCTGATCATCATCTGTCCCCCCAATCGGGTGGCGGTGGTCTCCGGCCGATCTCGAGCTCTGCCCGACGGCCGCAACGTCGGCTACCGGGTGATCAAGGGTGGTCGCACCCTGCGTATCCCGTTGCTCGAGAAGGTCGACTACATGGACCTCAACACCATCGCCATCGACGTCGAAGTCATCGGTGCCTATTCCAAGGGCGCCATTCCCCTCGACGTGCAGGGGGTGGCCAACATCAAGGTGTCATCTCGGGAAGGCATCCTGGAGAACTCGGTCGAGCGGTTCCTGGGTCGATCCTCGGAGTACATTCAGCAGATTGCCAGGGAGAACCTGGAAGCCAACCTCCGTGGCGTGTTGGCAACCCTCACTCCCGAGGAGGTGAACGAGGATCGGCTCAAATTCGCCCAGACCTTGATCGACGAGGCCGACGATGACATCCGTACACTCGGGCTCGAACTCGATGTGCTGAAGATCCAGAACGTCACCGATCAGGTTGGTTACCTGGAGGCCGTCGGTCGACGTCGCACCGCCAACGTCCTGCGGGAGGCTCGTCAGACCGAGGCCGATCAGACTGCCGAGGCCGAGGAGGCCGAGGCTCTGGGTCGTCGTCGAGCCGAGCTGGCCCGGGTCAACACCGATCTGGTTATCGCCGAGGAACAGAACAAACTACGGGTTCGCGAAGCCGAACTCCACGCCGAGGGCGAGTCGTCTGAGCGTCGAGCCGAGGTCACGGCCGAACTGGCCAAGGTCGAAGCCGAGCAGATGCTGGAACAGGAGCGCATCGAACTTCAGCGTCGCCGACTGACCGCCGACGTGCTGGAGCCGGCTCGGGCTCAGCTCGAAGCGGCCCGTCTCCAGGCCGAGGGTCGGGCCGCCCGCATCATCGAGGACGGCAAGGCCGAGGTCGAGGTGTTCCAGCGGCTCAGTGACGAGTGGGCGCAGGCCGGACCCGAGGCTCGTGACATCCTGATGTTGAAGATGTTGCCCGAATTGGTGGAGATGATCGTGGAGACGGTGTCCGACATCGACATCGACAAGGTCACGGTCATCGACAGCGGCAATGGCGACGGAGGCGGCGGCATCGGCGGGGTTGCCCGGCAGTTGCCGGCCGCCGTGGTCTCCATCGCCGAGCAGATCGAGACCGCCACCGGGGTCAACATCCTCGACGCCGTGGCCGGTCGGCGGTCCGTCGAGCTCGAAGTCGGCGATCAGTCGACCGAGAAAACCTGACGGTCATCGACGAACGCCTTGAGTTCGAGGGCGTTCCCGGCGGGATCACGCACGAAACAGGTGTGCTGCTCCCCCGGCAACCCCTCGAATCGAACCGTCGGTTCCATGAGGAAGGGAATGTCGGCCTGGCGAAGTCGGGCCACGGTGTGATGCCAGGCCCCGAGGGGTAGGACCAGGCCGAAGTGCGACGCCGGAACTTCATGGCCGTCCACCGCATTGGTGGCCGGGCTGCGAGGGCCCGACGGGTCGAGGTGGGCCACGATCTGGTGACCCCACAGGTCGAAGTCGATCCAGGTGTCGTCGGACCGACCCGGCCGGCAGCCCAGCACCTCGCCGTAGAACCAGCGGGCCCGGTCGAGATCGTCGACTGGGAAGGCCAGGTGGAAGCGGGGTCGGGACAGCGATGGCGACGGGGTGCCGACCTCGAGCCGGGCCATGGCCGTCGCATCGAGGTGCTCCAATGTGGTGAGCATCAGATCGACGAAGCCGAATCGAGCACTGCCCCATTGGGTCGGATGGGGGACGGCCACCACGGTCATACCGGCGCTCTTGGCCGACAGGCAACCGGCGAACGAATCCTCGACGGCAAGGCAGCGGCTTGGATCCAGGCCCAGTTTGGAGGCGGTGGAAAGATAGGGCTCGGGATGGGGTTTGCCATGCAGATCGTGCTCGGCCGAGTGCAGTAACTCGAACCGGTCGGCCAGGCCCAGGGCCTCGGTGGCGGCGGTGATGAGCCGGTCATCCGATGACGAGCACAGGGCGATTCGAAGGCCCAGCTCGTGCATCAGGTCGATGGCCTCCACCACCCCGGGCAGGGGCTCGGCGTCGGCCACCAGCTCGATGACCCGGTCGATGACCTGGTCGGCCACTTCATCGGGGGTTGGGTCGGGGATCGGGGACCACGGGTGTTCGCCGTACCACCGGCGTGCGATGTCCCGCATCCGTACACCCATGGTCTTTTCGAAATCGGCCTCGGTGTGGGGCAGTCCCAATCGGGCTGCGGCCTCGGCCTCGGCGATTCTCCATCGCGACTCCGATTCCAACAAGACCCCGTCCATGTCGAAGATCACGGCGGTCAGACCGGCCTGGTGATTCCCGGCTCCCATGCCTGGCCCCTTGTCGGATGATGCAGCTTCCACGGCACCCTCAACACTAGCGGGAGGCTCGGCCTCCCCGCCTCCGGCTGGTGGAGCCGACTTCGTCGGCCCTCCTACCGATCGGCTGAATCAAGCACTCTCGGTGCGATTCGGCAGGATCTCCCGGGGTCGCCGACTCTTGTCACAACGTCACGAGCCGCCGACCCCAAGAGATCCGGCAATCGGAGGGTACACTCATCGGCCCGTGCGCAACCTGACCTTGGTTCTGCTGGCGGCCGCCGTGCTGTCACTCGGTCTGCGATGGTGGGATGTCGGTCGCCCGCTTCTCATCAGCCTGGCCATGGCCGCGCCCGTGATGGTCATCATCCTCGGTGCGGTGGCGGCCGTCGCCGTCGGTCTCACCGTGCCGGTTCGAGTGCCGTCGGCGGTCGCCGCCGGCGCCGCCGTGATCGCCGGGTCGGTGCTGGTGGCCGGTCTGGCGACCGACATCTCGCCGTCCCGACTTCTGAGCCGATGCCGGTCGGCCGAGGCCGTGGTGGCCGACACGGCCACGGGTCCTGATCGCCTCGTCATGTACAGCCACAACGTGTTGTGGAAGGACGGCTCACCAGGCCTGGTGGCCGAGCAGCTGGAATCGATCGATCCCGATATCGCCGTGCTGGCCGAGGCCGAAGACGGTTTCGCCCGGGCCGTGGCCGACCGAACCGACGGCCGATGGCACATCCAATCCAACGGGGCCGCCGGCACCTTGAGCATGGCTGTGCTCAGCCGATGGCCGGTGTCGAATGTGTTCGAGATCGAATCGAGCGAGCGGAATCCCGTTCTCGTCCTCACCGTCGAACATCCGTCCCGGCCGCTCACCTTGGCCGCGGTGCACACCACGGCCCCCACCTCATCGGCCCGGGTCCGGCGCTGGAAACGGGAGCTCGAGCAGCTGGCATCGCTCGACGTCGACCTTCTGGTCGGCGACTTCAATGCCTCGGCCGCCCACCGTCGCTTCCGATCGGTGCTGTCCGCCGGATACCGGGACAGCCATACCGAGGTGGGGTGCGGCACCGGCCTGACCTGGACGCCGTTCCCCGGTCCGTCGTTGCTGCATCTCGATCATGTGCTGGTCCGAGCCCCGGGACAGGCCCGGGAAGCGGACGGTGACGACGGGCCGGGCTCGCCCCACCTGGAGCCGCTGGCGCTGGCTCGGGACGGCCGGGCCGGCAGCGACCATCAGGCCGTCGTCGCCGTGATCCGGATCGGCCCGTGAAGGCGACGGGGGTCTGGTCACCGGGTGTTGGCCGTCGTTCGGCCGGTGAACGCCGATGTTCAGTCGGCCCAGGTCGGATTGATGACCGGGCTGCCGGTGTCGAAGTGGCGTACGTGGGAGATCCATCGGCCCTGCCGGTTGAACCGGTGCAGGGTGTAGCCCGGCGGATCGCACACGATCTGAACCGGGGCGCCCGGTGCAAGGTCGAGTTCCACCTGGTGCACGGTGGCCACCGATGTCGAAGCCGTCACCCCGCCGATGGTGGCCGTGATGGTGCGATGGATGTGACCGGCAACGATCCTGGTCAGATGCGGTCGATCGGCGATGACCTCGGCGAACCGGTCGGCTCCCCGCAGGCCCATGGCGTCCATCCAGCCGATCCCGGTGACGAACGGGGGGTGGTGCATGGCGATCATGGTCGGTCGGTCGGAGGCCTCGCCCAGCGCCCGATCCAGCCAGTGGGCCCGCTCGTCATCGAATTCGCCGTGGTGTTGCATGTCGTGCAGGCTGTGAACCCGGTCCCGATCGGCGACCACGGTGTCAAGCCCGATGATCCGCACCGAGCCGACATCGACGACCCAGCTGAGATTGCTCTCCGAGGCCCACGGCAGATCAAAGGTGTCCCGGAACGTGTCGCGCCGGTCGTGGTTGCCGGGGACGGCCAGCACCGGCATGGTCAGCGGGGCCAGCCGCTCGGTCAGCACCGCCATCTCGGTCGGTGTACCGAGATCGGTCAGGTCCCCGGTCAGGATCACGGCGTCGGGGGGAACGGTCTCGGCCACGACACGATCGATGGCGAGTTCCAACCGGCGATTGTTGTCGACGTAGAGTTCCCGGCCCTCGGCCGCAACCTGAACCGGGTCGACGATGTGGAGATCGGTCAGCTGGGCCAGGAGTGTCATGGAGCGCTCACCGGGACGATCATGAGGAGGTCACGTTCAGGTTGATCCGGAGCAATCCGTCACCGTCGATGAGGGTGCCGAACTGCTGCAGACCGGATCCGTCGGCCGGATACTCGGTGCCGTCGCAACTGTCGACGAAGATCTCGGCGCCGGCTTGCCATTGCACGAAACAGTCCCGAGACGCGGTCAGCGGTCGGGCGGCGAAGGCCACCCAGCCCTCGTCGGGCTCGTCGCCGACATGGTTGACGATGATGTCGCGGTCGCCGCCGGAGGCGTCGGGCAACAGCAGTGGTTCGGTCTCGCCGATGAGCGATGCCAACTCATCCACGTTGCCCACGGGGAAGACCGGCTCTCCGAGCTGGACCGGGATCTCGGTGCCCCCGCCTCCGAGCTGGCCGGCTCGTACCACCACGAAGAGAATGGCCGCCAACCCGGCCAGACCGCCGAGGGCGACCAGGATGGCCTGACGGGCGCTTGTGTTCGTTCCTTGGGCTACCGGCATGTCCGTTGTTTCGTTCACCGCGCCGTGGCGGTTGCGTCCTGCTTCTGGTTGTGAACGTTCCGGTCTCCCAGTATCGCCGGGTCGACGTCGTAACCCGGTACCGAGGCGATGGGTTTTGTCGGACGTGGCTGTGCCGTCCGCCACTTGTCCGTTGGCCTCGCCTCCACGACCACTGAACGGCCGGCGCCGACCACGATGCCCAAACCCGACGGCGGATCAGTCCATGGCGGGTGTTTGCCGACGAGGGGACGCCGAATCGCACCGGAGGTGCTTGACTGGGCGGATCGGTGTGAGTGTCGGCGAAGTCGGCTCCATCAGCAGGAGGCTGGGAGGCGGAGCCTCCCGATAGTATCGGGCACGTGATCACCGGCGTCCCCGGGAGCGGGGCGGCGTGCAGAACCCGGGCGGTGGCCCGGGCGCAAACGATGGAGGCCCCAGTGGATCTACTCGAATATCAGGGCAAGCAGTTCTTTGCCAAGTACGGAATACCGGTGTCCGACGGTGAGGCGACCGACAACGTCGACGACGCCGTGGCCATCGCCGATCGAATCGGGTATCCGGTGGTGATCAAGGCCCAGGTTCACACCGGGGGCCGGGGCAAGGCCGGCGGGGTCAAGCTGGCCGGGAACACCGAGGAAGCCCGAACCCACGCCTCCAACATCCTCGGCCTCGACATCAAGGGTCACATCGTCAGGACCATCTGGGTCGAGAAGGCGTCGGATATCGCCGAGGAGTACTACGCCAGCTTCACCCTCGATCGCTCGGCCAAGAAGTACCTGGGCATGTTGTCGTCCGAGGGCGGGGTGGAGATCGAGAAGGTGGCCGATGAGAATCCCGACGCCATCGCCAGGATCCACATCGATCCCACCGTCGGCCTGATCGAGGACCAGTGCCGGTCCTGGGTCGAAGCGGCCAAGCTCAACCCTCAGGCCACCGATGGAGCGGTGGACATTTTGATGAAGCTGTACACCGCCTATGTCGAGGGTGACGCCGACCTGGTCGAGATCAACCCCCTGATCTTGAAGCCCACCGGTGAGGTTCACGCCCTCGACGCCAAGGTCTCCCTCGACGGCAACGCCATCTACGAGCATCCCGACTACGAGCAGTACGACAAGACCCAGCCCCGGGACGAGCGGGAGCAGGCGGCCCACGACAAAGGTCTGCAGTACGTCGGCTTGGAGGGAACGGTCGGGGTGATCGCCAACGGGGCCGGTCTGGCCATGAGCACCGTTGACATGGTCAACCAGGTCGGGGGTAAGCCGGCCAACTTCCTCGACATCGGTGGCGGAGCCAATGCCGATGTCATGGCCGGTGCACTGGAGGTCATCAACAACGATCCCGACGTCAAGGCCATTCTCATCAACATCTTCGGCGGCATCACCCGGGGCGAGGAGGTGGCCAACGGCATCGTCGAGGCCATGGAGCGGGTCGACATCGACGCTCCCATTGTGATCCGTCTCGACGGTACCAACGCCGCCGAGGGTCGAGCCATTCTCGAGCCGAAGCTGAGCGACAGGTTGATGATGGAAGAGACCATGCTCGACGCCGCCCGCCGGGCCGTCGAGCTGGCCGAGTAGAGACCGAGGAGAAGACCGAGAACCATGAGCATTTTCGTCGACGAGAACACCAAGGTCATCTACCAGGGCCTCACCGGTTCCCAGGGCCGCTACTACGGCCTGCTCAACCGCGATTACGGCACCCACGTCGTGGCCGGCACCAACCCCAAGAAGGCCGGCACCGACGTGGACGGCATCCCCATCTACGCCAACGTCGCCGAGGCCAAGGAGGCCACCGGGGCCACCGTCACCTGCATCTTCATTCCCGCCCCCGGGGTCAGGGGCGCGGTCATCGAGGCGGCCGAGGCCGGCATCGAGTTCATCGTGGCCATCACCGAGGGGGTACCGGCCCACGAAGAGGCCTACTTCTACAACAAGTTGCGTAATGATCATCCCGACACCCAGTTGCTGGGCCCGAACTGCCCCGGCATCATCAGCCCCGGCAAGTGCAACATCGGCATCACCGCCGGTCACATCGCCAAGGCCGGCGGCCCGGTGGGCATCGTCAGCCGTTCCGGCACCCTCACCTATCAGGCTCTCTACGAGCTGAAGCAGAAGGACATCGGGGTCACCACCTGCGTCGGTATCGGCGGCGACCCGGTACCCGGGACCACCTTCATCGACTGCCTCGAAAGGTTCGAGGCCGACCCCGAGACCAGGGCGGTCATGATGATCGGCGAAATCGGAGGCTCGGCCGAGGAGGAGGCAGCCGAGTTCATCAAGAGCTCGATGACCAAGCCGGTTGCCAGCTATGTGGCCGGGGTGACCGCTCCTCCGGGCAAGAAGATGGGCCACGCCGGCGCCATCGTGTCCGGCGGCAAGGGTACGGCCCAGGCCAAGATGGAGGCGCTGAGGGATGCCGGGGTCATGGTGGGGGAGAACCCGACCGAGGCCGGCGAGCTCATGGCCCAGATCGTGGCTTCGCTTTAGCAGCGCAACGGTTCAATGCCGCCACTCGAATCGTGTCGTTGAGATCACTCATCATGATGATGGTCGCGGTCCTCGGTGGTGCCGCCATCGTCGGCTGCGCCGGGCAGCGGCCGGTGCTGCTCGACGACGCGTCGGCCGTCGATGCCGGGATCGGCATGGCGACCACCACCGAGACGAGGAAACCGGCCCCGTTCGAGATCGACGAACCGGTCATCGCCCCCGGTGAGATGTTGGCCAGTGACGACAACCCGCTGGTCGACGTGGGTTCGGGCGATGGGACGGGGTCGGGCATCTTCCCGGCCCGTGGGGGTGTCAAGGCGGTGGTCACCCCGACCGGGGTGGTGGTCCCGGTGCTGGGCCAGAGCGAGTCGGGCTATGTCGTCGAGTCGCCGTGCGGGATCGAAACAGAGATCACCTGGGGCCAGCCGCTGCCGTCGGTCCGGGTGGTGCTCGATCCCGGCCATGGCGGTACCGAGCAGGGTGCGGTGGCCGAACCAGGGCGGACCGAGGCCGAACTCAACCTCCGGGTTGCACGACGGACGGCGTTGGCCCTTCAGGATCGGGAGATCTCCGTTGCCCTGACCCGCACCGGGGACTACCGGGTTCCGGTTCTCCAGCGGGCCCGCCTGGCCGATGCCCTCGAGGCCGATGCCCTGCTATCGATCCATCACAACACTCCTCGGGCCGCCCCCTCCGTCCGGCCCGGCACCGAGGTCTATGTGCAGGGAACCTCGGCCGAGTCCCAGCGGCTGGGCGGGTTGGTGTACGAGGAGGTGATGGCGGCGTTGTCCCAATTCGACGTGGACTGGGTGTCGCGGAGTGATGCCGGAGTGGTGACCGTGATCGACGACAACGGGGAGGACGCATTCGGCATCAACCGTCACCCGGAAACGGTGACGGCCCTGGTCGAGCTGGCCTATCTGGCCAATCCGGCTGAAGCCGCCCTGTTCGAGACCGACGAGTATCTGGACGCAGTGGCCGCCGCCATGGCCGACGGCATCGAGCGCTATCTGACCACGCAGGACCCGGGATCCGGTTATGTCGACATCCCCCGGATCTTCAATCCGTCCGATGAAACCGGGGGAGTGGAAGGCTGCCTCGCACCGGCCCTGGAGTGACTCCGAACGCCGTCCCGACCAGGCGGTGCCGAACCAACCGTCAAGGGTGACCCCGCGGGCAGTTCGCTGCGTCACAGGTCGACATGGCGCCGGTCCGGCGCCGTTAGAGTGAGGTCTGTCCGCTACGGGTAGGGGTTTAGCCATGAGAGCCTTGCTGTCGGTCTATGACAAAACCGGCATCGTCGACTTGGCCCGACGATTCCACGAGTTGGGCATCGATCTCGTCTCCTCGGGCGGTACCGCCGCCGCCATCGCCGAGGCCGGTCTTCCGGTCACCGATGTGGCCGACATCACCGGTTTCCCGGCCATGTTGGGCCATCGGGTGGTCACCCTTCACCCCCGTATCCACGGCGGAATCCTCGCCGATCGGCGCGATTCGACCCACCTCCGGGACCTGGAGGCTCACGGCCTGGACCTGATCGACATTGTGGTCGGCAACCTGTATCCGTTCGGTCAGGATCCCTCCATCGACCTGATCGACATCGGCGGTCCCACACTGGTTCGGGCCGCGGCCAAGAACCACGAGTACGTGACGGTGCTGGTCGATCCGGGCGACTATCCGGTGGTGCTGGAGGAGCTGGCGGCCAACGGCAACACCTCGGCGGCCATGCGCCATCGCCTGGCCCGCAAGGCGTTCGCCCACACCGCGGCCTACGACGCCCAGATCGCCAACTGGTTCAACGCCAACGAGACCAGGGGGTCGAACCTACCGGCGTCCTACCACCTGGCCCTGGAGAAAGCCGAGGATCTGCGCTACGGCGAGAACCCCCACCAGGCCGGGGCCCGCTATCGCGTGGCCGACTCGCCCAGCTGGTGGGACGAGGTGGAACAGCACAGCGGCATGGCCCTCAGCTATCTGAACATCTTCGACGCCGACGCCGCCTGGACACTGGTTCACGATCTGTCAGCCGGACCGGCGTGCGCCATCATCAAGCACGCCAACCCGTGTGGCGCGGCCGTGGCCGACACGCCGGCCGAGGCCTACGCCCATGCCTTCGCCTGCGACGAACGATCGGCGTTCGGGGGCATCGTGGCCTGCAACCGTGTGGTCGACAGCGCCACGGTCGAGGCCATGGAGGCGGCGGCTCAGGCCGATGTCATCATCGCCCCCGGCTATGAACCGGGAGTGGTCGAGCGGCTGCAATCGAAACGTCGGAACACCCGTATCCTCATCGCTCCGACTCCGCCCGACGCCGGGCCGATGGTCCGCCAACTGAGCGACAGCTACCTCATCCAGGAGCCGTACCGGTTCGTGTCCGGGCCGGACTCGTGGGAGATCGTCACCGACCGTCGGCCCAGCCCGGCCGAGCTCTTCGACGCCGAGCTGGCGTGGCGGGTCTGCGGCCATGTCAGCTCGAACGCCATCGTCCTGGCCAAGGACGGGGTGGCCTGGGGCATCGGAGCCGGTCAGCAGAATCGGGTCGAATCGGGCGAGCTGGCGGCCCAGAAGGCCAACGGCCGGGCCAAGGGCGGGGCCTGTGCCTCCGACGCCTTCTTCCCCTTCGCCGACGGCGTGGAGGCGGCGGCCCAGGCCGGGGTGTCGGTGGTGATCCAGCCCGGTGGCTCGGTCAACGACGAGGCCGTCGTCGACGTCGCCAACCGACTGGGCTTGGCCATGATCTTCACCGGTGAGCGCCAGTTCCGCCACTGAGACGCAGACCTTGTGTCAGTTGCGCCTCGGACACCCCACCATTGCGTTTTCGGGCGGAATCGGTCGACCTTGTCCGCTGTTGCCCGATAACGCCGGGGGGACAGTTGCGCGTCTGACACCCCACCATTGCGTTTTCGGGCGGAATCGGTCGACCTTGACCGCTGTTGCCCGATAACGCCGGGGGGATGGTGGCGCAGACAAAGACGAATCGGGAGAGGAGCCTCGGGAGCTTCAGGCGAATAGCGCTCTGCGAGCCTTTGCGACTCTGGCGATTCGATCGACCAGAGCGTCAGGGTCGCTCAACTGGGACCAGGTGATGTAGAGAAGCTCCCATCCTGCGGCGGCAAGGTCAAAGTCGCGGACGTTGTCGGCATCTTCCCTGTCAGGACCCCAGTGAAACTTCCTGCTGTGACCTTCAAGTCCCAACTTGATCGAAGGGACTGCAACGTCGAGCCGATAGTCCCTACCACCGACCGACACCGGATACTGGACTGCGATCTCCGGCACACCGACTCGAGCTACCAGGTTGGCCACCAGACGCTCCATCCACGAGTCGGTGATTCCGTCGACTCGCTTCGGATCGCCGAGGATCTTCGCCAATACCGTGGTCCCGCCACAGTTGGGCGCCCATAGGCGATCGAGAGTCTGAACCAGCCACGACATTCGTTGGGTACGGGTGAAGTCGTCGAGACATCGCTCCACGAAGCTGGGCGATGCGGCACGACCGAGCAGGCACAGCGTCGCCGCCTGACTCAGCGTGCGGATGCCCTCGAGCTCCACCACGTCCACGGCCGGATCAATCCGTGAGCACCAATGACGGGAAACCCCTTCAGCACTCGTCCGGGCCGAATACGGAACCCAAATCTGCGGGATCTCGGGTGGTCGGTCAACCCACCGGTGAAGCCACGCTGCGCTGCAATGACAAGCGGCTGCTCCCTGTCGTTGCAGGGTTGCAGCCCGAACAGCTTGGCCTATCGGGTGACCCAGAGCGGCGACGGCCCAGACCCGGGGGCTCAACCGAACCAGCTCACCGCGTTGTTCCGCCCTTCGGAGTCTTCGGGCGGGGATGGTGTCGGCAACCTCGGAGGAGTGAAAGGCGTTGTGTCGAGAGGCTGCGAGCTCGACGAGCGCCTTGGTTGCGTCGTCGAAATGCATGACGTGACAGTAACGACGGTCACTGACACCGTCTCCAGGGACCCCCGAACCCTACGGCGTTTTCGGGCAAGAGCGGTGAGGCATGACTGCTTTCGCCCGAAAACGCACGACGGGGGTGGGTGGTAGTCGTCGAGTGGGCGGCGCTCGCTGACCCTAGGCTGTGGCAATGACTGCGCAGCTGTTGGAAGGCAAGCCGGTGGCGGAGGCCGTGTTGGCCGAGGCCGGAGCCCGGATCGAGGAGATGAAGGCGGCCGGGGTGACGCCCGGACTGGGCACCATCCTGGTCGGAGACGACGGCCCATCGGCCGGCTATGTGCGCAAGAAGCACGAGACCTGTGAAGAGGTCGGCCTGGCCTCGTTCCATCACGGGATCCCGGCCGCCGCCGGTCAGGACGCCCTGTTGGAGGCGGTGCAGGATTTCAACCACAACCCCGAGGTCGACGGCTACATCATCCAGCACCCGGTACCGGAGGGCTTCGATTTCAACCAGGCACTGGCCGTGATGGATCCGGCCAAGGACGCCGACGGTCTGCATCCGTTCAATCTCGGTCGGCTCGTGCTGCAGGAGCCCGGCCCGGTTCCCTGTACCCCGGCCGGGATCCAGCAGATGCTGTTGCACTACGGGGTCGAGGTTCAGGGCAGGAACGCCGTTGTCGTCGGTCGCGGTCCCACCCTTGGTCGACCCATGGCCCTGCTGTTGGCCAACAAGGGTTCGGCGGCCGACGCCGCCGTAACCGTGGTCCACTCCCGTGTCCCGAACCTGGCCGACTACACCCGCTGGGCCGACATCGTGATCGGCGCCGTCGGCATTCCCGGCTTCATCACTCCCGACATGATCAAGCCGGGGGCGGTGGTGGTCAGCGGCGGCATCACCTGGGAGGGCAAGAAGTTGTTGCCCGACGTCGACGAGTCGGTGGGTGAGGTTGCGTCGTGGATCACGCCCCGCCTGGGCGGTGTCGGTCCGACCACGGTTGCCATGCTGCTGCGGAACACCGTGCAGGCGGCCGAACGGCGCATGGCGCCAGCAGCGGCCTGAGCCGAACCCTCCTGCGCTCTCCGCTCGATCGGCGGAAGGACCGGCCGGGTTCCGGCGCAGTGTTCACCACCGGCCCAGCCCGGCGACCACGAGTCCGGCGACCAGACCGAGCGACATGAAGGGGCCGTAGGGCAAACGGAATCGGCGACCCAGTCCCATGGCCAACACGGCGGCGCCGGCCACGGCACCGACCATGGTGGTGATCAGAACCGCGGCCGCCACCGCCTCCCGCCCGAACCAGCCGACGGTGGCGAAAAGGGGAAAGGCGTATTTCACGTCGCCCATCCCCATACCCCCGGCCAGGTTGGCCAGAAGGCACACCACGAAGGCCACGGCCCCCACGGTCAAGGCCCGACCGCCACGACCGAGTTCATCAGTCAGCACCCCGGCGCCGACCACGGCGATGACCACGGCGGCGGCCAGAGGTCCGACGATCCGGTTGGGGAGCCGTCGCTCTCGCAAGTCGATGGCCGACAGCCAGGTCGCCACCCCGACCCAGGCCGCCAGCACCGTGGCCGTCACCGGCTGTTGGCGGTGGGCCCAGACCACGGCGGCCGCCCCCACGGCCCCGACGATGGCGGTCAACGCGTCGATCGGGGTCCACGATGCCGGTTCCGCCGTCACTCCCGCCATGGCGGCAGAGTCTAGTGCCCACGACCACAACCACAGCCGTCGGTCGGAAATCGGGAAATCCAGCCCGCCACCCACTGGTAGGGTTGTCGGGCTGCCCTCGCACGGGCACCGGCTCCCTGCCACCTCGACGAACGCCAGCGCCAATGACCGAACACCGCGACGAGCAACCGATAGCCCTGGGCGACGGTTTCCGCTTGATCCGGGAGCAGGTGTCGCTCCATCCGTGGCCATTTGCCGTGGCCATCGTCGGTGCCGCCGTATTCGCTGGTGCCACGGTGATCTCCACGGTGGTCCTGGGTCTCGTGACCGACCGACTTGTCTACCCCACGTTCGCCGACGATGACATTCCCGACGATTGGCTCTTGTGGGGCTCGCTCGGCATCGTGGCCGTGGTCGTGCTGCGCAGTGCCGGCGTGGTGGCCCGGCGCTATTTCGCCGGCATGACCTCGGAACGGGTCCAGGTCACGTTTCGCCACACGCTGACCGAGCGGTTCCTCGGGCTGCCCCTGGCCTGGCATCAGCAGACCCCGACCGGGCAGTTGCTGGCCCATGCCGACAACGACACCGAACGCATGGCCGATGTGCTCCATCCTCTGCCCTTCTCGCTGGGGGCCGGTTTCCTCGCCCTCTTCTCCGCCGTGTCGCTGCTGGTGGTCGACCCGGTTATCGCCCTGGTGGCGTTCTCCCTCTTCCCGTCCCTGTTCTTTCTCAACCGGCTCTACAGCCGCCGGGTCGAAGGGCCGGCGGCCCGGGCCCAGGCCGAGGTCGGTCGGACCTCGTCGGTGGCCCACGAGAGCTTCGACGGTGCCCTCATCGTCAAGACCCTGGGTCGAACCCGGGCCGAGGTCGACCGCTTCAGCGAGGCCGCCAACTCGCTCAAGGCGGAACGAATCACCATCGG
>JAHEJM010000151.1 GCA_024638815.1 Acidimicrobiales bacterium | reverse complement strand
GGAACGTTCTGGCCGGAGCGGTCGGTGAACCAGAGCGGGGTTCTTCGATGAGTGCCGGCGAGCGAGCTCAGAAGGTGATGGCCCGTATTGGCTTGGGAAGTCGACGGGCCTGTGAGGAGCTTATTCGAGATGGTCGGGTGACCATCAACGGTCGCCGGGCGGAACTCGGTGACCGGGTCGGCGAAGGGGACGTCCTGGCCGTGGACGGGGTGGAGCTGTCGACCAAACCCGACACCGTCGTCTACCTGGTCAACAAGCCGGCGGGGGTGGTGACCACGGCGTCCGATCCCCAGGGTCGGCCTACGGTGATCGACCTGGTGCCGGACGAGCCCCGGGTCTTCCCGGTTGGACGCCTCGACATGGATACGGAGGGGTTGTTGTTGCTGACCAACGATGGAGATCTGGCCAACCGTCTCACCCACCCCCGCTTCGGGGTGGAGAAGGAGTACATCGCCCACGTCGACGGCGGTGAACCGTCTCGAGGGGCGTTACGGACACTGCGGCAGGGGGTGGAACTGGACGATGGGCCGACGGCGCCGGCCGCGGTCTCGGTCGTGGCTACGGGCGTGCTACGGCTGATCATCCACGAGGGCCGGAACCGGCAGGTGAGACGTATGTGCGAAGCGGTCGGACATCCGGTCAAGAGATTGGTACGGTCTCGGATCGGGCCCATCGTCGATCGCAAGCTGCCGCCGGGACGGTTTCGACCGTTGTCGGACACCGAAGTCCTGTCGCTGCAACGGGCGGCCGGGCGAAACCGATAGATTCCCAGGCCATGGCCGTTCGTGCCCTCCGGGGAGCCATCACCGTCGACCGGGATTCGGTCGACGACATCAAGGACCGCACAGTGGAACTGGTGTTGGCCCTGCTGGAGCGCAATGGGCTGGATGAGGACCATCTGATCAGCGTCCTTTTCTCGGCCACCCCGGACCTGAGCGCGGCACCACCGGCTGTAGGGTTACGGGAGGTCGGGTTCGGTGACGTACCGCTCTTGTGCGTGGCTGAGATGCCCACCGACGAAGGTCTGGATCGCTGTATACGAATCCTGCTACACGTGGAGTGCGACCATCCCCGGTCCCGGCTTCGCCATGTGTTTCTGCGGGGCGCCACCGTCTTGCGGCCCGATCTGGCCGAGGACGGCGACCACCTCGGCTGGCAACGGGGCTGATAGGTGATCGATGGTCGGTGAGCGATAGCCTCGGCCGGAGGGAGATCCGGTCGCAGCACCGGGCGGCGCCGATCGGGGCCTCGCCGACGGTTGATGCCGGCGGGTTGACAAATGGTGAACAGCATGACCGACGACAGCGACACACCCATGGACAGTCCGGAAACGGATGAATCGGATCGACCGGTTTCGGCCCGGGCCTTTCCCGAGGGGATCTCGGACCGGCCCCAGCGGCCGGGTCGGGCCAATGTGGTCGGGGCAGGTCTGATCGGAGGATCGGTCGGGATGGCTCTGCGTCTGCAAGGCTGGCACGTGACGGCGAGCGACATCAATCTCGAAGCTCAAGCCGAGGCCATGGCTCTCGGTGCCGCCGATGCCGTCGGTTTCGACCATCAGGCCGATCTTACCGTGCTGGCCGTTCCGGTTGGAGTGGTGGCCGAGGTCGCACTCGAAGTGCTGGACAAGACCGACGGGGCGGTGACCGATGTCGGCTCGACCAAGGCCGGCATCTGTCGGCGGATCGACCACCCCCGTTTTGTGGGTGGCCACCCGATGGCAGGCTCGGAACAGGATGGGATCAGGGGGGCCAAGCCCGATCTTTTCGAGGGGGCGATGTGGGTCCTCACGCCCGGTCATTCAACTGCCGAGGCGGTGTTCGCCCGTATCAGGGGCCTGGTGCGATCGTTTGGGGCCGAGACCATCGCCCTCCCGGCCGACGTCCACGACGCTCTGGTGGCCCAGGTCAGCCATGTGCCCCATCTCACCGCCGCTACTCTCATGAACCTGGCCGACAGCGGCTCGGTCGAGCATCGGGCCCTGCTTCGCCTTGCCGCCGGCGGATTTCGGGACATGACCCGCATCTCGGCCGGTCGACCGTCGATTTGGCCCGACATCTGTGTGGCCAATCGAACGGCCATTGTCCAGACGCTCGACCGACTCATCGATTCGCTGAGCAGTGTACGAGGGCTGGTGGACGAGGGGGATCGGGTCGGTCTGTATCGGCTTCTCGATCAGGCCCGGACCGCCCGACTCAACCTGCCCGTCGGCTACGGCACGGCCGAACAGGTGGCAGAAGTGGTGGTGCCCATTCCCGACCGGCCGGGTGAGCTGGCCGCTATCACCACCCTGGCCGCCGAGCTCGATGTCAACATCCTCGACCTCGAGATCAGCCACTCGGGTGAGGGTCGACGGGGTGTGTTGACGCTGGTCGTCGACGACGCCATCGCCGAGCGGTTGGTGGGCGGACTGATCGCCCGCAGGTATCGACCGTCGCTCCGGCCCGCCGGTCGGAGCGGAGTCGGTACCGGGAACGAGCCTGGTGGCGGCGGTTTCGATGCCGCCGGAGGGAAGGCGAAAGGAGCAGATCATGGCTGACGACGGGGCGATCACGGTGATTGCCATCGACGGACCTGCCGGGTCGGGAAAGTCGACCGTGGCTCGGCGTCTGGCCGATTCGCTGGGACTCGAATATCTTGACACCGGGGCCATGTACCGGGCCGTGACCTTTGCCGTCCTGGCCCGGGGACTGGAGCCTGACGGAGGCGAACCGGTAGCCGAAGTGGCCCGTGATGTCCGCATCCTGTTGGAACCCGACGGTTCGGTTTTGGTCGACGGGGTCGATGTCAGCACCCAGATTCGTGGCCCCGAGGTGTCGCGGGCGGTGTCGGAGGTGGCGGCCAACCAGGCGGTCCGGGCTGAGCTGGTGTCCCAACAGCGGGAATGGGCTCGACGTCGCAGCGGAGGTGTGCTCGAGGGGCGCGACATCGGCAGCGTGGTCTTTCCCGACGCCGATCTCAAGGTCTACCTCACCGCCTCGCCCGAGGTCCGGGCTCAACGCCGGGCTAAAGAGGTGACCGATCTGGACTACGGCACCGTCGCCGCCGACATGGCCCGCCGGGACTCGTTCGATTCCCGGCGGGAGCACGACCCGCTACGGCAGACCGACGACGCCGTCACTATCGACACCAGCGAGCTCACCATCGACGAGGTCGTCACCCTTCTGGCCGACAAGGTTCGTGCCGCCCGGTGAACCGGAGCAGAACCGGCGGCACGGCGACCCCGACAGTGTCGGACCAAGGTCCGGCCGCCACGGTCGAGGCCCGACTCCAGATGTCGCCCGCCTCCCGCATCGCGTACCGGATCGTCCGGGCCCTGCTGGCCGCGGTGGCCCACCTGGTCTTCAGGATCACCGTGATTGGGGTGGACAATGTGCCGAGCCGGGGTGCCTACATTCTCGCTCCAGGCGCCCATCGATCCATTCTCGACACACCGGCGGTGTCACTGGCCGGGCCCCGGGTGCTGCGCTACATGGGGGCCGAGAACTACTTCGCCATCCCTGGCCTCGGATGGTTCCTCCGGGCCATGGGCGGCTTCCCGGTGGAGCGGTCGCTCACCGATCGGGCCGCCCTTCGCGCCGCCGAGGCCATTCTCGGTGCCGGTGAACCCCTGGTGCTGTTCCCCGAGGGCACCCGGCAGCAGGGCCCGGTGATCGAGAAGATGAAGGAGGGACCGGCGTTCCTGGCCTGTCGGGCCGGGGTGCCCGTGGTCCCGGTGGGCATCGGTGGATCGGAACGGGCCATGCCCAAGGGCAGCCGGTTCATCCGGCCGGCCAAGATCGTGCTGGTCATCGGACGGCCCATTCAAACACCGGCCCGGGGTTCGCGGCGAGTGAAGCGCTCGGAGGTCATGGCACTGACCGAGCAGCTCCGGCGGACGCTGCAGGGCCTGCACGATCAGGCCCAGCTTGCTGCCGGGGTGCAGGTTCGGGATCGAGCCGTGATACCGGCCGGGCCGGGCCGCGCCATCGAAGGCGGGTGTCGCAGCGACTAGAGCGTCACCAGCACATCGGAGGCGCCGATGGTCCGATCCTGGAGCGGAGGTTGCTGTCCGACCGGACCGCCGACGGCGAGGGTGGCCACGACATCGATGACCGTGAGGAGCTCGCGCAGGTTGCGAGGTGGGGGGAAGTACTCGTCCTCGGCGGTGATGCGTACTTCCTCGACGCCGCCGGTCGGGTCGAGGAAGGCGATGACGGCCTCAACCACATCCTCCGGAGCCGACGCTCCGGCCGTGACCCCGACCGTGCCCGAAAGGTCGTCGGGAAGCTCGTCCGGTCCGTTGACCCGAAACACCCGCTCGCAGCCCGCTTCCCCGGCCAGCTTGGCCAGGGCGTTGGTGTTGGAGCTGTTGGCCGAGCCGATGACAACGAAGGCGTCACAGCGATCGGCGACCGCCATCAGCGCCGACTGACGGTTGGTGGTGGCGAAACAGAGGTCGGACCGGCTGGGCGTGAACAGGTCGGGGTAGCGCTCCCCGGCCGCCTCGGCCACATCGGCCCAGTCCCGGTGGCTGAGTGTGGTCTGGGCCAACAACGCCGTGGGCTGGTCGAAGTCGGGGAGGGCGGCCACATCGTCCACCGATTCCACCCTGTGGATGGCGTCGGGGGCAACCGCCATCGTGCCCACCGCTTCCTCGTGACCCTCGTGGCCGATGTAGACGATCTGATAGCCCTTGCCGGCCCGGACCTTGACCTCGTGGTGGACCTTGGTCACCAACGGGCAGACGGCGTCGACCACATAGCTGCCCCGCTCCCGGGCCGCGGCAACCACCTCGGGGGCCGAACCGTGGGCCGACAACATGATGGGCCGCCCCTGGGGCACCTCGGAGATGTCGTCGACGAAGACCACGCCCCGATCCCGGAAGCGATCGACGACCAGCTTGTTGTGCACGATCTCGTGATAGCAGTACACCGGGGGCTCGAAGGCCCGGACCATCCAGGCCAGCGCCTTGATCGCCATCTCGACTCCGGCACAGAACCCACGAGGCGCGCAGAGCAGAACCTTGTTGACGTTCGCTGATTCGATCGTCTCGTCGGCAACCATCGTCTCTTTGTCAACCATCGTCTTCAGCCTATGAGTTCCTCATCGCCGGCCCCCACCCTCCTCGCGTTTGCGGGTGAAACCGGTCGGTTGTGACCGGTTCCGCCCGCTTTCGGCGGGGAGGTGGGCGGGTTTGTGCCGCCGTCGGCGGTTCGGTTGCCGGAATGGCGACCGTACACTTGATCGGTGGCCTCACCCCAGGTTCTCTCTGTTGCAGCCGATTCCCCGGCCGGTCGGGCCGGGGTCGTGCCCGGTGACGTCCTGGTGGCCATCAATGGTCAGGTCCCTCGGGACGTCATCCAGTACCAGCTGCTGGTCGACGAGCCCGAACTCGATCTCGACATCGATCGGGGTGGTTTGCGCCGGCAGGTCTCGATCACCAAACAGCCGGGGCAGCCGCTGGGCATCGAGGTCGAGTCCGCCATCTTCGATCAGGTGCGAACCTGTGACAACCACTGTGCCTTCTGCTTCATCTATCAGCTGCCGCCCGGTATGCGGCGCAGCCTGTCTCTCAAGGACGACGACTATCGCCTGTCGTTCCTCTACGGCAATTTCACCACCCTGACCCGTTTCACCGAGGCCGACCTGGAGCGGGTGGTGACCGAGCGCCTGTCGCCGCTCTATGTCAGTATTCACGCCACCGATCGGGCCAAACGGTCGGAGATGCTGCGAAACCGGCGGGGTGCCACCAGTCTGCGGTGGCTTCGGGCCCTGCTGGATGCCGGCATCGAGGTTCACGGCCAAATCGTGGTCTGTCCCGGTGTCAACGACGGTGCGGTGCTCGAGGACACCCTGCTCACCGTGCTCGACGTCTACCCCGAACTCGCGTCGCTGGCCGTGGTACCCCTCGGTATCAGCGACCACTCCGACGAGCCCGACATGCGGTTCCACACCACGGCCGAGGCCGGGGCCGTCGTCGATCTGGTCGAGCAGTGGCAGCGGCTGTACCTGGAGGCCCTCGGGCGGCGCCTCGTGTTCGCCGCCGACGAGTATTACCTGCTGGCCGATCGGCCGTTCCCGCCGGCCGACCACTATGAGGGCTTCGCCATGCACGAGGACGGGATCGGCATGGCTCGAACCTTCGAGCTGGAGTTCGCCGGATCGACCGATGAGGTGGTGGCCCCGGCTGCCGGCTTCTTCGCCTGGGTCGACGGTGCACCGGCAGCCGGCTACCGGGCCCCCCGGACCGAGCCGTCCGGCTGCGGTGCCGCCACGCCCGACGACTCCTCATCCGATGAGGGGGCCATGGGCGCCGGGACCGGCGGCCAGTTCGTGCAGCTCCGGGCCCGGTCCAACGCTCCGGTCGGCATCATCACCGGCACATATGGGGCCAGGGTTCTGGGCCCGCTGATCGAGGAGCTCGATGACTCCGGAATCCGCCTGGTCACGGTGGAGAACCGGTTCTTCGGGGGCAACATCGGGGTCACCGGGCTGCTGGTCGGAGCCGACATCGCCCGAGCCCTTTCCCGGGAGCCGGCAGGTCATCGCTACCTTCTGCCTGATGTCTGTCTGTCCGGGGGCCGCTTCCTGGACGGGACCACGGTCGAGGACCTTCCCCATCCGGTCGAGGTGATCGGTACCGACGGCCACTCGCTGCGTCGAGCCCTGGAACGGCGTCGGTCGTCGGGCCTGGTGTCCGATCGACCGGTGGCGGTGTCACGGTGAGCGTCGATGACGGGCGAGGTCTGCCCCAGGTGGTGATCGTCGGCCGGCCCAACGTCGGCAAATCGACGTTGATGAACCGCATCCTCGGTCGTCGAGAGGCCATCGTCGAGGAACGTCCGGGCGTGACCCGGGATCGCAAGGAGGTCGAGGCCGAGTGGCTGGGCCGCCAGTTCCGCCTGGTCGACACCGGGGGTTGGCTGGCCGCCGGCACCGAACTCGACCGAAAGGTGTCCCTCCAGGCCGAGGCCGCCATACAGCGGGCCGATGTGGTGCTGTTCGTGGTCGACGCCATGGTCGGGGTCACCGAGGAGGATTCCCAGGCCGCCCGTCGGCTCCGATCCGTCGACACGCCGCTGCTGCTGGTGGCCAACAAGGTGGACGACGAGATCCATCAGAACTCGATTTGGGATCTGGTTCGGCTCGGCCTGGGTGATCCCTACCCGGTCAGCGCCATTCACGGTAGGGGAGTGGGCGACCTGTTGGATGCCGTCGTGGCCCTCCTGCCGCATCCCGAGACCGGCGACGTCCGTATGGTGGCTCCCGATGACGACTCGGTTGATCCCGGCCGCATCTTCTCCATCGCCGTCGTCGGCCGACCCAATGTGGGCAAATCCACGCTGTTCAACCAGCTCATCGGGGAGGAGCGGTCGGTGGTTCACGACATGCCGGGAACCACTCGAGACACCATCGACACTGCGGTCGAGACCGCCATCGGGACGGTGCGGTTTCTCGACACGGCGGGAATGCGTCGTCGATCCCGGATCTCCGAGAACACCGAGTACTACTCGGTGGTGCGATCACTGAAGGCGGTGGACAAGGCCGACGTGGCCCTACTGGTCATCGATGCCACCGAGGGGATCACCCAGCAGGATCAGCGTCTGGCCGAGCGGGTGGACGCCGCAGGTTGTCCCATCGTGGTCGTACTCAACAAGACCGATCTGCTCACAACCGAGCAACGGGAGGAGCTGAGCCATCAACTGGATCGCAAGCTCGGTTTCCTGCCCGATGTCGACGTTCATCGCATCTCGGCTCTCAGCGGCAGGGGGGTACCGAAGCTGCTTCCCTCGCTGCGCAGTGCCCTCATCGCCTACCAGGTTCGGACCCCGACCCGGAAGGTCAACGACATCGTTCGCCTGGCCCAGCAGGCCCAGCCCGCTCCGGGCGGAGCCCGCATCCTGTACGCCACTCAGGGGGCCATCGACCCGCCCACCTTCACCCTCTTCTCCAACCGCAATCTGCCCGACCATTACCTTCGGTACGTGGAGCGCCAACTGCGGGAGAAACTGGATCTCGGGCCGACGCCGATCAAGATACGTGTCCGACGGAGAACAAGCTGACCTGAGCTTGTCCTACTCCGGGGCGTCCGGGCAAGCTACCCTATAGGGTTATGGAACGGCTTCTGCCCGCTCTCGCCGCCGTTGTGTGCACCGCCGCGGCCGTGGTCTGGGCTCGGGCCACCATCGAACGGCACCGGGTTGCCGGACGGTTGGCCACCGATCAAACCGACCCCGATCTGTGGCGTTTGGCCAACAACGACTACCGGCGGGATCTGCTGATGACGGTTTTCACCGCCATCGCCGCCGCCGCACTGTTCGCCGTCACCATCGCCGGTGTCGGCGTTTGGACCGCGATCATCGTGTCGCTCCTGGCCGTGCCCGGCGCCTTCGCCCTGGTCAACCGGGATTCCCAGATCGAGATCGCCAGGATCGCCGCCGACCGTGCCGAGGTGGAACGGAGGGCTCGCGAGGTCTTGACCCAGGAGGAGCTGGCCCCGTTGCAGTGGGCGGCCCGACTGGCGCCGTCCGATCTGCCGGAGCTGCCGGGGTTCGAGATCGGCCAGGCCTATCAGGCCGGTAGCGGTGCCATGGCCGGTGACTTCTACGACGTGTTCGAGGTCGACGAGAACCGGGTGGCGGCTGTCATCGGCGATGTGACCGGCCACGGCATCGAGCCCTCCATCACCGCCCTCCAGGCCAAATACCTGTTGCGTGCCTTTCTGCTCCAGTTTCGGGATCCCGGCCAGGCGGTGGAACAGCTGAATACCCAGATGTCGGTACTGGAGCGGGGTGAGGAGTTCATCTCGCTCTGTGTTCTGGTGTTCGACACCGAAGCCGAGACGTTGCGCTACGCCTCGGCCGGTCATCCCGCCGCCTTCGTCTGGCACTCACGGGAGGTTCGGCCCCTGGGGGCCACAGGTCCGCTGCTGATGCTCGACCCCACCGCCCCCTACCACTCCCGGGAATTGGC
>JAHEJM010000150.1 GCA_024638815.1 Acidimicrobiales bacterium | reverse complement strand
GATGCGATCGAGGTTGGCCATGAACTCGGCCATGACGGCACCGTCGGTCGGGCCCTTGGCCCGGGCCACGTTGAACTGGGCCAGATGCCAGTTGTCGGGGGTCGCGCTCATTGCTCCACCTGCACCCGCAGATCGGCCAACGGCCCTGGGCCGGCCGTCATTGTCGCCGCTCACCGTAGTCGCCCCAGGGACGGTCACGGTCGGCGATGACCTGCCGGAACCCCTTGTCGTCGAACGACTCGACCCAACGGTGGGCCTCCTCGGTGTGGCGTGTCACACCGTCGAAGAAGGTACCGAGCGTCTGGGTCGTTCGTAGACCCATGTTCTCGAACGCCTGGTTGACCAGCATCTTGTTCAAGGCCAGCTGGTTGGCCGGGATGTGTTTGAACCGTCGGGCTTCGGCCTCCACCACCGCCGACAACTCGTCGGGCTCACACACTGCCGAGACCAGACCGATCCGATAGGCCGTCTCGGCGTCGATGGCCCGACCCGTCAACAAGAACTGCTTGGCGTGCTCAAGCCCGAGTCGGTAGACCCACAGCGTCGTGGTCGGAGTGCCGAAGATACGACTGGGGGCGTAACCGATGTGGGCGTCCGAGGCCATGTAGAGCAGATCACAGCACAGCACCAGATCGGTGGCGCCACCGATGGCCCAGTCGTACCCGGCCGACAGCGTTCCGGCCGCTCCTCGCAGTATCACCGACGACACCTCGGGCGACTTGGTGGCGGCGTCGATACCGTCGGCCACCCCGCCGATCACGGCGTCGGTGAGGGTGTTCAGCTTGTCGGGGCGGTTGAGCGTGATCACGGCTACACCGTCCCGCTCCTCGTAACGCACCGGGCCGGAGCGGTTCCGGCCGGACCCATCGTCGGTTGGGTTCACCCGGCATAGCTTGTCACAGGCTGCGCCGGTCGGCCAAGGAGATGGCGAGTACCCACAAAATCGGCTGTGCCGCCGAAGCGACCGGCGACGGGCCACCCACCTATACTGCCGTCCATGGCAGGCCAAGGAGACGGTTCGGCACGCGACAGACGGATCGAACCCGATCTGTATCGGTTCGACACCCTGAGCCTGCACGCCGGCCAGCGGCCCGATCCCACCACCGGGGCCCGGGCCGTGCCCATCTACTTCACCACCTCCTACAGCTTCGCCGACACCGACGAGGCCGCCGCCCTGTTCAACCTGGAGGTGCCGGGCCACCTCTACAGCCGGATCTCCAATCCTACGGTGGCGGTGCTGGAGGAGCGGCTGGCGGCCCTCGACGACGGCGTTGCCGCCGTCTGCACGGCCAGCGGCCAGGCCGCCCTCCACCTTGCCGTGGCGTCGCTGCTCAGCGCCGGAGACCACATCGTCGCCTCCAGGAACATCTACGGCGGCTCCCACAACATGCTGAAGCTGACCCTGCCCCGGTTCGGCATCACCACCACCTTCGTCGACCCCCGGGACCCTGAGGCCTTCTCCGCCGCCATCGGTGACAACACCAAGCTGGTCTTCGCCGAGACCCTGGGCAACCCGGGGATCGAGGTGCTCGACATCGCCGCCGTGGCCGAGGTGGCTCACGGCCACGGACTGCCGTTGATGGTCGATTCGACCTTCTCCACCCCCTACCTGATCCGGCCGGTCGAGCACGGAGCCGACATCGTCATGCACTCGGTGACCAAGTTCATCGGCGGCCACGGCGTGGCCCTGGGTGGGGTGGTGATCGACGGGGGTCGGTTCGACTGGCTGGCCGCCGGAAAGCACCCGACCCTGACCGAGCCCTATCCCGGCTATCACGGCCTGTGCTTCGCCGAGGAGTACGGGCCGACGGCGCTGGCCATGCGAGCCCGGACCGAGGGGTTACGGGACTTCGGCGCGGCCATGAGCCCGGCCAACGCCTTCCAGATCCTCCAGGGGGTGGAAACCCTGCCGCTGCGTATGGCCCGCCATGTGGCCAATACGGAGGCCGTGGTGTCGATGCTGGAGAACCATGAGGCTGTGGGTTGGGTTCGCCATCCGGCCTCGACGACCCATCCCGACCACGAGCTGGCCAACAAGCTCTACCCTCGGGGTGCCGGCGCCATCTTGAGCTTCGGCATCAAGGGCGGCCGGGAGGCCGGGAGGCGTTTCATCGAGTCGGTCAACCTGTCGTCCCATCTGGCCAATGTCGGCGACGCCAAGACCCTGGTCATCCACCCTGCCAGCACCACCCATCAGCAGATGAGCGCCGAGGATCTGGAGGCTGCCGGCATCGGGGAGGACCTGATTCGCATCTCGGTCGGTCTGGAGGATCCGGCCGACATTCTCGCCGACCTGAACCAGGCCCTGCGCCGTTCACAGCCCCGACCGGCCGGGTCGCCCCAGACGAAGGCGAGGGCCTAGCAATGCGGGTCGAAGTCGATGGACTGAGCGCCTTCGCCGCCACCGGCGGCACCGATCCGGCAACGGCCGCCGCCGATGGTGCGATACCCGTCGTCCTGGTCCACGGTGCCGGGATGGACTCCAGCGTGTGGCAGCTGCAAACGCGATTCCTGGCTCACCACGGCTTGGCCGTGGCCGCCGTCGATCTGCCGGGGCACGGCCAGAGCGAGGGTGAGCCACCGGACTCGATCGAGGCCATGGCCCACTGGCTGGGCCGATTCGTCCAGGCCGCCGGGCTGGGCCCGGCGGTCCTGGTCGGCCATTCCATGGGCACCTTCATCGGCCTGGAGCTGGCGGCCCACCGACCCGAGATGGTGGCCGGCCTGGTGCTGCTGGGAACGGCGGCGGCCATGCCGGTACATCCCGAGCTTCTGGCCGCGGCCCGCGACGACCTGCCCCGGGCGGCGGCCCTGATGGCGGGCTGGAGCCACGGCGATCCCGGCCATCTCCATCCCAACCCGTCACCGGGATTGTGGATGTCGGGCGGGTCCCGAGCTCTGGTGGAGCGCAGCAACCCCGGGGTGTTGGCCACCGACCTCGCCGCCTGCGCCCACTACGGCGGGGCACCGACGGCGGCCGGGGCCGTGTCGTGCCCGGTCACCGTGGTCATGGGCCGGAGCGACAAGATGACACCTGCCCGGGCCGCCACCCCCCTCCTCGACGCGCTGACATCGAGAAGCGAGCCGGCAGGTTCGGCCACCGAGGTGATCACGCTGGCCTCCAGCGGTCACATGCAGATGACCGAGGACGCCGCCGCCATCCGCCGCATCATCCGCGATGCGGCATCGGCGATCAAGCACCCGTCCCGGTCGACGACCTGAGCCTTCCCGATACCTGGGGTCCGGGTCGAGGGGTCGGAGTCCGGATGATCAACCGCGGCCCGGCCAACCATTGGGCCGGCGTTGCTCGAACGGACGGGGCAGGGGGCCGGTGCCGACACCGCCGGTGTAGTCCCACTGACCGGGCCCCGGCGAACGGTTGATCTGCCGACGGCCGAACTCACTGGCCCGCACCATGAGGGCGATGACCACACCGAAAACGAAGCCGCCGACATGGGCCACCCAGGCCACGCCGCTTTGGGCCCCGGTGAAGAACTGCATGACAAACCAGATGCCGAGAAACCACTTGGCGCTGATGTCACGCAGGAAGTAGATGATGAAGGTCCGGATGGGTGCGTTGGGGAACCAGATGAGATAGGCCCCCATGATGGCGGCGATGGCCCCCGAAGCGCCGACCACGGGGATCGTGCTCGACGGCTGAGCCATGAAGTGGGCGATCGTGGCCACCACTCCCCCCGCCAGGTAGAACAGCACGTAGCGGACATAACCGAGCCGGTCCTCGATATTGTTGCCGAAGATCCACAGCGACCACATGTTGCCCAACAGGTGCAGCAGACCACCGTGTAGGAAGACCGAGGTCAATGCCCCGAGGTAGACGATCTTGTCGGGGAAGAACTCGGGGCTGGCCTCGCCGTCCTGGCAGGCATTGAAGTCGCCGTCGACAAAGGTGGCCCGGACCTCTGCAGTACTCAACGACTCGCCGGTGCTCAGCTCGCAGGGAATGGCGGCGTATTCCAGGTTGAACTCCAGGGCCTGGGCGTCGTCGGTCAACCCCTGCTGGGGGCCGAAGTAGACGGCGATGCAGGCCACGATGATGATCACCGTGATGAACGGCGTCCTGGTGGTGGGGTTTTCGTCCTTGAGGGGAATCATCGTCGTGCCACCCGTCGCCGTACGTGACGTCCATGGTACATTTGCCCGACCTCGGACTAGGTCGCCCGGCCCATGTTCACGGTCATCACCTTGACCGGGCAAAACGCCGAGACGCTAGGCTTGGCTGTCGATGCACGGCGCGCCTTCAAGTCCGCTGGCCAATTGGCCACGGCCGCTTTGTTTCGTGCTGTCCGGGGGCGGTTCGTTCGGTGCCGTGCAGGTGGGTATGATCCGGGCCCTGCACGAGGCCGACATCAGCCCCGACCTGATCGTCGGCACCTCGGTCGGTGCCCTCAACGGCGTCCAGGTGGCCAACGACCCGGCAACCGCGGCCGACACCCTGACCGAGGTCTGGGCCGAGATCGGCCTCAAACAGGTGCTTGGTACCAGGACCCGACTCGGTACCGCCTGGAATGTACTGCGCAATCTGAGAGGCCAGGACGGCCCCCAAATCTACAGGACCGAGGCACTGAGCCGGCTCATCGAGGCTCACCTTCCGGCGGAGAACATCGAGGATCTGACCATCCCCACCGCCATCGTGGCCACCGATGTGCTGGTGGGCAAACCCAAGGTGCTACGCCAGGGTCGGCTGTCCACCGCACTGGAGGCCAGCTCCGCTATGCCCGGGGTCTTTCCCCCGGTCAAGATCGACGGCTGCTTCTACATCGACGGCGGCGTGGCCGCCAACGTGCCTATTCGACCGGCCATCGCCGCCGGGGCGCGGAGCCTGGTGGTGCTCGACGCCGGGCCGGGCCAGATGAGAGGTTTCATCCCCCGCACCCCGCTCGAGGCTGCGGTGCAGGCGTCGCAGATCATGCTGCGGAACCAGGTTGCAAACGACACCGAGGAGCTTGTCAAACGCCACCCCATCGTCCGTCTACCTCAGCCCACTCCGCCGGCGCTCAGCTCCTTCGACTTCTCCCACACACTCGAGCTGATCGACGCCGGCTTCGTCGCCACCAAGGGTTTCCTGGCCGATCTACCCGACCTGGCCGACACCAGTCGCCGTATCTGACTCGGGCCCGCCGGCATCCGTCCCGACCCCACCGTCCCGGTCGAAGCCGGCGCGGGTGGTGAGACTGATCCGGGCCGCAGCCCGTTTGACCTTGGGCACAGCGTGCTCCCAGTGATGCTGGGTGGCGCCACCCATCACCAGTAGATCGCCGGAGTGCATCAACCACCGGACCGAGGCTCGGGTCGGGCCGGGTCGGGCATCGGTGCCGGCATCGTCGGCCTTCATCGGCCGCATCACGAACCGGCGAGGACCCCCGAGGCTGATGATGGCCACCAGAGGGTCCACGGCCTGTCGACCGATGCGATCGGCGTGCCACGCCACCCCGTCGTCGGGCCCGCGGTAATAGTTGCAGAACAGACCGCCAAACCGACGTCGGTAACGTTCGGAGAGCACGGCCACCGCCTCGTCGACCACGGGCGGGACCGCGGCATCGTCCAGGTCGAGCCTGGCTGTGAGCCGGGGTTCGTCGTGCCAGGTTCCGTACATGAGCCGGCGGCCCTGGTCCCACGGCAGCTCGGCCACCAACCGGTCGAACAGCGTGTCGCCTCCGGTCAGGAATCCGTGCCCATAGTCGACCCAACAGCAGGGATCGAGCTGATGTCGAACATATTCGGGCCGCGAGGACACCTGGGGTTGACCGAAGCCGAACAGGGACAGAGCACGAGCCGTCATCGCCTCCAGTGTATCCGCCGGTGACCACCGACATCGAACTGACGTTCTGGAACTTCGCCAACCCTCGAAAGCCGGCAGGCAGTCAGAGCTCGGGGTTGACCACGAACAGCGCCGAGGCCTCGACCAGAACCACGCCGGCTCGATCCTCGATCGCTCCCCTGACCTTGACCGTTCTCGTCCGGGCTTCGGTGGCGGTGGCGGTCACCGGAAACGGACCGGCGCCGAGGACCACCGGCCGGCGATAACGAAGGTCCAGACGACCGGTGACCACCCGATGACCGAGGGAGGCCGCCGCCACCCGGGCACACACGTGATCGAGGATGGTGGCGGCGAAACCGCCATGGAGCCATCCCGGGTTACCCCGGTGTTCGGGCTCCGGTCGGTACAGGCCCGAACCGACCCAGGCGTTGTCGGCGTCACCTCCGTGTTCGACCTCGATGGTCGGCCGTAGTGCCGCCATGACCCGTTCCAGATCGGCGGCGGGGCCACGGTCGACGGCGGGTTCAGACCGCAGGGCGACTCCCCTGAGCCATCAGTGTGGCCAGATAGGCGATCGACGTCGCCGCGGCGGCCACATAGGTCAAGGCCGCCGCGTTCAACACCCGCCTTGTGCCTGCCTCCTGTTCCCCGGCCAGCAACCCCAGCTCCTGGAGATTCCGCAGAGCCCGCCTGCTGGCGTTGAACTCGACCGGCAATGTGGCCAGCTGGAACAGCAGCATGCCGGCCAACAGAAAAGCTCCGAGCCGGAGCAGGAACCCGGACCCGGAGATGAAGCCGAAGAACACGATCATCGGGCCGAGGCGGGAGCCGAGAGCGGCGATCGGCACCAGAAAACGCCGCAGGGCCATGCGAACGTCGCGGTGGGCATCCTGCATGGCATGACCGGCCTCGTGGGCCGACACGGCCATGGCCGCCACGGAGGCCTGATGGAAATTCTCGGTGGACAACCGCAGGATGTCCCGTTCGGGGTCGTAGTGATCGCTGAGTTTGCCCTTCACCGACTCGATGCGGACATTGTTCACACCGTTCTTGGCCAAGATCACCGCCGCGGTCTGAGCCCCGGTGATGCCGTGGCTGTTGGGAACCTGACTCCACTTGCTGTAGGTGGACTGCAGCCAGCGCTTGACCAGCCAGGATGCCAGGAAGGCCGCCCCGGCGATGAGATATACCGTTGTCGTATCCACCGCCCCGATTCCCATCTGCCAAGGACGACCAATCGGTCGAAGATGACACAGTGTACTTCCAACGTCGAAAGTACTTCTAGCCTCGAAGCGTGGCCCGAATCGGCGTGTTCCCCGGATCGTTCAACCCGCCTACCGTGGCCCATCTGGCCATGGCCCGAACCGCCGGCGAGCGCCTCGGCCTGGCCCGGGTCGATCTCACCGTGAGCCGGGCCGCTCTGGGCAAGGAGCACATCGATCATCCCCGCTTCGACCATCGCATTGCCGTGTTGCGGGAATCGGTGATCGGCGAGGCCGGACTGGCGGTGGCCGTCACCGACAAGCGGCTGGTGGCGGAGATCGCCGACGGCTACGACGTGCTCGTCCTGGGCGCCGACAAATGGCGCCAGATCCTCGAACCCGACTGGTACGAGGGCGGGGAGATCGGGCGGGACGTGGCGCTGGCGTCCCTACCCACGGTCGTCGTGTTCCATCGATTGGGCGAGCCCGATCCGAACGAGCGGCGCCCTGTCGGGGTCGATGTCGACCTGATCCTCATCGAGCATGACGATGACGGCCACCACGAGGTGTCCTCGACCCGGGCCAGAGACGGCGATCTTCACCTCATGACCGAGGCGGCCCGACGCTTCGCCCACCGAACCGGTGCCTGGATCGACGTCGAGGCTTACAACCGATGGGCCTCCGGCGGCAGCTGAGTACCGCCCACTCCTCCCTCGAACTTTGAGCGGCCCACGACCCCCCGCATCTCGAACTTTGAGCGGCCCACGACCCGTTTGGGGGTCGTCCCAGGCTCAAAGTTCCGACTGCATTCACTGATGAGTGGAATACACTTTTCCTGAGTATGGTTGTATCAAGTCGGATGTAATCATAATTACACGTAACTTATGTCAGCTTTATCTCGTGAGGAAGAGACTCGATGCCGGCAACCGATGCCACGAACGCAAACCGCTATCCCGACTCCGGTGACGCCGCCCAGAGTGGCGATCAGCGCCCCCCGAGCCGCCTGACCTTCCCGGTGCTCCCCATCCCAGACGGGGTCGTCTTCCCCGAGATGGTGGTTACGGTCACCCTCCAGTCGCCCGAAGCCAAGCGCTTCCTCGACGATCGCCACCAGGATGGCACCATCCTGCTGGTACCCAAGACCGATGGGAACTTCGCCCGGGTCGGCGTCACCGCCACCGTGGAGGACCGGGGCACCTTGCCCGACGGCACCCCGGTGGTCACGCTGCGCGCCCATCGCCGGGCCGTGATCGGGGCCGGAGTGGCCGGTGGCGGCGACGGACTGTGGGTGGAAGCCGACGTGGTCGACGATCCCGTGCTGTCGGCCGGGGCCCACACCGAGCCCGAAAAGGAATTGACGGCCATGGCCGCCGAGTATCGAGCCGCGGCCAAGGCCTTGCTCGACCGGGTCGGTGGCCGGCGGGCCCAGGGCGCCATCCCGAAAGCCGACAAGCCGGGACTGCTGGCCGACTCCATCGCCTACTGGCCCGACCTGTCCCACGAGCAGAAGATCACCCTGCTGGAGACGATCGATGTGGCTCGGCGTCTGCGGTTGGCCACCGAGTGGGCCAAGACGGCGCTGGCCGAGCTCGACGTGCGGGAGTCGATCGAACGCAATGTGTCGGAGGGACTGGAGAACACCCAGCGGGAGGCCATCCTCCGGCGCCAGATGGCGGCCATCCAGAACGAGCTGGGAGAAGGTGGCGACGACGCCGTCGCTCAGTACCGGGCCAAGCTGGCCGAGTTGGATGAGGCCGAGGCATTGACCGAGGCCACGGCCAACGCCATCAGCCGAGAGATCGACCGGCTGGAGCGCATCGGCAACGAATCGATGGAGTCGAACTGGATCCGCACCTGGCTCGACACCGTGTTCGAGATCCCGTGGGCGGCGCGCACCGACGAATCCATTGACCTGACCGAGGCCCGCGCCACACTCGACGCCGACCACACCGCCCTCGACGACGTCAAGGAGCGGCTGATCGAGTATCTGGCCGTTCGCAAGCTGCGATCCG
>JAHEJM010000044.1:26463-31277 GCA_024638815.1 Acidimicrobiales bacterium | reverse complement strand
CTCGACCGGGATTGGCGCATCCTGATCGGCGAAATCCTCGAGGTCGAGATCGGTGAAGTCGATCTCCAGCTCACCGGTTCCCTCCCTGATGCGGTTCGGGATCTCGGCCGGTGAGTTGGCGTCGACCCGGTACTCGCCACTCCCATCGGTGCTGATGGAGACATCGCCTCCTTCCAGGGCTACGAAGGCGGCGATCGCACCGCCAATGGCCAGGATGGGAGCCAGCAGAAACACCCCGATCAGCACGAAGGGCCAGATCCGACGACGCCGGGCCGGCACCGGTTGGGGCGGAGGATAGGCCGTGGCCTGGTAGTAGGTCTGGTTGGGCGGTTCGTAGCCACCGGAGCCGTAACCAGGCGAGCCGTAGCCACCGGAGCCGGCTGTGGCGGCGGAAGACGGCGACTCGAAACCGGTTTGACCGGTTGTCGAGTCGGATGGCCACTGCGCAGTGGAATCCGTCGGTCCCTGGCCGGTGGTGTCCGTGCCCTGGGTGGGCGACTGGGTGGCGGCGGCGGTTTGCGCCGGCGGAACCGGTTCGGGGCCGGGACCGGCGGCGGGCATCGCCGTCGGCGCAGGCCGCTGATTGAAGATCCAGATCCCGCCGGCGACCAGGCCCAGAGCGATCAGTACCCGGGCACCGGCGCCGCCTCCGGCGAACACGGCGATCAACAGGCCGAGGGCGATCAGCCCCAGCGCCAGCTGACGATTGTCCATACGGCCGCCCCGGTAGCCGCCGGGAGGGGGTGGCGGGGGCCACACCTCGGCCCGAGGGATGACCAGCCAGGCCACGAAGTACAGCAGGAAGCCGATACCGGTGAGCACGGCGAAGGCCACGATGGCCAACCGGACCAGGGACACGTCGATGCCGTAGTAGTGGGCGATACCCGAGGCCACACCGCCGAGCCTCGAGTACGGATCACGGGTCAGGCGACGGACAGGGGGCGATGCCTGATAGATCGGTCCGGGCTGAGGTGGCGGCGGTTCGAATCCCAGGCCGTCCGACCCGGTGTCGGACTCGGGCCGCTCTGTCTGTGACTCGGGCCCGGACTCGAGCTCCGTCTCGGACTCGGCTGCAGACTCTGTCTGTGACTCGGGCTCAGTCTCGAACTCGGCTGCCGACTCGGGCGGCTCCGTCTGCGACTCGGGCCCGGACTCGGGCTCCGTCTCGGACCCGGCTGCCGACTCGGGCGATTCCGTTTCGGATTCGGTCTCCGGTGCCGTGTCGTCACCGCTCTGGGCTATGACGTTGTCGACAAACGGCGACTCTTCGGCCTCGTCACCGACGGGGGTCTGTTCCTCGGGCTCCGATCCCGGGTCGCCGACATCGGCGGCGTCTGGATCTTGTGGTTCGTTGCTCATGTCATCATCATCCATGATCGTCGGCCCATCCGGAATCGGGACTTACCCTGAACCCACCCTGAGGGCCCCGACCATGGCCGGCGCAGCCTCAGGGTTCGATCCGGGTTTCTCCTGATGCGAATCCTCGCCCTTCCTGCGATCATGGATAGCAGGATGTCCCCAACGATCATACGGTTCCGGTCGAGATCGGACCGGTGAAAGAGTGTCAGGCGACCCAGTGTCAGCGACGATCAACGAGACCGACGGCCGCACCGACGGCGACACCGCCCACGCCAGGGGGCGGCGCTGGCAGGTGCCCCCGCTCGACCGCGACGACCGCCTGATCGGCGGCGTGTCGGCCGCCCTGGCCGCCGAGTTGGGTGTGGCACCGCTGGCCGTTCGGGCTTCATTCGTGGCCCTGACCATGGCCGGCGGCTGGGGACTGGTCTTCTACGGGCTCGTCTGGGCCGTCCTGGCCACGGCGCCGTCCACACCGTACTACCAACCGGTTCCCAAGGCCTTGACCCCGACCCACCGCTATCTCGGTCTGATCATGGTCGTTCTGGGGTTGTTCCTCGCCCTGCGGACGTTCGGGTTCGGATTCGTCGACGAGATCGTTTTCCCCATCGGTTTCGTGCTCACCGGTTTCCTCATCGCCTGGAGTCGCCAGCGGGAGGAGGGCGGCGTTCCCGCCACCCTGCGGATCACGGCCGGGGTGGTGGTCGCCGCCGGTGGCATGATCGCGGTGGCGGCCATGAACGTCGACTCGTGGGAGGCCATCCGGGTCCTGATTGTGGCCCTAGCCATCATCCTCGGTCTGGGTTTGGTGGTGGGCCCGTCGCTGCTCCGGATCGGAACCGAACTGGACGAGGAGCGACAGCAGCGGGTACGGGCCGATGAGCGGGCCCGGATGGCGGCCCACCTTCACGATTCGGTGCTGCAAACGCTGATGCTCATCCAGCGCCACGCCGACGATCCCAGGCGCACAGCCCAGATCGCCCGCCAGCAGGAGCGGGATCTTCGGGGCTGGCTGTACGGAGAACACAAGGCCGAGCAGCCGGGCACGACCAGGCTGGGGCCGGCCATCCAGGCCATGGCATCCCGCATCGAGCGGGACCACGACATCCGGGTCGAGGTCATCACGGTGGGCGACACCGTCGATCTCGATCCGGTGGCCATCGAGCCGCTGGTGCTCGCCATCGGCGAGGCTCTGACCAATGCAGCCAAACACGCCGGGATTGATCGGGTCGATGTGTTCGCCGAGCGCCATTCAGGTGGTATCGACGTCTTCGTTCGCGATTCCGGGGATGGTTTCGATCCCTCCGATGTGGCCGAGGATCGACTGGGAATACAGCGATCCATCGTCGATCGGCTGCGCCGCAGCGGAGGGCGAGCCCGTATCGAATCCGAGCCCGGGGCCGGCACCGAGGTCGAGCTGTTCCTGCCCGTGGGCCGGAACCCCGGAACCACAACCTCGCTCGGCAACAATGGGCAACACCAGGGAGATCCGTCATGAGCCAGCTGAACAACAACCGGTCCGACAGGAGTGCCTCGTCGTACGGGACCATCCGGGTCGTCCTGGTCGACGATCACGCCCTGGTCCGGGCCGGGGTCCGGGGCGAGCTGGAGTACGCGGTCCAGATCGTGGGTGAGGCCGAGGATGTGGCCGACGCGGTCGACGTCATCGTTCGAGCCAAGCCCGATGTCGTGGTCTGCGACGTTCACCTGCCCTCGGGTACCGCCACCGATGTGATCGCAGGCGTGGTCGACCGGGGCGTCACCTCCAAGTTCCTCGCCCTCTCGGTGTCGGACGCGGCCACCGATGTCATCTCGGTCATCCGCAGCGGAGCCCGAGGGTATGTGACCAAGGCGATCAAGGGCGACGAGTTGATCGACGCCGTCCGCCGGGTCCACAGTGGCGACGCGGTGTTCTCCCCCCGCCTGGCCGGGTTCGTGCTCGACGCCTTCTCGGCCAACCTGGAAACCCGGTCCAACCCCGAACTGGACGAGCTGACGGCGCGGGAGCAGGAGGTCATGCGCCTGCTGGCCCGGGGCTACGCCTACAAGGAGATCGCCCGCCGGCTGTCGATCTCGATCAAGACGGTCGAAAGCCACGCCTCGGCCGTGCTACGCAAGCTCCAACTGTCGAGCCGCAACGAACTGGCGGCCTGGGCCGCCAACCGCAAGCTGGTCTGACCCGTCCGGGCCGGGCCGACCAGGCCGGCAGTTTGTCGGCTCGGCGACCCCGAACCTGGGCTGCCGGCCCACCAACGTGCCGCCGAAGGGGTCGCTGTCCAGCCAAAGTGCGGTTGGGGAGAGATGGACCAGTGTCCTGTCAGGTTGGTCCGTTGCCCAATTCGACGAGCGGATGGCGTCCGTCGCAAGGAGGCAGTTCCGCTCGCTACCTGGTTGTAGCGGAGGAACGAGGACGCCGCGAGGGGCGTCAGACGCCGACGAATTAATGACATGATCAGCCTGACTGGACACTAGTGGCGGACCGGGAAGGTCTGAATCGACACCCCGTCACCGGGCGAGACACCCCGGATCTCGAACAGGACCGAGCAGATGGCCCGGGCGGCATCGGCGATTCCGGCCTTGTCGGCTCCGCACCGTTGCACCCAGTTCGGGCTGACGGCCTGGAATCCGAGAGCCGACATCCGATCCCGGCCCGGAGCGGAAAGGCGCTGCTCGGGGTCCAGGACCTCATCACCCTGGGCCTCCACGGTCACCGATCCGGGCTCGGCCAACCACTGCAGGTAGTAGCCGGACCCGGCGTGCTCGAGTACCCCGACCACCGGAGCGGAGGCGCCGACCTGTTCCGACAGCAGGGCATTGAGATGAACATCGAGCTGGGCCGGTTGTGGCAGCTGGAATCGCACGGACCTCTTGATGACCGAGGCCGACGGCACCATGGTTCGGCGTTGGGGGTCGTACACCACCAGGCCCCTGTCGGCGGCCGCATCGATCAGAAGGGGGCGGACATCGTCGGCTCTGGCCTCGTCCACCCGGATGACGGCCACCGGACCCCGGGCCTGCTTGATCAGGGGTGAGTCGATCCATGGGCTGTCGCTCCCGGCCGATCCCGACCTGGCGTCGGTCACCACCCGGTCGGGGTGGATGGCGGTCAGGCGGGAGACGAATTCGCGAATGGAATCAGTGGGCTCGGCGGCCGAACTCGCGCCGGCGCGATGCCGCTTGTGCTCCGAGCCGGCATGGGCATCGGACAGCGGAGGGGAACCATGCCACACCACGAACTCATAGAGCACGGCTAGGCGCCCCGGGACCGGTCGAGGACCTCGGATAATGCGATGATCCTCTTTTCAGCTGCGGGGTACCTCGATCCAGGCGACATCCTTGTCGACCCGCGGCTCGCCGGGCAGCCCGAGTACCTGTTCTCCCAGAATGTTCCGCATGATTTCACTCGTGCCACCTTCGATCGAATTGGCCCGCACTCGGAGAAAGGCATGTCCCAGACC
>JAHEJM010000044.1:0-26363 GCA_024638815.1 Acidimicrobiales bacterium | reverse complement strand
AAATAGGTCATTCCCTTGTGCTTGGGCAGATCGGGGTTGGACCGGGTGACCAGCATGCCCCAGTCGGCCAGGTGGGCGATGGTATTCCACACCTTCTGCCCGTTGACCACCCACTCGTCACCATCCCTCACCGCCCGGCAGGCGAGGCCGGCGAAATCGGATCCGGCGCCGGGTTCACTGAACAGCTGACACCAGCGCTCCTCCCCGGTGAACATGGGGCGAAGGAAGCGGCGCTTCTGTTGATCGGTGCCATGGGTGGCGATGGTGGGTCCGGCCAGCTGAAGAAAGAAGCCGGCCGGTTCCGGCCCAGGGGCCCCGGCTTCCCGGAGAGTGTCATCGACCACGGCCTGGAGCTTGGGAGACACTCCCAGTCCACCGAAGCCCTCGTCGAAATGCACCCAGGCCAGACCGGCGTCGTATTGGCGGCCCCGGAAGTCCCGCCGGGTGCGGGTCCCGGGCGGGTGTGCCGCCAGGAGCTCAGCCACCCGCTTCAACACCAGCTCGCTCTGTTCGTCCCCACCGGCCCCGGCGGCGCGCTTCGTCACATCGGTCATGGCTGCCATAGTGGCGGGATGGGGTGGAATCAGTCCAACCAGGCTCGAATCAGACCCCGCAGCCGATCGATACCGACGCCGCTGCGGGCACTGACCCAAATCGGATCCCGGACCTCGAGCAGACAACCGTCGGCCAGATCCTTCCTGCGCCGAGCCCGCTTGGATGACTTCACCTTGTCGTGCTTGGTGGCCACGACGGTATGGGGCAGCGCTTGGGCCCGGAGCCACTCCAGCATCTGCACATCGAGCTTGGTCGGACCGACCTCACCGTCAACCAGAACGATGATCATTCTCAGGCATTCCCGCTCCAGCAGGTACTGCTCGATCATCGCCTGCCACTCAGCCCGCATCTGCTTGGAGGTGGCGGCATAGCCGTAGCCGGGAAGGTCCATGATGGTGGCAGCCAACACACCGTGGCCGGTGGTGAGCGGACCATCGTGATCGGCCAGGGCGAAGAGGTTCAGCAGCCGGGTACGGCCCGGTGTGTTGGACACATGAGCCAGCTTCCGACGATTGCCGAGAGCGTTGACCAGCGACGACTTTCCCACATTCGAGCGGCCCACGATGGCAACCTCGGCCCGAGCCGGGGGCAGCCGGTCGACATGATCGCCGGAGAGCATGAACTGGAGCACCAGCGGGGCGGATGACATCGACACTCCTAGACTCAGGTCAGCAACGACCCGGGACTGAGCGGGGGTCCGGGACGACCGGAGTTCGGCCCCATTCCGCCGGCCCGGCGGCTCGGATCCCGCCAGGACACCAGATCGCGGGTGATGTCGTCCACTCGCTGGCAACCGGTGAGGGCCATGGTTCGGGCCATCCCGTCGACCAGAAAACCGAGAACCTGATCAACCCCGGCCTGACCACCGGCGCCGAGGCCATAGAGGTAGGCCCGGCCGATCATGACCGCGTCGGCTCCCAGGGCCAGAGCCTTGACGATGTCACCACCCCGACGGACGCCACCATCGGCGATCAGTTCGATCTGACCACCCACGGCCTGGGCCACGGGCTCGATCAGCTCGACGATGGCCGGAGCGTCGTCGAGCTGACGACCACCGTGGTTGGACAAGGCGATGGCCTCGATTCCATGATCGACGGCCAACCGGGCGTCCTCCACCGTCTGGATGCCCTTCAGTACCAGAGGGCCGTCCCACACCGTTCGCAGCCAGTCGACGTCGGACCAGGACAGGGCGGCATCGAACTGGCTGTTGGTGTACTCACTCAGGGTGACGGCCGAGGTACCGTCCACCCCGTGCCGGCCCACCACGTTGGAGAAGGTGATGGGCTCATTGGTCAACAACCCATAGGTCCAGGCCGGATGGATCACTCCCTCCACCACGGTGTCCAGACCGAGTTTGGGCGGCAGGGTCAGACCCCGTCGCACATCACGTTCCCGGCGACCCAGGACCGCGGTGTCGACGGTGAGCATGATGGCTTCGTAGCCGGCGGCCGCCGCCCGTTCCACCAATTCCCGGACCAGACCCCGGTCCCGCCAGGTGTAGACCTGAAACCATTTCGGACCGGTACCGACGCCGGCCACCTCCTCGATGGAGCGGGTGCCCATGGTGGACAGGGTGTAGGGCAGACCGATCCCGGCTGCGGCCCGGGCCACCGCCAACTCGCCCTCGGGGTGGGCGATCCGGGTGAACCCGGTCGGGGCCAGGATGAGTGGAGCCGGGATGGACCGGCCGAGCAGACGAGACGCCGTCTCCACATTCGACACGTCCCGCAGGACCCGGGGTTTGAACTCCAGACCGGCGAAACCCTCGACGTTGCGGTTCATGGTCCGCTCGTCCTCTGCTCCCCCGTCGATGTAGTGGAACACACCGGCCGGCAGGCGCCGTTTGGCCAGCCGTCGCAGATCATCAACCGACGCCGCCCTGGACAACCGGCGGCGGGTGGCATCGAACTCGATGGGTCGAAACCGAGCCACCGACCGGAACGATTCGAGCAATCTCATGGCCCAAGCGTAGGGCCCACGGCCCTTTGGCCGGTACTTGGGAATTCCTCCGATGTCGAACCCGGCCCACGGGCGCCCAACCATCACCGAGGAGGCTCGGCTGGATCAGGCCGCCGTGCCGCCCCCGTCTCTGGCCACCGGGTTCGCGTCGGTCGGAGCGGGCGGAGTGGGCGGAGCGTCGGTCGGATGGTGACCGTTATGATGCCCGCCCCCCTCGCCGTTCTTGGCCTCGCTCCGGTCCCGATCCGAGTTCATGATGCGCTTCAACTCGCCGGTGCTGCGCGACACCACATCGGGGAAACTCCACTCCCGTCGATCCCGGCTGATTCCCAGACGCTCACCGATCAGGAAGTTGACGGCGCCACCGATGAGCAGCACCTGGGCCGCCAACCACACCCAGGTCAGCGCCAACAGGCCGGCACCGACGGCGGCCCGAACCTCATCCGGGCCCTCGGCTTGGGTGAACAGATCGACGTACTGCTGGAAAACGGCGGTCAGAATCCACCACAAGACGGCGGCCACCACCGCACCGGGGAGATCGTAGAGCCAGCGGTGGCGGGTGGCCGGCCCGTAGTGGTAGAGAATGGAGGCCCACAGGATGAGCACGGTGACGAGGGTGAGAACCCGCAGCCCGTCCATCAGGGCGCCGCCCTCGATGCTGGACCAGAAGACCTGATCGAGCACGATCAGGGGAATAGGAACCAGCACGGTGCCGATACCGAGAATCACGGCCACGACCCGGGTGATGTACCACGGTCGACGATTGTCGGCCGGGATGTCGTAGATGTCCTCCATGGCCCGGATCAGGCCGGCGAAGCCGCGACTGATCGACCACACGGTCAGGGCGACCGAGAAGGTCAGCAGTTCCGGGTTTGACTGCTCGAACAGGCTGGCCACCGTGTCGGTGATCTCGCCGCTCTCGTCGGTCAACACCCGATCGATGAACTCGAGCACCTCGGATTCGATCTGACTCTGCAGCTCGATCCCATCGCCGTTCGTCCACCGTCGGGTCAGGAAGGTGAAGATCCGGTCGACCGGACCCAGGGCGGCAAGCAGGGCCAGCACGGTGGCCGGCAGGGAAACCAGAAACCAGAAGGTCACGCTTGCGGCCAGATCGCCGACACGACCGTGATACCAACGCAAACCCACGTCCCAGACGAATCGCCACGCCGAGACAACCCAGCTCAGGGGGCCTTTTCTCACGTCTCCAGCGTACGCCAATTTCACCGCCGGGACTTGAATCCGGCTCAGGCGTACGTTAAGATCCCTGCTCCGGTCCGCAGGGACGACTGCGTTGGACAGCGCCACCGACGGTAGTGTCGGAATCATGAGTTCGGAGCCCGCGTCGCCGTTCACCAACCGCAAGGCCGGTGAGGCGTTTCTGGTCGACCCCCCCGGTGACCGTCAAGGGCCCGGGCTCCTGGTCCTGCACTCGTGGTGGGGCCTCAACCCGTGGCTGCGGGACTTCTGCCGCCGGCTGGCGGCCGAAGGCTACACAGTGCTGGCCCCGGACATGTTCGACGGTGTGCAGCCGATCACCGAGGCCGAGGGCGAAGCGGTACTGGCCGGCGTCGACCCCGACGAGCTGTCGGGGTTGGTGATGTCCTCGGCCCACACGCTGCGGGCGGTCTCGGCCGATTCGTCGAAGCCCATCGGGGTCGTCGGGTTCTCCATGGGAGCGTCGCTCGGTTTGTGGTTGTCGGCACGGCTCACCCGGGAGATCGCTGCCGTAGTGGCCTTCTACGGCACCCAGTCGATCGATTTCGATCACGCCACCGCCGTCTATCAGGGGCACTTCGCCGAGGACGATCACATCGTGTCCGAGGAGGACCGGGTGGTGACCGAGTCGTTCATCCGCCTCGGCGGTCAGGCCACCGACTTCCACCTCTACCCCGACACCGGGCATTGGTTCTTCGAGGAGGGCGACAACTACGACTCCGAGGCCGCCGAGCTGGCGTGGGATCGTATGACCACCTTCCTCGAGAAGAACCTGGCCGGAGCCCACTCCTAGTGCGGCGAGACGGTGCTCACCGTCCCGAGTTTGGCCTCCGGCCAAACGTCGCTGAAACTTGACTTGATCGTGAACATCCACGCCGCCAAGCGAAACGAGTCCGGACTCGGGCGACCGGCAAAACCGGTCCGGGGGCGGGACCGGGCGTCGCCTGTTCACGTCGAAAGGCCCGGGACCAGGGTGATGGAAAGGGTGAACAACAGCGCGCACCAGGCCACCGTGGCGGCGACCGCATTGTTTTGGGTCAGGCCGCGGCGTTCGGGAAGCCAGGACAGGAAGAGGCCGGCCACGAAGCCGGCGGCGATGCCGCCGAAATGGCCCCAGAACGAGATGCCGCCGACCAGGAGAGGCAGGGCCAGGTTCAACACCAGGATGCCGGCCAGGGACGTGCGGAAGATATTGATGCCCCGCACCCACAACACGGCCGACAATGCGCCGGCCAGACCGAGCACGGCGCCCGAGGCCCCGAGCGTGGGTTGACCGAAGTCGAACAACAACACGGCGACCGAACCGCCGAGCAGCCCGGCCAGATACATGAGAGCGAACCGCAGCGTGCCCACTCCTCGTTCCAGGGTGGGTCCGAAGATCCACAGGGCGTACATGTTGAACCCGATGTGGAGTAGGCCGCCGTGGAGAAACCCGGAGGTCAAGACCCGCCACAGCTCGCCGTCGGCCACCTCGGGCCCGAACAGCAGGCCCCACACCGTGAGCCGATCGGAGCTGAGCATCTGGCCCAGGAAGGTCACGACATTGGCCACGATCAGCGCCGTCGTCACCGGCGGTCGCTGCTGGGTGAGATCACGGGGGGTGTAGACCCGCTGGCCCTGGGAGGCCACACACTCCGGGCAATGGTGGCCGATCGAGGCCTGGGTCATGCATTGGGAACAGATCGGGCGCTCGCACCGCTGGCAACCGACAGCGGCCCGGGTATCGGGATGGCGATAACACGTCGTAGTGTCTTCGAGCACAACTTCACCATATCGACGGGGAGATAACGCCGGGTTAAGGACGAAGCCGATCCGCTCCCGGCCAACGACGGGTGGCCGAGCCGGCGACGGCATACTCGGGAGGTGAACGGATCCCCGACCTCGGCCCCGGTCGACTCCCGTGGCCGTTGGCGGCGGTTGTTGCGGTCCCGTCACGATGGCGACATCGCCCGGCTTGCCGTCCCCGCCCTCGGCACCCTGGTGGCCGAGCCCCTCTATGTGCTGGTCGACACCGCCATCGTCGGTCGGCTCGGAACCGACCAGCTGGCCGGTCTCGCCCTGGCCTCAACCGTGCTGTTGACGGCCCACGCCCTGCTCATCTTCCTGGCCTACGGAACCACGTCGACCGTGGCCCGCCTCATGGGAGCGGGCCGGGAATCCGACGCCGCCCGACAATCGGTGCAGGGGCTGTGGCTTGCCGTCCTGCTGGGAACGGCGGCGGCGGTGACCATCGCCATGACCCGGGAACCGATCCTCGATCTGCTGGGTGGGCAGGGCCAGGCCCGCCGGGAGGCTCTGATCTATCTCGACATCAGCCTGATCGGTCTTCCGTTCATGATGTTGGTGCTGGCCGGTTCCGGCGCCTTCAACGGCCGGCAGGACACCCGCACCCCGCTGCTCATCGCCGTGGCCGGGGCAGTACTGAATCTCGTTGTCGAGCTGATCCTGATCCCCGGCCTCGGCTACGGCATCGGAGCCTCCGCCCTGTCCACGGTGGTGGCCCAGATTCTGACCGGAACCGTCTTCGTGGCCGCCGTGGTGCGATGGGGCCGGTCACAGTCGGCGGCGCTCGGACTGCACTGGCCTTCCATTCGCCGGCTCACGGCGGCCGGCCGGCCACTCATCGTCCGAGCCGTGGCGCTGCGAGGTTCGTTCACCCTGTCGGCCGCAGTGGCGGCCCGGATCGGTGTGGCCGAACTGGCGGCCTATCAGATCGGCATCCAGATCTGGGCCACGCTTGCTCTGGCCCTCGATGCGGTGGCCATCGCCGGCCAGGCACTCACCGGCAAGTGGTTGGGAGCCGGCAACGCCGACCGGGCGCGGGGGGCGGCCCGACGCATGATCGAGATCGACATCGCAGTGGGCGCCGTTGCCGGCCTGGCCGTGCTTCTGTTCCGGGATGAGCTGGCCCGGGCCTTCAGCCCCGATCCGGCCGTGATCGCAGCCACCGCCGCGGGCCTGATCTGGGTGGCGGTGACCCAGCCTCTCAACGGCTACGTGTTCGCCCTCGACGGCATACTCATCGGCGCCGGCGACCTCCGCTATCTGGGTCGGACCATGGCCGTCACCGCCGTGGTCTTCACACTGCTGGCCCTGGTTCTGATGTGGACCGAACAAGGGCTCAACCGGCTCTGGGCGGCGCTGGTTCTGTTCATGACTCTTCGGGCCGTCGCCCTGTGGGCTCGGTGGCGCACCGATCGTTGGATCGTGCTCGGCGCCTGACCCCGACGAACTAACGGCCGAGGCCGGCGGCGTCGTCGCCGCCGGCATCACCGGCGCCCCGGCCGGAGTCCGCACCACTGTCGCTGTTACCGTCGCCGTTGTCGTTGTCATCGACGTCAGCATCGGGGTCGGTCGGGCCCAAGTCCTCTTCGTCGGCCGAAGCTCCGTCGCCGGCGTCCTCGGTATCGGACGGGGCCGGCCGTTCCGATTCGGTGAGGATGCCGTGCAGTCGCAATCCGGGACCCGCCATCTCGTCGGGAGGTCGCGAGAGAAACAGGTGAACCCGGTGACGGCTCCCGGTTTCGGGGTCGGTCGTCTCGATGACGACCGAGGGCAACGAACCGAAGTGGGATAGGGCCGAGGCCTCGGCCTGGGTCGTCAGGTAGCCGTCGGGCACCAGGATCCTGGCTTCGTCCCAGTTCTCGACACGGTAGAACTCGAGCAACCGGGTCTTGACCGGCGCTCCGTTTTCCATCACGGCTCGACCTGCGGTCCAGATCGAGGGCGACTCGACATCGCCCCGCAGCCGCATCGGCCGCTCGAGTGTTCCCACATAGAACGGTCGACCGACGCCGAGATCCGGACCGAACTCGACGTCGCCGTCGGTGAACCGGCCGGCCAGCCGGGCCGCGGTGGAAACCAGCGTCGTGGTGGAGATGTCCCGATCAGGGGCCAGATAGGGGGCGGCCACCCAACCCTCGAGACCGTCGGCGGTGGTGATCGGCATCCAATTGAGCATCCCGACGAGCTCGGGAGGCTCGTTGCGACGGCGGACCCCGGTCGATCCGAGAGGGATGACACCAACCCGTTCCCCCGCCGGCTCGGCCCGCACCACCAGGCCACCGTCCACATCGGTCGGCGCCAGACCGACCACCGTGTAGTCGGTGGGGTCCGGCGTGCCCCGGAACAGGACAGGCTGGGCGGCGAACGACTTTTGCCGCTCGATCGTGTCGGCGGACGGCCGGGCGACGACCCAGCCCCGATCCGAACCGAGGAGGGGCAGTTGGACCTCGAACGGTGCGGGTTGTTCGCCGGATCCGGTGGCGATCGAACCGCCGGTCAGACGGGCCCCGGTGCCGGCCGACACCACATCGATGGCAACGGTGTCCTGAGCGCGGGATCCCTGGCCGGTCAACGACAGGGTCGGGCCGACGACGACGGCCGAACGGTCGGCGCCGGTCCTGCCATCGGTGATCACGAACTCCACCTGGTCCGAGATGGCTTCAACCACAACGAAGCCGGCTCCCTGCGGTTCCAACAGCAACGTGGTTCCGGTCGGGATCGGCTCCCCGCCGGCATCGGCGTGAACGGCAACCTGTTCTCCTCCGCCCACCGGGACCGCCCAATCGAACCCGAGCAGATCGAGGAACTCCTGTGCCGCCTCCAGCCTGGTCCGGCCGACGGGGGCGTAGACGGTACCGGAGGGGCCGGTCCGCTCCGTGGCGACCTCGTCGCCATCGGTCTCAGGGAGCCCCGGCGATGCGGCGTCGTCACCGACTGCGCCGGCGTCGTCGCCGGTCGAGATCTCCGACGCCTCGGCCGGTTCGGTCTCGCTACCGGCATCATCGGCCGGGTCGGTCTCGGCCCCCGGGTCGGCCATGTCGGCATCGTCGTCGACGCCGATGGCCGATGCCGCGCTCTCGGCCGGGGCCACGGTATCGACGTTCTGACTGCCGACCCGATTGAGGAACACCGCCCCGATGGCGAACAGCGCCATGGTGGCGGCGGCAACCGACAGTGGTCGGACCCGGTCCCGGTGTCGCCATGAACCGCTGTCGGCCTCGACGGCGTTCACCAGTCGCCGGTAGGCGTCGGGCGATGGGCTGATACCGTCGGCGTGCCGGCGGAAGGCGGCGGACAAGCGGCCCTCCAGACGGCTGAAGTCGGCGCCACCGGCTTCTTCGCTGATGCCGTCGTTCATGCGTCACCTCCCGGTGTTGATGTCGGTTCGGAGCGGGGCGGTCCCTCGACCGATGGAGGATCCCCGGACGACGGCGGTTCCCCGTACTCGTCACCCAACGATTTCTGCAGCTTGTTGAGGGCCCGGTGAGCGTGGGACTTGACCGAACCTCGGGCCATGCCCAGGGTGTCGGCGATATCGGCCTCGGAAAGATCGAGGTAGTAGCGGAGGATGACCACCGAAGCCTGGGTGTGGGGAAGGCGGCGGACGGCCTCGAGGATGCGATCCCGCTCGCTGCGATGCATTCCTCCCTCCTCGGCCGCCGCCACCGGTGCCGGCCTGTCGGGCACGTGGAGCCGCCGGACACGCCTTCTGCGCAAGGCCGATCGGGCACCGTTGAGCACGGCCTGGCGGAGGTAGGCGGCCTCCCGCCCCGGCTTGACGCGATAGTTGCCACGGAGAAGACGCACGAAGGCGTCCTGGACCACCTCTTCCGCGCTGTGGCGGTCGTCGACATACATGGCTGCCAATTTGACCATCGTCTCGTAGTGCTCGTCGTACAGGGCCGACAACCGGTTGGAAGCGACGGGGGCTGAAGAACCTCCTTGGCCTCCTTCCATGGTTGTCACCCTCACACTCACCTAGACGCTTGGCCCCGGCTTTCGGTTTACCAGATCGTCGGTTCGTTGTGAACACGGCCCCGGGGTGAGCGCGCCCTCCCGCCTGACCGGAACCGGTCCGAAACGGTACCGGCGGTCCTACTCGGGATCGAAGTCGAAACGACCTTCGTCGTTCATGGTGAAACCAAGATCCCCCGCCACCAGCTCGAGCAGCGCCATGGTCTGCTCCCGCTGGTCACCGTCCAGCCGATCGTCGATGCGCTCGGCCGCCTCGTTGAGCTTGTCCGCCGCCTTGGGAAGGTTGTCGGATTCGGCACTCTTGACCGCCTCGTCGACATTCTTCATGATCGCCTTGATCTCACGGGCGGTATCCCTCGCCTCTTCGCCGGCCTCGACGGCATCCGAAAGCCCCTGCTCCAGCTCGTCGAGTGGATTGTCGAAGTCGAAGAACGACCCGAACCCACCGCCGTCGGGATCGGTCTGCTCCTCGGATTGCGCCGTCGAAGGGGGCAGGGTGGTGGCCGGCTCCGTCGTGGTCGGCGCCTCGGTGGTCTCCCCCACCGAGGGCACGGTGACGTCGGCGCCATCGACCAGATCGCGCGCCGACTCGAACGAGTCGCCGACACGGCCCAACCCGTTGGAGAACAGCTGGATGACCAGCAGACCGATCAGGGCCAGCCCGGCAACGGCGGCGACGACGGCCACGATGGGAAGCGACGACGAGGGCTGCGACGGCCCTGGCCCGTCGGGGTCGGGCCGCGATGGCGGCTCGGCGGGTTTGAACGGCGGATGCCGGTTGAACGAGGTGTCGACGCCGTCCGTGCCCGGTCGAACCGGGAACTCCGACGGCACGACATGGGTGCGGGTGGAGGGCATGGCCAGCGTCGGGGCCGAGCCGGTTGCCCCATCGGTGGTGGTAGCGGCGCCGGATCGGGCCACAGCCACGGAGGCACCGGCCGCAACCGGCGATCGGGGGCCGGCCAGCAGGCCGGTGGCCATGGTTTGGGCATCGGGTCGCCGCCAGAGGTCGGTCGCCGTGGCCCGATCCAACAGCTCATCGAGGCCCGCACCGGCCGGTCGACCCAGCAGTTCGCGCAACACGACCCCGAGGGAGTAGATGTCGCCGGCCGGCGTGGCCGGATGACCGGCCAGGACCTCGGGGGCGGCATAGTTGGCGGTGGCCAGCACCATGCCCGGTTCGGTAAGGCGGCTCCCGGGATCGGCGTTGAGGGCGATGCCGAAGTCGGTGAGCTTGACCCCCCGGGGCGACATGAGAATATTGGCCGGTTTGACGTCCCGGTGCACGATGCCCTTGGCGTGCACCGCGGCCAACGCCTGAGCCACCTCGGCTCCGACGGTTCTGACCTGCTCCGGTGAGAGTTGGCGACCGACGTCGGCCAGCGACGGCGCCTCCACCAGCTCCATGACCAGGTACAGGCCCTGGGAGTCGGCGCCGACGTCGTGCACGATCACCAGATTGGGATGCGACACCGATGCCGCCAGTCGGGCCTCTCGGATCAGGCGTTCCCGCCGAGGGTCGGTGTCGGCCATGGGATGGGGACGCTTCAGCGCCACCTCTCGCTCGAGGCGGACGTCGAAGGCTCGCCAGACCGTGGCCATACCGCCGGATCCCATCACCTCGAGCAGGCGATACCGCCCGTCGACCAGATCGGTCATCGGCCCGTCAGCGGTGGGCGATATCGGGCCATACCGCCACCGCACCCACTTGCAGCACCCGAGTTCACCGGTTCAACTGTAGCCGGTGGTGGCCGGTGCTAGCCTCCGGCCCGGTGCATGAGCAGTCGGTTGACCACCTTGCCGTCGGCCTGTCCCCTCGTGGCCTTCATGATCTGGCCGGTGAAGAAGCCCTGCATTTTCTTGCGGTCCTTGTCGTCACCGGCGGTGAAACGCTGCCATTCGTCGGGATGGTCGGCGATCAACCGGTCGACCAGGGTCTCGAGTTCGCCGGTATCCATGGCTTCGAAGCCTCTGGCCTGGGCGATCGACTCCGGGTCGTTGCCGGTGTCCACCATCTCGGCCAGTACCTGCTTGGCCTGGGTCGAGGTCAGGGCACTCGAGGTCTCCATCCTGACCAGGGCGGCGAAGTGGTCGGCGTTCAGGTTCTCGGCCCCGTCGACGGCCAGGTTGTGGGCCACGTGGTTGAGCACCTTGTCGGCGTCGGCCCCCGCCTCAATGGCGGCATAGGCCAACCGGTCGAGGTTGCGACCGACGGCGATGGCGGAGGCCCGGGCCTCGGCCCCCTTGGCCACCAGGGCGTCCCGCCGCTCCTTGGGTAACGCCGGTAGGGCGGCCTTGATCTCGGCGACCCACTCCGGGCTGGGGTCGATGGGGACGAGATCGGGGTCGGCGAAGTACCGGTAGTCCTCGGCCTCCTCCTTCGATCGGCCGGGCCGGGTCCGACCGGCCTCCTCGTCCCAGTGCCGGGTCTCCTGCCGGGGCGCCTCGCCCTGCTGGTAGAGCTGCACGTGGCGCCGGGCCTCGTAGGTGATGGCCCGACCGAGGGAACGAAGCGAGTTGACGTTCTTGATCTCGCACCGGGTCCGCAGCTCGTCGGAGCCGACGGGGCGAACCGACACATTGGCGTCGACCCGCAATGAGCCCTCCTCCATCTTGCCGTCGGAGGCCCCGATGGTGACCAGGATGGCCCGCAGCTCCTCCACGTACTCCTTGGCCTGCTCCGGGCCCCTGATATCGGGGCGTCCCACAATTTCGATGAGTGGGACCCCGGCTCGGTTGTAGTCGACCAGGGAATAGCCGGCCCCGTGAATACGGCCGTCGTCGCCGGCGTGCACCGTCTTGCCCGCATCCTCTTCCATGTGGGCCCGCTCGATGCCGATGACCGCCCCCGACGGCAGCTCGAGATAGCCGTCGACATTGAGGGGCAGATCGTACTGGCTGATCTGGTAGTCCTTGGGCATGTCCGGGTAGAAGTAGTTCTTGCGGGCCCAGACACAGCGCTGAATCGTGCAGTTGAGGGCCAGACCGATGCCGATCGCCAGCTCCACCGCTTTCTCGTTGACGACAGGCAGAGTGCCGGGCAGACCGAGGCAGACCGGGTGGATATTGGTGTTGGGCTCGCCCCCGAACCGATTGCGGGCCGGCGAGAACATCTTGGTCCGGGTGGCCAGCTCGGCATGGACCTCCAGCCCGACCACCATCTCCCAGCCGTCGGGGAGCAAGTCGGGCTCGGCCGGCGCCGACGTCAGGTCTCTATCGGTGGTGGAAGCGGTTTCAGACACGCCCACAAGGCTAGTGCCGCTTCCGGCGCTCCGGGCCCGCCACCGACCACGACGCCGAAGGTCGGCGGGAGCCATCCCGAGACTCTCCCGTGAGCTCAGGCCGAGCCGGGGATCGTGACCGAGCGCCAACAGGCCTCGGCGAGTTCGTCGATCTCGGCGTCGGTCAGTACACGCTCGGCGGCCACAACCCGTAGCAGCGGTCCGAAGGCAAGGTCGTAGAGCACGGGAGCCGGCAAGGGTCGTAGAAGGGTTCGCATGGCGGCCATCGACGCCTGGTCGGTCAGGGTCTGCTCACCGTCCGCGGAGGCCTCCAGGGCGAGGGCGGCGTAGGGCGAGGCGTCGACCTGGAGCAGGAACCGGGCCCGTTCCGATTGGTCCCGCAGCCATCGATGGACGGCAAGCCACATGGCTCGAAACCGCTGTGCCGGCTCGGCGTCGGGCCCGAGACCGGCCAGCGCCTCGGCTGCGGCCCGACCCAGCTCCTCCTTCTTCTCGGTGTAGGCGGCCACCACCAGCTCATTCTTGGAGCCGTAGTGGACATAGGCGGTGCCGGTGGCCACGCCGGCTTCCTTGGCCACCGCCGCCATGGACGCCCCGTGGAACCCGTGGCCGGCCACCAGGCGACACAAGGCGTGGCGGACGGCGGCCGCCCGGTCGGTCCCGGCCCCGGTCCGGCCACCGGTGTCGCCGGCTGGAACGGTGGGGCCGCCGGCTCGGGCCATCACCGGCCGCCGGCGGCCTCGGCTGCGTCGACGTCGAGGACCACACCGGTTTCGCTCTCGGACACCCGCCACAGGGTGTCAATGGCATCGTCGTTCCGCTTCAGCACCGGTCGGGCAACGGCCGGGCCATTGGTGCCGAACAGTGGACCGTACAGTTGGCCGCTCCCGGCCTCGGGATCAGTGGCGGCCCGAAGCTGGGGCCGTGCCCCGACGTCGGGTGCCATTCCCACCCATCGGGTGAGGGTGTGGAAGAAGGGACCGAGCCGGCCGCCACCGCCCTCCTCGACCGTGGTGGCCTGGAGATCGGTGTTGGACAGGCCGGGATGGGCAACCAGGCTCATGGCCGAGACCCCGGCTGAACGGAACTGGTCGTGGAGACCGAGCCCGAAGTGGTGGTTGGCCAGTTTGGCCTGACCGTAGGCACCCCAGGCGTCGTAGTTGCCCCGCAGGTGCGGATTGTCGGGATCGACCGGGTGGCCCTGGAATCGGGCCGTGCTGGTAACGGTGACAACCCGGGCCCGGTCGGCTCGAAGCAGTGTGGGCAGCAGGCCGGCGGTGAAGGTCCAGTGGCCGAGGTGATTGACCCCGAACTGCATCTCATAACCGTCGTCGGTCTGCCGTTCCGGCATGGCCATCAGCCCGGCGTTGTTGATGAGCAGATCGATCGTCGGGTGGACGGCGACGATGGATGCCGCCGCCTTCTTCACCGATGCCTGGTTGCCGAGATCGAGTTCGACGATCTCCAACGACGCCTCGGGGTTGTCGGCCTTGACCTGATCCTGGGCCGCCGCCGCCTTGGCCTGGTTGCGGGCGGCCATGACCACGTGGGCCCCTTTGGCCGCCAGGGCCTCGGTGGTGGCGAGGCCGAGGCCACCGTTGGCGCCGGTCACCACCGCGACCCGGCCGGAGAGATCGGGAATGTCGTCCTGGGTCCACATGAGCTACGTTTCCTTGGTGATTGTCGACAGTCCGGACTCAAATCCTCGATATCCGGGTCTGACTGAACGTTCATTCATTATCGTACCGTTACGCTACCGGTTCGCCGGTGGCGGTTCACCATGCACAACACGTGCCATCGGCCAAAGGGATCACCGGGGCACGTGAGGAGGTCATATGAGCATTCTGGGCACGGAGGTCAAGCGGGTCGAGGATCCGGAACTTCTGACGACGGGAGGGCGCTTCATCGAGAATCTGGGCCCACCGGACGCCCTGTTCGCCACCTTCGTCCGCTCCCCCATGGCCCACGCCGAGATTCGCTCCATCGACACCTCCGCCACCGGCGGCGAGCCCGGGGTGGTGGCCGTGTTCACCGCCGACGATCTCGGGCTGGCGCCGACACCACCGTCGCTCGGCATGCTCAACCAGGACATGACCCGCACCTGGCTGGCCACCGACAGGGTGCGGTTCGTGGGCGATCCGGTTGCCGTCGTCATCACCACCACCCGGGAGGCCGGAGTCGACGCCGCCGAGTTGGTCGATGTCGAGTACGAACCACTCCCTGTGGTGGTGGCACCGGCCGAAGCCGCGACCGAACAGACACTGCTGTTCCCCCAGGCCGGCACCAACATCGCCTTCACCATTCCGTCGGCCATCACCGACGAGAACGACGAGGCCGAGTTCTTCGCCGGCTGCGACGTCACGGTCTCGCTGCAGTTCCGCAACCAGCGGCTGGCCCCCTGCCCCCTGGAGGGCCGGGCCGCCCTGGCCCAATGGGACACCACCTCCGACGGCCGCGACCACCTGACCCAGTGGTCGACCACCCAGAACGCCCACGCCACCCGGGACACCCTGGTCAAGGCCTTGGAACTCGAGCCGGATCAGGTTCGCGTCATCTGCCCCGATGTCGGCGGAGGGTTCGGGGCCAAGAACGGGGGCTATCCCGAGCACCTGATCACCGCGCTGGCGGCCCGACGCCTGGGACAACCGGTTCGCTGGCACGAAACCCGCTCGGAGTCGATGCTGGGGCTGGTCCACGGCCGGGCCTGTGACTTCACCGCCACCATCGGCGGCAGCGGCGACGGCCGGGTGCTGGCCTACCGGGTTCACGTGCTCCAGGACGGCGGCGCCTACCCCACCATGGGCTCGCTGCTGCCGTTCATCAGCCGCACCGTCGCCTCCGGCCCCTACGACATCGCCAAGGTCGACTTCTCGGCCACCTCGGTGGTGACGAACACCGTCCCGGTCGGGGCCTATCGCGGCGCCGGCCGACCGGAGGCGGCGGCCGCCGTTGACCGTATGGTCGACCGGTTCGCGGCCGAGATCGGCATGGATGCGGTGGAGGTTCGCCGCAGGAACCTGATCCCGCCCGAGGCGTTCCCCCACACCACACCGACCGGAGCCGATATGGACACCGGAGAGTACAACAAGGCCATCGACGCCGTGCTCGGTGTGGTGGACTACGACGGGCTGCGGGCCGAGCAGGAAGCCCGCCGCCTCGATCCATCCCGACCGCTGCTGGGCCTGGGCTGGAGCGTCTATGTCGAGATCGCCAACCCGCTCAAGAGCAGTGAGTTCGGCTCGATCGAGGTTCGACCCGACGGTTCGGCCCTGGTGCTCACCGGCTCGTCGGCCCACGGCCAGGGTCATCACACCGCATTCGCCCAGGTTGCCGCCGAGTTGACCGGCATACCGTTTGATCGCATCGAGGTTCACCACGGCGACACCGACGAGGTGGCCCGGGGCGGCGGCACCGGCGGGTCGAAGTCGCTCCAGATCGGGGGTAGTGCCGTGTTCCAGGCCAGCGAGGCCCTTATCGAGAGAGCCACACAGGTGGCTGCCACCCTGCTCGAGGCCAACCCGGCCGACGTCGTACTCGACGTCGACTCGGGCGTGTTCCATGTGACCGGCACTCCAGCGGTATCGGCTTCGTGGGCCGAGGTGGCGGCCAGAGCAACCGAGGACGACAGCCGGCCGTTCCTGGCCATCGCCGACTTCGACCCTCCGGGCCCGACGTTCCCGTTCGGAGCCCATCTGTCGGTGGTGGAGGTCGACCGCGAGACCGGCGAGGTCACCGTGGTCCGCCACATCTCCTGCGACGACTGCGGCGTCATGGCCAACCCCATGCTGGTGGAAGGCCAGGTCCATGGCGGGGTGGCCTCCGGCATCGCCCAGGCCTTGATGGAGGAGTTCGCCTACGACGACGACGGCAACCCGCTCACTGGCAACTTCATGAGCTACGGCCTGGTATCGGCGGCCGAGCTGCCCAGCTTCGAGCGGGTGGCCATGGAAACCCCGACACCCCGCAATCCGCTGGGAGCCAAGGGCATCGGTGAATCGGGCACCATCGGGGCCACTCCGGCGGTGCAGCACGCCGTGATCGACGCCCTGGCTCACCTCGGTGTTCGCCATATCGACATCCCGGTCACGTCCGAGCGGGTGTGGCAGACAATAAACGCCGCCATCTGAAACACCCGGAGCTCGCCCACGCCAACCCCCTCACCCAAACAACCGCTCTCAACAACCCGCCAATCGACCATGGCATAGTCACCGGCCGTTCCAAGTCCACTACCACTCACCCCGCCTGCCAGCTGGAGATCCGGTGGATCACTTGGCAGGGACACCGTACTGGTCGCGGGCTCGAGTTCGACCATGGTGGTCTCGGTGGCACCGGTCCTGTCGGTGAGACTCAGCCAGTCCAGACAGGACGGCTACTCGTGGGCAGGCGTCGAGGACGTTTCCACCGGCCACTCCTGTCCACGACCCCTCCACGTGCTCATGACACTGCCGCCCAGGCATTCCTGGAGCACCAGCAACCACTTCCACTCCCGGCCGAGCGGGTCGGGAACCAGCGGCCCGTCCTACCCGGAGTGACGAGATGCCACAGCGACCAGCGCCGACGAGCCGTCCAATTCGTTCGGACTGCAGATCGATCCCCACAACGGTGACCTCGCCGCGGTCGCCCGAGAGGCGGAGGTGGCTGGCTTCGACATGCTCTCGGCAGGCAATCACATCGGCCCCGATGAGTTATCACCAATTGTCACGCTGGCCTACTCGCCTCGGCCTCGCAGCGCATAACCCTGAGCACGCTCGTGCTCAACAACGACATGAGCCATCCAGTGCACGTGGCCTGGGAGGCGGCCACGATCCACGAACTCAGCGGTGGGCGGTTCGAGCTGGGTCTGGGTGCCAGCCACACCGCTGAGGAGTACCCAGCATGCGGCATCGACTTCGATACGTTGGCCCAACCCCGGCCTCCGGTCCTGGTTGGTGGCAAGGGCACGGCATTGCCGCGTCATGCCGACATCATCGGCGTGCAGGGGCTGGGTCGAACCATGGCCGACGGTCACCGACACTAGGACAGGTTCGGTCTCGATTACCTCGAGGACCAGCTGGGCCGTCATCGCCGACGCGGCCGCCGACCGCGGCGAACCACCGGAGTTCAAAGCTTTGGTCCAGGTGGTCGAGATCACCGAAGGCCGGGAACGGGCATTCAACGAGCCGGTCGATCGGGTGGACGGCTTGAGGGTCGACGATGCGGCTGCGACCCCGTACCTGGCCATCGGAACCGCGGATGAGATCGCCAACCGGATGGTCCACGCCAGGAATAGGTGGGTATCTCCTACTTCTCTGTCCGCTCCCCGGACATGGCGTCGGTCATCGCCCGGGTTCGCCAATTGGACTGACATCCGGCGTTGCATCACCGGCCGCTCACAACTCGCCCAGGCGTGTCGGGACAACAGCTCGGCATGGACCCTACCGGGCCGCCGCGAGACGGGCGATGGCGTCGATCACGGCAGGGTGGCACCGATCGTGTCCGACTCGCCGATGCCCTCGCACAGTGGGTTGCGGGGAGGGTCGCGGTCACCATGGCCACCCGCTCGAAGCAGGGCAAGTCGACGGCCGAGACCTGGCCGTCACCCGGGAAGTTGCGGTGAGGAGGTTGCCGTCATAGTCGAGTGCCGCACCGCCGTGTCCGGCGAGACTACGACGGTCTCGGTTGCCGCCGGCAGCGAACCCGAGTCCGACACCCCACCGGTCCCATTTGACCATGCCCCCTCCGTCGACGGTAAGGTACGACTACTCTACAATCGATTGCATAGGTCGATCGTGTGGTCTCGGAGTTCTCAACGGTCGGCACCGAAACAGTTGGAAATGGGGGTCGATTTGAAGGACGAATTTCCGGTGGCGACCTTGCCGGCACCAGGAGTCATGGCTGTCGATTGGGAGGAGCGGGTCGACTTCGATCGTCTTCGCCACTACCGGCTGGAACGCACCCGGCAACAGATGAAAGCAGCGGGTGTCGGCGCACTGCTGCTGTTCGAAACCTCCAACATCCGCTATACCACGTCGACCAACATCGGATACTGGGCCTTCAACAAAGCCGAACGGTGGGCAGTGGTGACTCCAAGTGGTCAGCCCAAGGTCTGGGACTTCGGTTCGGCAGCCCGGGCCCACCGGCTGCAACTTCCCTCCCTCTATGACGAGAAGAACTCGGTGGCCGGCAACACCGGGCTCCAGGGAGCCATCGGCCCCAAGACCGAGCTCCACAAAAGGGCCGTGGGCGAGATCCTCGACTGGCTCAGAGAGGCCGGGGTGGAAGACGAACCGCTCGGCGTCGATGTGGCCGAGACGGCGATGTTTCTCGAACTGCAAAAGGCCGAGGTCAACATCGTCGACGGCCAACAGATCATGATGCTGGCCCGGGAGATCAAGAACCGGGACGAGATCATGCTGATCACCCAGGCCACGGCCATGGTCGACGCGGTCTACCAGGACATCCTCGAGGCACTCAAGCCCGGAGTTCGAGAGAGCGATATCGTGGCCTTGGCCCATGCCCGGTTGTTCGAGATGGGATCGGAATTCGTCGAGGCCATCAACTCCATCGCCGGGGAACGCTGCTCGCCCCATCCCCACGTTTTCTCCGACCGACTCATCCGCCCGGGCGACCAGGCCTACTTCGACATCATCCACGCCTTCAACGGCTACCGAACCTGCTACTACCGAACCTTCGGCGTGGGCCGGGCCACCCAGTCCCAGCGTGACGCCTTCAAGCAATCACGAGAGTGGATGGACGCCGCCATCGACGCGGTGCAGGTCGGCAACTCGACGGCCGACATCGCCACCACCTTTCCCAAAGCCCACGAGTACGGGTTCGAGAACGAGATGGAGGCCTTCGGGCTGCAGTTCGGCCACGGGCTGGGAATGGGGCTTCACGAACGTCCGGTGGTTTCGCGGCTCAATTCGATGGACGATCCGATCGAGATAAAGGTGGGTCAGGTGTTCGCTCTGGAGACTTACGCCCCGGCATCCGACGGTCGGTCGGCGGCCCGGATCGAGGAGGAGATCGTGGTCACCGAGCACGGACCCGAGGTCATCACCCTGTTCCCGTGCGAAGAACTCATGGTGGCCAATGAGTACTGATGCGGTAGCCGACGGCCACGGCGCCGCCGGCTCCGACACCAGCGCAGCCCCGCCCATAGCCGCCCCCATGAGGACGGCCATGGGTGCCGCCGGTACCGACCCGTCACAACTGTACGACTACGGCCGGCGCCCACCCCGGCTGCCCGACCCGGTCAACGTTGCCAATGACGATCTCGACATCGCCCTTGACGACCGCCTGGCGATGTACAAGATGCAACAGATCCTGCGACAGATGGAGAGGCGGGCCTACGATCTGTTCCTGCAGAACCTGGTGAAGGGCACCAGCCACTTGTCGCTGGGAATGGAAGCAGTGAGCGCCGGGGTGGCCCGAGCCCAGCGACCCGACGATTACACCTTCGCCACCTATCGGGGCCACGCCCACACCATGGCCCGGGGCGCTCCCCTCGGTCCGGTTCTGGCCGAACTGCTGGGCCGCGAGAACGGAATCCTCAAGGGCAAGGGCGGCTCCATGCATCTGGCGTCGGTCGAGCACAACATGATGGGTTCGTACGCCATCATCGGGGCCCATCTCTGTATCGCCAATGGCACCGCCTGGTCGGCCCAGATGCGGGGCACCGACCAGGTCACGGTGGCGTTCTTCGGCGATGGGGCGACCAACATAGGGGCCTTCCACGAAGCCCTCAACATGGCCGCCACCTGGAAGCTGCCGACAATCTTCGTCTGCGAGAACAACCTCTATATGGAGTACACGCCGATCGATCTGGTTAGCGCCGTGCCGAATCCGGCCGCCGATAGAGCCGGAGCCTACGGTCTGCAGTCGATCATCGTCGACGGCAACGACGCCGACGAAGTCTACGTGGCGGCCGCGGCGGCAGTGTCGAAGGCTCGGGCCGGTGAAGGACCGTCACTGATCGAGGCCAAGACCTACCGCCACGGAGGGCACAGCCGGGCCGACCCTGGGAAGTACCGACCGGACGAGGAGGTCGAGGCCTGGCTGCAACGGGACCCGATCCCGCTTTACCACCAGCGGCTGCTGCGGTTGGGGGTCGACGAATCGACGCTGCTGAGCATCCAGCAGGACGTTGCCGCCCGGGTCGACGAGGCCACCGAGTTCGCCAGGTCGGGGGCCGAACCCGGTCCCCAACACCTGATGTCCGACGTATGGGCTGACGGGGGTTCGGCATGGCGGAACTGAGCCCGACCGGCACCATCGGTGCAGCAACGGCCGGGCTGGCGACCGCAGAGAGCGCGGCCGCTTCGCCTGGCGGCACCCCGGTCGAGTCCACCGAGCTGTCCTACCGGGAGGCGGTGGCCCGGGGGATCGCCCAGGAGATGCGGCGTGATCCCCGGCTCGTCATGCTGGGAGAGGACATCGCCGGAGCCGGCGGGGTGTTCAAAACCACAGTCGGACTCCTCGACGAGTTCGGCCCCCAACGAATCCGCGACACCCCGATCTCCGAGCAGGCCATTCTCGGGGCCGCAGCGGGTGTGGCTATGACCGGGGTGCCGGTAATCGCCGAGATCATGTTCAGCGACTTCTTCGCCGTATGTTTCGATCTCCTGGCCAATGAGATCGCCAAGGGTCGCTACATGACAGGGGGCCAGTTGCAGGCTCCGTTGGTCGTCCGCACCCACAACGGGGCCGGCAGCCGGTTCGGGGCCCAACACTCCCAGAGCGTGGAGAACTGGTGCATGATGATCCCCGGTTTGAAAGTCGTGGCGCCGTCGACCCCGGTCGATGTGATCGGGTTGATGGCCTCCGCGGTACGCGATCCCGACCCTGTGGTATTTTTCGAGCACAAGACGCTACTGGCCAAGAAGGGTCTCGTACCCCAGGGGGACATCGTCGACCAGCTCGGGGTGGCCAAGATCGTGAGAGAGGGCACCGACTGCACGATCACCGCGTTGGCCTTGATGGTCGACCGGGCCCTGCAGGCGGCCGACCGTTTGCAGGCCGATCACGGAATCTCAGCCGAGGTGATCGATCTTCGGTCGTTGGTGCCCCTCGACACCCGGACCGTTCTCGGGTCGGTGGAAAGGACCAGTCGACTGTTCACCGTGGAGGAGAACCCCCGCTTGTGCGGCTGGGGGGCAGAGATGGTGTCGATTGTGGTCGATGAGGGCTTCTGGAACCTCGACGGGGCCCCGGTTCGCATCACGACGCCTCATATTCCCATTCCCTCGGCCGCCTCGCTGGAGGATCTCGCCGTGCCATCGGTCGATCGCATCGTGGAGACGATCAGCAGGGCCATGGGATGAGTACGTCGTCATCGGATGAGCTTTCAGCCGCCGGGATCGGCATCGAAATCGACCACGAAGAAGGAGACGTTCATGTCCGACACTCCGTCAACTGACAATCGCCCTCACAAGGTCGGCTGGATCGGCATCGGCCGAATGGGCTTCGCTCTTGCCCGGCGGCTGCTCGACAGCGGTGTCGACCTGGCCGTCTACAATCGGACCCGCTCCAAAGCCGAACCGCTGGGCGACCACGGGGCGACCGTGGTTGACTCGGTGACCGATTTGGGCGACCGCGACATGGTCTTCACCATGGTGGCCGGGCCCCAGGATGTGTTGGATGTGACGGTTGAGGACGGCGGGGTGTTGTCGGGTCCGACGCGGCCGCCGATCATCGTCGACTCGACCACCATAGACCCCACCACATCGGCCGAGCTGAGCGCCCGGGCGGCCGAGGTTGGCACGGCGGTGCTGGCCGCTCCCGTGTCGGGCAACCCCAAGGTGGTGGCGTCGGGCCAACTCACCGTGGTTTGCTCCGGTCCCAAGCAGGCCTACGAAACCGCGCTCCCGTACCTCGATCTGTTCGGCAAGAAGGTGACCTACGTCGGTGAGGGCGACCAAGCCCGGCTGGTGAAGATCTGTCACAACCTGATGCTGGGCATCGTGGCCCAGACGTTGGCCGAGACCTGCGCCCTGGTGGGCAAGGCGGGGGTCAATCGTTATGACTACCTCGAGTTCCTGAACGACAGTGTGATGGGTTCGGTGTTCACCCGGTACAAGTCACCGGCCTACGTCAACCTCGACTACAAACCCACGTTCACCTGGCCACTGCTGCGCAAGGATTTCGAACTCGGCCTCCAGGCCGGGCGGGAGATGGGCGTACCCCTTCCGGCCTCCGCGCTGGTTCACCAGATAGTCTGTGAGGGCATTGGCCGTGGCTTCACCGAGCTGGACTTTGCCGCTCTGCTGAGCAAGGCCTACGAAGATTCAGGAATGGACATCCAACCCGAGAATCGGGATGTGAACGACGGACTGGGAAGCTCATGACACTGCTCGATCAGCTCAAGAATTCGGGTGCCACCCAGCTCTATATCGGGGGTGATTGGCGGGAGTCGTCCGACGGCGGTCGGATCGACGTGCTCGATCCTTCGACGGCCGAGGCGTTGACGTCGGTGGCCAGCGGCAACGAGGACGATGCCCGGGGCGCGGTCGACGCCGCGGCCTCGGTCCAACCGCAGTGGGCGGCAACGTCGCCCGGGGAACGGGCCGAGATCCTGACCCGGGCCTTCAACCTGATGATCGAGCGCAAGGACGAACTGGCTCATCTGGTGGTGCAGGAGATGGGCAAGGCCCTCTCGGAGGCGGCGGGTGAGGTGGCCTATGCCGCCGAGTTCTACCGCTGGTATGCCGGGGAGGCGGTTCGCAACCTCGGGTCGATCTCGACGGCCCCCGGCGGCGACAAGAAGATAATCGCCATCCACCAACCGATCGGGGTCTCGTTGCTGATCACTCCGTGGAACTTTCCCCTGGCCATGGCCACCCGCAAGATCGGCCCGGCCATTGCCGCCGGCTGCACCATGATTCTCAAACCGGCATCGGACACGCCGTTGTCGGCGCTGGCCTTGGGCCGCTTGATGTCGGAGGCTGGGCTGCCCGACGGGGTGTTGAACGTCTTGCCATCGAACCGTTCGTCGAAGGTGGTGCCGGTGATTCTCGGCGACGACCGGGTGCGCATGGTGTCGTTCACCGGGTCGACCGAAGTCGGACGGACCCTGTTGGCCGAGGCGGCCAAGACGGTGGTGAAGGCGGGGATGGAGCTGGGAGGCAATGCCCCGTTCATCGTGTGCGACGACGCCGACATCGAGGCCTCGATCCAAGGTGCGATGATCGCCAAGATGCGCAACGGCGGTCAGAGTTGCATCGCCGCCAACCGATTCCTGGTCCACGAGGCGGTGGTCGGCGAGTTCACCCGGCAGCTCACCGCAGCCATGAGGGCGCTCAAGGTCGGGCCCGGTATGGAACCAGGGGTCGAGCTCGGCCCGCTGATCAACCAACGTGCTCAAGACGATATGAGCGAATCGGTCGAGGTGGCGGTCGGGGCCGGCTCGGCGGTGGCGGCCGGCGGCGAAACCGGGCGTTCGCCCGGCTTCTACTATCAGCCGACGGTGCTGACCGACGTGACACCGGACAATCCGGTTCTGGGCCGGGAGATCTTCGGCCCTATCGCCCCGGTCACTTCGTTCTCGACCGACGACGAAGCCATCGCCTTGGCCAACGACACGATGTACGGTTTGGCCGGGTATGTGTACAGCCGGGATCTGGGCCGGGCCATGCACATCTCCGAAGCCATCGAGTACGGCATGGTCGGCATCAACCGTGGCCTGATGTCGGACCCGGCCGCACCGTTCGGCGGAGTGAAGCAGTCGGGGGTCGGGCGTGAGGGCGCCCACGAGGGCATGCTCGAATTCTTGGAGACCAAGTACATCGCCGCCGACTGGTAGACCCAAGCAGCTACGAGAGAGGTTCCGGCCTCCGACGGACCCAGTTGACCTCCAGGTTGACACCGGCGTCGTTGATGAGGTTGAAGACCGGACATCTGGCCTCGGTTTCGTCAACGACCTCACGCAACCGCTCCACCGGCTCATCGGTGACGACCACGGCCTGTAGCTTCACCGTCTGAAAGTGCTGACGAACCCCCCGCTGACCAAGCCGGCCCCGAATGTCTATGGTGAATGCGGCCTCGAATTCGATGCCGTCGTAGTCGAAACCCATCTCGGCCGCCGTGCGGTTGAAGGTCACCGACTCACACCCGCACAGCGCCCCCAGCACCGTCTGCAGCGGGGACGGTCCCTCACCGCTGCCGCCATGAGCCACCGGTTCATCGGTGACGAACACCCCATACTGGCCAAAGTCGATGTCGGTCAGCATCGTGCCGTGGTTCTTGGCGCGGAGCACCTTCCGCCTCATGATCGGCCTGGTCATGTCGAACGAATCGGAAACCTCGGTGGCCATTGACTACCCCCCCTTGGTTGAGGCCCGAATGGACAGCGTGGGCTCGAGCAAGATGATGGGGTCGACCGAGCGCCCGTCAAGCCGAGCCAGCAGGGTATCGGCCGCCATTTGTCCCATGCGCCGGAAGTTGACCCGAACCGCTGTCATCGGCGGCTCCATGAGATCAAGCATGGCCACATCGTTGTAGCCGGTGATGGCCACGTCGGTCCCGACCGTGCGGCCGAGCGAACGCACCGTTCGATAGGCCCCGAGACCGATCAGGTCGTTGGCGGCCACGATGGCGGTGATTCCGGGCTCCCGCTCCAGCAGCCGACCGGTCGCCTGCTCCCCGGGTGCGACCTGAAATCCGTCGGCGTCCTCGATCAACACCCGGTAGCCGTAGTCGTGCATGGTCTGCTCGAAGGCCTGACGTCGGGCCAGACCGGTCGACAGGTGCGCCGGCCCTGCGATGTGGCCGATGGTGGTGTGTCCCATCTCCACCAGATGGTCGACGGCCAGCCGTGTCCCCAGGTGGTCGTCGCCAACCACCGATGGCACATCGACCGACTCGACATGTCGGTTGACCAACACCGTCGGCGTCTTCTGCTCGGCCAGCCGCTCGATCACCTGATCCGACCGTTGAGCGGTGGCCAGGATCAGCCCGTCTACTCGACGATCGACCAGATTCTCGACCGCTTCCTTCTCACCGGGGCGGGCGGAGGTGATGAGTACCGAGTATCCCTCGGGGGCCAGACTTTGTTCGATCCCGGCGATGATCGGTCCGAACAACGGGTTCTGCAGATCGGGGATCACCACCCCGACCGACAGACTGCGGCTGGTCCGCAGCCCTCGGGCCAGCGGGTGAGGTCGATAGCCCAACCGCTCGGCGGCGGCCAACACCCGCTCGACGGTCGCCGGCTTCACCACCGATCGGCTGGCCTCGTTCAAGGCTCGGGATGCCGTGGACACGTGCACATCGGCGGCCTCGGCCACATCGCTCAACGTGATTCGTTCCAAGCCATCCTCTCCGGCGACATCACGGTGCGATCTGAACGAGGCCGAGCAGACCAACCGGGTTCTTCGCCTTGCTTTCCCTCGATCCTAGCGCACTACAATCGTTTGCATAAGGTCCAGCCGGCACCCGGGTCGTGGCATACAGCCCGGATTCTGCACTCAGTTTTCAGGGGATACAGGCAATGAGTGACGACTTGGAATTCGCTCCCAACGAGAACCCGTTCGTGGTCCAGCATGGGGGTTTCTACCGACGGTGGTTCTCCATGATCGACGATCTGGATGAACTCAAGGCCGCCGTTGCCACCATCGAAGGCACCACCCAGGACAAGTGGGTCCCGGTCTGGCG
>JAHEJM010000149.1 GCA_024638815.1 Acidimicrobiales bacterium | reverse complement strand
GACCCGTCCAAGACCCCGGTGTTGATCATCACCCAGCAGCATGGTGATGAGCCCCACGGGACCGAGGCCGCCCTCGACATCATCAGTTCACTCAGCACCAACAGTGCCAAGGCCCAAACCATCCTCGACGAGCTCTACGTGCTGGTAATTCCTCGGGTCAACCCCGACGGATCGACGATTCCCGAGCGGGGCAACGCCGACTTCACCGCACCGGTACGGGATGCCCGAGGCTGCTTCAACGCCGACGGCACGATCAACCCGGCTCGACTCGATCAAGGTCGAGGGGTCTACACCACCGACCTCACCCTCGAAGACGACAGTGTGGTGTGGAGTTACGACATCAACCGCTACCACTGGCTTGACTGGACCGAGAGCTGGCAGATCCGGTGCAACCCGGGGCTAGGCGGTGTGCACTTCGACCCGACCCGGAACCCGGTGCCCGAAGCGGTGGCCGTCGTCGACACCTATAACACCTATCAGCCGATCTGGGTGATCGATGTCCACAACCAGGACATCGACCGCATCGCCTTCGATGCCGATCCCGACGGCCCCAATCGCCCCGGTCGTCGGCACACCTCATCTGTGCTCTGGCCCACCAATGGCGATGTCCGGACCGAGGCCGTTGATCTATCGAAGCAGCTGGCCGTGGCCATGAAACAAGCTTCGCTGACCAAGGGCTTCTCCGAGATGGACCGCTACAACGGCGGCTCCTTCCCCGGCATCGCCCGCAACGCCTACGGACTGGCCGCCACCGACCGTCTCGATGCCGGTGAGACCGGGGTCGGCGGCAGCGTCCTGGTCGAGATCAGCGGACAGACTGAGGGTGGACTCGACTCGCTGATCGGCCAGAAGGCCATCGGCATGCTCAAGAACGAGGCCCGGTTGATCCTCACCGCGGTCCTGGAGGCCACCGCCGACGGATCGTTGTTCGAGATCGATCCCGACCTGGTCGATCAGCTGATCCTTGACGTGGACGAAGACCTCGACAACCCCCGACGCGTCGAGGAGTAGCGGCAAAGCCTCGGCCCAAGGCCGTCATACCGATCTCAGAACGAACCGTTCTCCTTCTTCATCGCGCCTAGAGCACGATCGGCGACACCGGCGGCGATCTGCACTTTCACTCGTCGAAGGACTCAGGACAAACGGCCCTTTCGTGGGATCAGCTGTGGGCCGACAATGGGCACATGGACCTCATGGACAGCCTTCGCCCCACCAGCGATGACGAGCGACGCCTCGGATGGCTGGGCTTCCTTGGCATCCTGGGCTTCATCGGATTTCAGAATCCCCTCGGCTTCGGTTTCTTCGCCTTCCTTGCATTCTTCCGCTACTTCCTCCCCCCTCGGCCCCCGACGGACGACGGCTAGATTTCGTGACCCCGAACACGCGTCCCCCCGCGCCTCGGTGGCCTAGCACCTATGACCATTCGAACATTGGCCCAGGTGGAGCGGGTAGCAGGGTGCTGAAATTCGCTGGTGAGGGTTTCCGGGCCGAGGTGCGAGCCAGCCAAGGCCGCAGATTTCGCCACAGCTTGTGAGGCGCTCCGCCGCAAGCGGCTACGGAATCGAGGACGCAGAGTGGCGCTGTAGATCGGTTCGGAAACCCCGGCATGTGGTTTTCAGCACCCTGCTAGTTGCGGCGGCCCGAACACCGAGACACGACCACCGGAACCGGCTGCCTGATCGAGGAGGTGTCGACCTGGTCACGGGTTTGCGTGGCGCGAATAGCGGTCAGCTTCGGAGTGAGCCAGTACGCCAATGCCAGACCGATCAGGGCCACGACGGCACCGAGCGCAGCGTCGACCACATAGTGGTTGCCTGTGAGCACCACGGCTGCCATCATCGCAAGCGGCGAGAGAATCCCGAGGCCCCGGACGAACCGGCTGGTGCCGACCCGGAACACAGCCACGCCGACGAGCAGGTTCCAACCAACGTGCAGGCTGGGCAGCGCAGCATACTTGTTGACGAGCGACGGCGGCTGCAGCACCCGATACGAGGTCGACAGCTGGGTCACCGTGTCGACGAACCCAAACGGCAGCAGTCGAGGCGGGGCCACCGGGTAGGCGGCGAAGATCACCAGCCCGATCGCCCCCGACAGGAACAGGGCGTTGCGGAGCACCAGGAAGTCCAGGCGACGGGTCCGGTACAACCAGACCAGGGTGCCGGCAATCACGGGCCAGTGGCCCCAGATGTAGATCCAGTTGACTACGGTGACCGCCCAACGGTAGGGCAGGATCAGCTGCTGGAGACCGATCTCAACATCGATCAGAATCTTCCGCTCGAACGCTAGGAGATCGAAGCCGTGGGCAACGGCGAGCGACTCGGCGGCCTCGGTCTGACCCCGCACCCCAAAATAGAGAAGTCCGGCGGCGACGATGAGCGCCAACTGCCGGCCGAAGTCGAGGAGGCCCTGCCCCGTGAACGATGAGTCGTGTTCCACTCGCTCCAGCACCAAAGGCCTCCTTCCGCCTGGCTGGATGTGCGGCGAGAGCACCGGAGCTGCGAGCCCCCGGGGTCGTTGCCGACGATCGAACGGCGTCATATGTTACAACCCCGATTCGATCTCGTTTCATCCCGATCTCGGATGCAGGCGACACGATAGGACTTTGGTCCTTGCACCATCCACGTGACGAACCGTGCCAACGACCGCACAGCCCTCTCGGCCCGAATTCGTGACTCATAAGTGTTGACTTATCATAAGCTGAGACTTATAGTGCGGGGGTGGACATCGGCATCCAGTTGACGGCACTGGCCGACCCGACCAGGCGGTCGATCTACGACCTCATCAGGCGGCGACCTCGTTCGGTCCGTGAGCTCACCGAAGAGCTTCCGATCTCCCAACCCGCCGTCTCCCAACACCTCAAGGTTCTCAGTTCCGCTTCGCTGGTGTCGGCCACCCGGCTGGGCACCCGGAACATCTACTCCGCCGATCCCGACGGTGTCGCCGTCCTTCGGTCCTGGGTAGACGAGTTGTGGGACGACGTCCTGGACGCCTTCACCGAAGCGGCCACGCAGAAGTCAGGAAAGGAATCCCTCATATGAACGAAACCGATATCGAAGCACAAGCCGACGCCGCCCGCCCGCCGACCGACATGGGCGGCATGAGGCTGGCAACCACTTCGATCGAACCGGTCCGCAAGGAACGAACGGTGCCCCTCACCCAGTCGGCCGCATTCGAATTGTTCACGGCCCGGATGGAAACCTGGTGGCCTCTGACCAGCCACTCCTTGAGCGGAGACCAGAACTCCACCGTTCGGTTCGAGCAACATGTCGGCGGCCGAGTGGTCGAAGTCACGACGAACGGCGACGAGCATTCCTGGGCCGATGTGATCGCCTGGGACCCGCCTCACCGGTTCGTCCTCGCCTGGCATCCCTCGCCCCAACCGGTGGCGGCCACCATCCTCGAGGTCCGTTTCCAGCCGGCACCGGGCGGGGGCACCAACGTCGACTTGGAACACCGAGGCTGGGAGGAGTTGGGGGACGAGTCGGGCCCGGCAGCCCGGGATCAATACATGACCGGATGGGACCACGTCCTCGCCCCGTTCACATCCGCTGCTTCGGCTGCCACCAGCCGTCTCTAGCGTCCCGGCCAACGGCAAGAACGGCGTAGGCTGGGAGGCATCGACTGCGGTCGGCACGCCGTTCGGCGGGTTAGCCGGGAGTGATAATGATGGCCGACGATCTCGGTTCTTCGGGTCATACGACTGACGACCAACCGTCGGTCGCGGCGCGCCGGCTGGCGGCGCTCGGCTGGTCGGTGGTTCCTGTCCACAACGCAGACGGTGACCGCTGCAGCTGCCGACGCCTATCGTGCCCATCGCCGGGCAAACATCCTCGTGTTCCGTGGGAGCGTTGGATGATCCGGACGGCCAGGCCCACCGAGATCGAGGCATGGTGGGAGCGGTGGCCCGACGCCAACGTCGGTGTCGTCACCGGCTGGGTCTCGGCCGTGGCCGTTGTCGACGTCGATCCCCGTCACGGCGGTGATACGAAGCTGGCGGCACTGGAGGCCAAGGAACAGCCGCTGCCCCCAACCGTCACCAGCATGACCGGCGGCGGGGGTCGCCACCTCTACTTCACTCATCCCACCCACCTCGTGCCATCCCGCCCGATCGCCAGCGGCGTCGATCTCAAGGCCGAGGGCGGACTGGTCGTGGTTCCTCCGAGCCGGCATTCCTCGGGCGGCACCTACCGGTGGCTGGACGGCCACGGGCCCGACCAGCTGGTGCCGGCCCCGCTGCCCCCGTGGCTGGACCACCTGGCGGTCGCCCTCGACGAGTCCCGGAGCGCCGGACCGGGGGCCACGATCGCCCGCACCGCCGACGAGCGGGCCCTGTTCGCCGCCCTGTGGTCGGACACGGGGATCGAGCTCCAACCGGTGGAGTTCATGGCCCGCTGTCCCTTCCACGATGACCACCACCCATCGCTCCACATCGACCCCGACGGGTGCCGTTGGTTCTGTTTCGGGTGCCGGCGCGGTGGCGGGATCCAGGCGCTACGCCATCTCGTCGAACCCGATGACGATGACTCCACGCCGTTACCCGCAGCGGTGCCGAGCGAGTTGTCCGAAGCGCCAACGCTGAGACCAAACGTCGAGGTCGAGGTCGTGGGCGAGAGCAATCACCAGGACGCGCTTCTCGCCCTCACCGGTGGACGGCGAACCTGGTCGGGCGCCCATCGCCGAGTTCAGGCCCGGCTCGAGCCGGAGGACGACAACCCGTTCGACCCCCAGGCGGTAGCGGTAACCATCGAAGACAATCTGGTCGGACATCTTCCCCGCCCTGCGGCCCGCCTCTACCGGCCCATCATCGAGGAGTCGATCCGGAACTCGGGTGTGGCCACCTGCCGAGCCGAGATACGGGGCGGCTGGGAACGAGCCCATGGCGACGTCGGCCGGTTCGGTGTGGTCCTCAGGTTGCCGAGGACGGCTGGGAACCAGTGACGGATCCCAGCCCCGAGCGTGACAGCCGACATGACTTCGGGCCCAGCCGGGTCGGCTTTGTGATCAACCCGATCGCCGGCATGGGCGGGCGGGTCGGCCTCAAAGGTACCGACGACGTGGTTGATCGGGCCATTGCCCTGGGTGCCGAGCCGACCGCCAACGAGAAGGCCCACGAGATGCTGTCCCAGCTCCACACCCTGGTGACCACCGCCGGCCCCCCGATGGAGCTGGAGTGGCTGACCTGTGCCGGGGCGATGGGAGCCGACGCCCTGTCGGTGGCAGGGTTCGTGAACGTGTCCATCCTGTACGAACCCGGTGAGGAAACCAGCGCGGGGGACACCAGATCGGCGGTGCGGCGCTTCGTCGATGCCGGAGCCGAGCTGATCGTGTTCTGTGGCGGTGACGGCACGGCACGCGACGTGAGCGCCGTCGCCGGCGACGCCGTCCCGGTTCTGGGGATCCCGGCCGGCGTCAAGATGTACTCCGGCGTGTTCGGCATCACGCCGGCCCTCACGGCACAGATCCTGTTCGACCACCTGGCCGGCAAGCTCGACGTGGCCGAGGTCGAGATCCTGGACATCGACGAGGAGCGCTACCGGCAGGACGAATGGGCGGTGCGCCTCTACACGACGGCCAGCACCCCGTTCGAGCCCAGCCTGACCCAGACGGCCAAAGCCCTGATCACCGAGGCCGGTGAGCGTGAGGTGTGCGAGGACATCGCCGATGAGGTGATCGAGCGGCTCGAGGCCGGGCCGGGGGCACTGGTGCTGCTGGGAGCGGGGAGCACGGTCGGGGCGGTCGCCCGTCGGCTCGGAGTGGACAAGACACTGCTCGGTATCGACGCTGTCATCGATGGCCGGCGGATCGGTGCCGATCTCAACGAACAGCAGCTCCTACGCCTGCTCGACGAACAGCCACGGTGTGTGCTGGTCCTGAGCCCCTTAGGTGCCCAGGGCTTCGTACTGGGCCGGGGCAATCAGCAGCTGAGCCCGGAGGTGGTGGGCAGGATCGGCCCGACCAACGTGATCGTCATCGCCACCCCGGCCAAGTTGCGGCGAACCCCGGTGCTGCGCTTCGACACCGGCGACCGGACGCTGGATGCCGCCTTCGCCCAACGCGGCTATCTTCAGGTTGTGACCGGCTATCACCTGAGCAGGCTCGTCAAGGTCGAGACCTGACGCCGCACGGACCGTGAGCTACGTCCCCCACACCGACGATGACCGCCGGGCCATGCTGGCGGCGATCGGCGTGTCGACACTCGAGGATCTGTTCCGCGACCTGCCGGAGGAGCTGCGCTTCCCCACCCTTGATCTCCCCGAGCCGGTGAGTGAGCTCGAGATCGAAAGGGAGCTGGCCGAACTGGCCGACCGGAACTCTCACGCGGCCCGAAGGCCCTGCTTCCTCGGGGCCGGGTCGTACCGCCACTACATCCCGGCCACGGTTGACGCCGTGCTGGGTCGCAGCGAGTTCTACACCTCGTATACGCCCTATCAGCCCGAACTCAGCCAGGGCATGCTCCAGGCCACCTTCGAATATCAGAGCATGATCTGTGCCCTGACCGGTATGGACGTCAGCACCGCCAGTCACTATGACGGGGCCACGGCACTGGCCGAGGCGGTGTTGCTGGCCCTCGCCGTCGGTGGTGACGACCGTCGCACGGTGATCGCCCCGGCGACCGTCCATCCCCAGTACCGCCAGGTACTCCGCACCTACCTTCAGGGCACCGACGCCTCCCTGGTCGGCGACCACGAATTGAGCGTCGATCACGACCACCTCGAGATGATGCTCGGTGACGACGTGGCCGCCTGCATCATCCAGAGCCCGGACTTCTTCGGTCGGTTCGAGCCGGTGGCCGAGCTGGCCCGGCGGGTGCACGACGCCGGTGCCATGCTGATCGTGATCGCCGATCCGATCGCCCTCGGCCTGTTCCGTTCACCGGGCGAGGACGGTGCCGACGTGGTGGTGGCCGAAGGCCAACCATTGGGTATTCCACTCTCGTTCGGTGGTCCCCACCTCGGCATCCTGGCCACCAGGCAGCGGTTCGTACGACAAACGGCCGGTCGCCTGGTGGGCGAAACCGTCGACAGCCACGGCGAGCCGGGTTACGTGCTGACGCTCAGCACCCGGGAGCAGCACATCCGGCGGGAACGGGCCACCAGCAACATCTGCACCAACGCCGCTCTGATGGCGCTGGCGGCGGCCGTCTACCTGGCCACGGTCGGTCGTTCCGGCATCGAGCGAATCGCCGAGTTGTGTTACCACAAGAGCCACTACGCGGCGGCCGAGATTGCCAAGCTCCCCGGCGTCGGCGTGAACCCGGACTGCCCCGACCAACCGTTCTTCAAGGAGTTCGTGGCCCGGTTGCCCATCCCCGTGGCGGAGGTCAACCGCCGGCTGAGGGCCGACTTCGACATCATCGGAGGCTACGACCTCGGCCGGGACTATGCCGGCCTCGACCATGACATGCTGATCGCCGTCACCGAGATGAACAGTCGGGACGACATCGACCGGCTGGTGACCGGTCTGGGAACGGTGGCCGAGGTCTCGACGGCGGAGGGCCGACCGTGAACAGTCCGACCGGGACCGAGCCGACCCTCTATGACAAGAGCGTGTCCGGGCGGACGGGTGTTGATCTACCGGCCCTCGATGTGCCGGCGGCGAGCCTTCCCGACGGGCTGCGCCGCCACGACAACGGTCTGCCCGAGCTGTCCCAGCTCGATGTCATGCGCCACTACCTGCGGCTGTCACAACGCAACTTCGGTGTCGACAGCGGGTTCTATCCGTTGGGCTCGTGCACCATGAAGTACAACCCCAAGACCTCCGAGGCCATGGCCCGCCTGGACGGTTTCGCCCACAGCCATCCACTCCAGGATCCCGACACCGTGCAGGCCAATCTGGGTCTGATGTACCGGCTCCAGGAGTGGCTGACCGAGATCGGTGGCTTCGCTGCGGTCTCCCTGCAACCGGCGGCCGGAGCCCATGGCGAACTCACCGGGCTGCTCATGATGCGGGCCTACCATCGGGCCCGGGGCGACGAGGGGCGCACCCAGATCCTGATCCCGGACTCAGCCCACGGCACGAACCCGGCGTCGACATCGATGGCCGGGTACACGGTGCTGCAGATCCCGTCCGATGATCGGGGCAACATCGACCTCGAGGCGGTGCGGGCGGCCTGTGATGGATCGGTGGCCGGCATCATGCTCACCAATCCCAACACGCTCGGGCTGTTCGAGGAACAGATCGACGAGGTGACGGAGCTGGTGCACGGCTGCGGCGGTCTGGTGTACGGCGACGGCGCGAATATGAACGCGCTCACCGGGATCATCCGACCGACCGAGCTCGGCATCGACATCATGCACTACAACCTCCACAAGACCTTCTCGACACCGCACGGGGGCGGCGGCCCCGGGTCGGGACCGGTCGCCGTCTCCCAGGCCCTGGCCGAGTACCTGCCGGGACCGATCGTGGCCGTGGACCCGACGTCCGAGACAGAGGACCCGGAGGGTTCACCTCGATATCGCCTCGTCGACCCATCCCGCTCGATCGGCCGGGTGTGCACGTTCCACGGGAACTTCGCCATGCTGGTCCGGGCCTATACCTACATCCGCATGCACGGGGCCGACGGATTGCGCAACAACGCCCTGCACGCCGTGCTGAACGCCAACTATCTTCGAGTGAAGCTGGGCAACACCTATCCCGTTCCCTACGACCGGGTCACCATGCACGAGTTCGTGTGCCAGGGCCGTGTCGAGGGCAGCAGTGTGCGAGCGCTCGATATCAGCAAGCGCCTGATCGACTACGGCTTTCACCCGCCGACCAACTACTTCCCGTTGATCGTGTCCGAAGCCCTGATGATCGAGCCCACCGAAACCGAAAGCCGGGAGACCCTCGACGCCTTCGTCGACGCACTGGAACGTATCGCTGTCGAAGCGGTCGACGATCCCACGCTGCTCGAGACGGCCCCGCACTCTACTCCGGTGGGACGGCTCGACGAAGTTCAGGCCGCCCGCCGGCTGGTGTTGTGCCAGCGTCCCGTCGCCCAGCCCGCCACCGAGGCCGAGCGACCGGCGCCGTAGGCGGAGCGAAGGCCGGGGGGCCCGACGCCGATCGGGAGGGCCCAA
>JAHEJM010000148.1 GCA_024638815.1 Acidimicrobiales bacterium | reverse complement strand
TGGCTACGCTGATGCCGGATCAGGAAGGTGGAGTTCATGGTGTTCGACCACGTCGACTTTGATGATCACGAGCAGGTCACGTTCGTCAACGATGTCAAGGTCGGGCTTCGGGCCATCGTGGCCATCCACCGCGGGCGGGGAACCACGGCCGGGGGCGGCGTACGGTTCCGTCCCTACCCCAGTGACGATGAGGCTCTGACCGACGTGCTGCGGCTGTCCCGAGCCATGACCTACAAGATGGTGCTGGCCCGGCTGCCGGTGGGCGGGGCCAAGTCGGTCATCATCGGCGATCCGTCCCGGGACAAGACGCCGGAGCTCCTGGCCGCCTTCGGGCGGTTCGTCGAATCGCTGGACGGTCGCTACACCTGCGGGCCCGACATCGGCACCGACGAACATGACATGGACATCATCGCCACCGAGACCGACTCTGTCGCCGGACGGGCGTCGCGAGGCGGCAGCACGGCGCCGCCCACAGCCATTGGTGCGTTCCACGGATTGCGGGCCACGGCCAAGGCCGTCTTCGGCTCCGACGACCTGGCCGGGCGTCGTATCGCCATTCAGGGGGCCGGCGGTGTGGGATCGAATCTGGCCCAATTGTTGACCGAGGCTGGAGCAGAGGTCATCGTGGCCGATGTGAACGGCGACGCGGCCCGGGCGGTGGCCGATACCTGGGGTGCAACGGCGGTGGACACCGATCACATCCTGTCGGCCGACGTCGACATCGTGTCCCCCAACGCCGTGGGCGCCGTGCTCGATGACAACTCCATTCCCACCATCCGGGCCAAAGCGGTCTGCGGCAGCGCCAACAACCAGCTGGCCCGGCCCGAGCATGCGGCGATGCTGGCCGACCTTGGCATCGCCTGGGCCCCCGATTACGTGGTCAGCTCCGGCGGGGCCATCGCCGGTGTCTGCGATGTCGGGATCATCACGCCGGCCGAGCGCGACCGCAAGCTGGCGGCCGTTTACGACACGACTCTCGAGGTGTTGGAGACGGCCATGGCCGAGGGCCGCTCGACCGACACCGTGGCCGGGGAACTGGCTCGCCACCTGCTCGTCGACTGACCGCCCCGGACAGGAGAATCGGAACAGAGACGGTGCCCATTGCGGTGTCGGTTTGGGCGCCGGCATGTAATGGGCAAAGATGGACCTGGGTAAGCATTCAGCTCGGAGAAAGGTGGTCCATCGATGATCGACATCCACCATGGTCGTCCCAACCCTTTGGGGGCGTCGGTTGAGCCCGACGGGGTCAACTTCAGCGTCTTCTCCCGGAGTGCCGAGGCCGTGCAATTGGCCCTGTACGACAGTGTCGACGACGCCGAGCCGATGGAGCTGATCACGCTCGATCCCCACCATCATCGGACGTATCACTACTGGCATGTGTTCATCCAGGGGTTGGCACCGGGGCAGCTGTATGCGTTCCGAGCCGAGGGAGCCTCCGATCCATCCGGGCGCCGGCGCTTCGATCACACCAAGACGCTGCTCGACCCCTATGGCCGGGCGGTCGCCGTCCCCACCCGGTATCAGCGCGCCGCGGCAGCTCGCCCGGGACCCAATGATCGCTTCGCCTTCAAAAGCGTGGTGGCGGACGTGAGTGGCTACGACTGGGAGGGCGACGAGCCTCTGCGATACCCGTTCACCCGGACGGTGATCTACGAGATGCATGTAAGGGGGTTCACGGCCAACCCCAACAGCGGGCTCCAACCGGCCAAGCGCGGCACCTACGCCGGGGTGATCGAGAAGATCCCCTATCTGAAGAAGCTCGGGGTCACCGCAGTCGAGCTGATGCCGGTGTTCCAGTTCGACGTGCAGGACGCCCCTTCCGGCCTCACGAACTACTGGGGCTACGCCCCGGTGTCGTTCTTCGCTCCCCACAGCGCGTACGCGTCCGCCGACGATCCGCTCCAGGTACTGGACGAGTTTCGGGACATGGTCAAGGCCCTTCACCGGGCCGGCATAGAAGTGATCCTCGATGTCGTCTACAACCATACGGCCGAAGCCGGGGCCAACGGCCCGACGATCAGTTTCCGCGGGCTCGAGAACCCGGCGTACTACATCCTGGAGAACGGCGGCGAGTACGCCAACTACTCGGGCACGGGCAACACGCTCAACGCCAACCAGTCGATCGTGCGGCGCCTGATCCTCGACAGCCTGCATTACTGGGTCGAGCACATGCACGTGGACGGGTTTCGATTCGACCTTGCCTCCATCCTGTCGCGCGACGAGGATGGCCGGCCCCTGCCCAACCCGCCAATCCTGTGGGACATCGAATCCGACCCGGTGCTGGCCGGCACCAAGCTGATCGCCGAGGCCTGGGACGCCGCCGGTCTCTATCAGGTCGGCAACTTCGCCGGTGACAGCTGGAAGGAATGGAACGGACGCTTCCGCGACGACGTCCGGGCGTTTGTCCGCAGCGATTCAGGCAAGGTGACTGCGCTTGCCGACCGCCTCCTTGGCAGCCCCGACATGTACTCGGCCCGGCCGAGGGAGCCCGAGCGCAGCATCAATTTCGTGACGAGTCACGACGGGTTCACCCTCAACGACCTCGTGTCGTACGACCACAAACACAACGAGGCCAATCTCGAGGACAATCGCGATGGCATGAACGACAACCTGAGCTGGAACTGCGGAGTCGAGGGCCCGACCGACGACCCGGCCATCGAAGCACTGCGAAATCGCCAGATCAGGAACTTCCTTGCCATCACGATCCTGTCCCTGGGAGCGCCCATGCTGGTGATGGGCGACGAGGTTCGGCGGACCCAGGAGGGGAACAACAACGCCTACTGCCAGGACAACGAGCTCAGCTGGTTCGACTGGGACGCAACGGAACGGCATGCCGATCTCATCCGCTTCGTGCGCCTTCTGATCGAGATTCGCTTCCTGCGCGAGTCGGTTCAAACGGATCATCATCTCACGCTTGCCGAACTGGTGGAGCGGGCACAGGTTCGGCTCCACGGCATCACACCGATGGAGCCGGACCTGTTGTACCACTCCCACAGTCTGGCGCTTTCCGCATCCAACCTGTCCGGCGATCCGTTGATGTACTTCGCCATCAACTCCTACTGGGAGCCACTGAAATTCACGCTCCCGGACCTTCCCGATTGGGCCCGTTCGGGCTGGCGCCGAGTGCTGGACACCTCATTGCCGGCTCCCCACGACGCCATCCTGCCGACCGAGGCACCTCGGGTGAAGTCCTCCGCCTACGACGTGGGACCGAGGTCGATCGTGGTCATGTTCGCCACCGGGCGACTTCCGGCCGGTGACGCCGTGGTGTCGGCATGATGAGTGGTCAGAGCCGAGTTCCGAGCGTGCTCAGCCTTCGACTCGGCTCAGCCGGCTTCGTGGAGGGTTGACGACAGGTCGGACGAGGCGCTGGAGGCGTCGAGGCCGGACCAGGTGGCGCCCGACCAGGTCGCACCGGACCACGTGCCTCCCGACCAGGTCGCCCCCGACCAGGTGGCCCCCGACCAGGTCGCACCGGACCACGTGCCTCCCGACCAGGTCGCACCGGACCATGTGGCCCCCGACCAGGTCGCACCGGACCATGTGGCGCCGGACCAGGTACCGCCCGACCATGTGGCCCCGCTCCACTCTCCGCCTGTCCAGGTATCGATCCCAGCCCAGGATTTTATGCCCAGCGCCGGGTCATGGCTCTGGACCGGAGCCTTGGGTGCGCCGGTGCCGTTCTCGGCCGCCGAATCGGGTCGGACCTTGCCCGCACCGTCCAGCAGCGTGCTCCTTTGCTCGACGTCATCGGCCGTCTGCACCAGCAGGAATTTTACCTGATCGGGGGTGAGGGACGGGTGGGCCGACAACAGCAGGGCAACCGAACCCGACATGATGGCTGCAGACTGGGAGGTCCCACTGCCCTTCATGAACCGCTCGTCGACGATCGCCTGCGGATTCTCCTGGTCCAGGGTCGAACCCGGAACTCGCAGGCTGACAATCGACTTGCCGGGAGCGACCAGGTCGGGAGTGCGGTGGTTGTTGCCACCGCTCGACCACGGGGCCACGCCGTCACGAACCGCACGTCCGTTCAACGCTCCGGTTGCGATCACGTAGGGGGAGACGGCCGGGCTGTCGAGACCGTCGCTCTTGTTGCTCCGGTTTCCGCCGGCGGCCACAACCACGATTCCGGCATCCCACGCCCGTTCAACAGCTGCGGCCAGCGGATCCTTGGCATTCGACGGCACCCCATCTCGGCCAAGGGAGAGGTTCAACACACGGATGTTCAGCCCATCGGTGTTGCGATGCTCGACCACCCATTCGATCCCGGCGATGACCTGGGCGATGTGGGTTTCACCGGTCGCCCCCGCCACCTTCACCGAGACGATCCGGGCGTCGGGGGCCATGCCCTTGAAGCCCCCTTCAACGCCGTCGTTCCCGGCGATGATGCCTGCGATATGGGTCCCATGACCGTAGGTGTCGAGGGTGGCCAGATTCTCGAGCTCACCCTCATTCGACAGGTCCGGACCGTACAGGACCTTGCCATCGGAATCCAGACCCTGGACCGGCGCCACCCCGGTGTCGACGACGGCGACGTCGATCCCCTGCCCCCTGTAGCCCAGGGCCTCCATCGGATCGGCTTCGAACTGGCGGACAAGATCCATGGTGAGGCCCTCGCCGGCAGACCCGTCACTGCCGTAGTCGGGCTTGCTCAGGAAGCCGACGATGCCGGCGTCGGCCTCGACCGTGTGATCACTGCCGGTGCCGAACGGCGGCGCCACCAGAACCGCCGCCAGCACGACCGCGGCCACGGCCACGGCCTTTCCAAGGTCCCAGGTGACACCCTTGAGACTTCGAAACATCGACAATCCTTCCCTTCCCGCCTGATCGACCGCACTTGGCAGTGGGGCAATCAGTGCTGGTTCCAGACGTCGGTTTCGCCACTCGCTCCCCGGAAGGTAAGGCGACCAACTACCGCCAACCGGATCAACGCTCCGTCTCATACTGACTTTGCAGCAACAACGTCGGTGCAACGACCCTCTGTCTTGACTCCGATGGGCCGAACGAACCAGCAGACATCCTCCGATCACGCGGCCCGGCAACCTCGGGCTCCTCGGCCGCCACCGTCCGATCCGAGGTGACGAGCACGAGGACGCTGGGCAGTACCGCCAGGGTGGCGACCAGGGCCATGACGATCATGACTGCGGTCAGGAACCCGTAGGCGGCGAACAACGGCATGGGAGCGAACGCCAGGATCCCGAAGCCGACGGCCGAGCTGACCGCCGAGGCCACGAGCGCCGTGCCGGTTCCCTCTCCGGCGGTCCTGACCGCCTCGTGTCGGGATCCGGTCCGCTCCAGCTCCTCCCGGTATCGGGCGATGAAGTGGATGGCGAAGTCGATCCCGATGCCGATGGAGACGGCGGCAATAGTGGCGGTCACGATGTTGATGGCGTAGCCGGTGAGTTCCATGAATCCATACAGCCAGGCGACGGTCATGAGAATGGGCAGCACACTGGCCACCCCGTACCGGAGCGATCGCAGGAACACCGAGGCCACCACCAGACAGAGGATCACGGCGATCGGAAGTGACACGCCGAGGGCCCGGCTCGTGGCATTGAGCGAGGCCTGGCGCACGAAGGGGCTGCCGGTGAGCTGAACCGTCGAGTCCTGGCCGAGGTCGGACCGTAGCGTGTCGATGATCGGCGCCAGTTCAGCCGCTGCCTCTTCGATCGAGGTCTGGCTCCGGCTGTTGACCAGTCCCATGCTGAAGACACTGGCGTCGGAGTCCCCCTCGAGACTGATGGACGTCCGCACATCGTCCGAGCCGACCAGGAGCCGCTCGGCATCGAGCGGAACGCCGGTGCGGGATGTGACGGCATAGAGTGCCTCGAGTTGGGCCGGAGCATCGGGGACGAGGTCGCCGTCGACGTCGGTCAGTTCAATCCCGGTCTCGGCCTCGATCATGGCTTGCGCCACCGGGGATTCCCATACTGCGTCGATCACCGAGATCACCCCTCCCTCGATGGTGACCCCGTCGGACGTGCGGGCGAGGACCTCGGAGTCGAGTGCGGCGACGTCATCGGTGGCGGCGCGGATGGCGGCAACGGCAGCCGGGTCGATCAGATCGGCCTCGACATAGATCTGCGCCGGTTCGCCGCCCCGCTCACCCACATGCTGGTCGAGCAGATCGAGCCCGACGACGAAGTCGGAGTCGGAGGAGAAGAAGTCCTCGACATCGAATTCGGTCGGAACCCGCAGGGCGAAACCGGCCATCACCGCCGTGATGCCGAGAGCAACAGGAAGGACGATGCGGGGGCGGCCGGCGACGGTGGCGATCGCTCGGCCGACAGGACTGGCGAAGCGGTCCTCGGATTCGGCCGGCCGGGCCACGGTGAGTTCGGAACGACGGGACCGGACGAGATAGGGAACGATGAGCGTCACCACGACGGATGCGGCGAGCAGGACCACTCCGGCCCAGGGCAGCACGAACACCATGAGTAGTACCGAGGCCATGATGAGCGATGCGGCGCCGAACGAACCTGCGATCCGTGCCACGGTGTGGCGGCGGCCGACGGCCGGGGCGTTCACACCCGACTCGATCAGTGACACCACAAGCGGGCTGACCACGCCGAGCAGCAGGAAGGCGGCTCCGAGCGCGATGCCCGCCCCGAGCCCGAAGTTGACGATCGACTCGATCCCGGCGGTGATGTTGGCCAGGAAGGCGACGGTGTCGGACGTGAGGGCCAGGATGAGTGCACCGCTGACGGCGGTCAATCCGGTCACAAACGCAACCCGGGGCGGGCGGCCCTCGGCCCTCTCCTCCCGATACCGGCCGATGGCGTGGAAGGCGAAGTCGACGCCGAACGAGATCATGGCGATCGGCACGATGAGGGAGAGCACGAGGTCGTCGTCGAAGCCGAGCAGGTTGGTGATTCCCTTCAGCCAGATGATGAGCGCTCCCAGGGCGGCACCGACGGTGGCCAGGACCCAGTAGCTGCGGAAGGTGGCACCCACGATGACCAGCACGGCGAGGATGGTGAAGCCGATGAACGGGCCGGCCAGCGCTCCCTGCTCCTGGGAGGTGAGGTTGACGTCGATCGCCACGCCGTAGACGTCGAGTCCTTCGACCGAGCGAAGCACCGTCTGCACGCTGCGATTGAACTCCTCGGCCTCGGTGCCTCCACCGAGGTTGGTGCTCTGATTGCCGAGACCGAGTACCTGGTTGTCGAACATCGTGCCCAGGGAGATGGCGGGTACGGTCCAGCGACCGTCGTCGCCGCGGGTCGATTCGGTGGAGAGGTTGAGCACCGTGGAATCCGGGCCGAGACGGTCGATGATGGACGACGCTGTTTCCTCCACCGCGTCGTCCGGCGCCGTTTCGATCGTCCCGCCGAGGGCGCCGTCGGTGAGGTCTGCGATGGAGAGCAGACCCCGGACTTCGGCATCGGCGTCGACGTCGTAGTACGAGAACAGGGAGTCTTGGAGCCCGGGTTCGTTTCGGACTTCCTCACCGGCCCGATGAAGGGCCCGGAGTGAGTCGGCCGACACGATGTTCCCGGTGTCCGGTTCGACGATGAAGAAGATCGGATACACCGACGACACGAAGCGCTCATCGATGGCGTCGCGGGCGTCGAAGACGGCGCCACCGGGCTCGGTGGATGCCGACTCGGTAGGCGCCATCGTGACCATCGGGATGGCGAAGAGCCCGGTGAGGACGACGGCGATGGCAATCACCAGTTTGGGGCAACGCTCCAGGCGTCCGAACACGTTACTCATGAGAGCTCCCATCTAGACAGTGTTAACTTGACGATGCCTAGATACTGCTGGATAATCTGGACAATGTCAAGACAAGAGTCGGGGACAGCCGGCGTACGAGGACGAAGAGTCCGGCCCAGGGCTTGGTCGGAGACCGCCCGGGTGTCGGAAATCACGGCTTCTCGGCTGGTGACAACGGCCATTGGGTGGTGCATGGTTAAGGCGTGGAAACAACCAGCCGAGTTGGATTGGTCCTTGCCGGTGCTGTGGCTCGGGGTGCGTACGAAGCCGGTGCCGCGTCGGTGTTGCTGCCGACGCTTGAGGCCCGTGACGAGCGGCCGACGGTCTTCATCGGTACCAGTTCGGGTGCGATAAACGCCGCCTTTCTGGCCAGCAGGGCCGACATACCCGCCGGTGACGCCACCGAGGAGTTGGTCGAGTTGTGGCGCCAGATCCGGATCGGGGACGTCCTCAACGTGGTCTCACCGAAACTGTTCAACCTTGCTCGGCGATCACAAGGAGGCGTGGTCGACACCGGCCCGCTGCGTCGCACCATCAACGAGAAGATGGGCAATTGGAGACGCATTGCCGACAACATCGACGACGGATACCTGAAGGCACTGGGAATCGTTGCCACCGCCGTGGCCACCGGCCGCAGCACCGTGTTTGTCGCCGATGCCGTCCACAACAAGCCTGGCCGCTACGACCGCGATGACAGGAAAGGGATCGACTACATCCGCCCGACCGGAGGCATCACGGTCGACCACGTGCTCGCCTCGGCCGCAGTTCCGACCCTGTTCCCGCCGATCGAGCTGCACAATGGCATCGAAGCAGGTTTGTACGTCGATGGAGGGATGCGGCTCAATACTCCGATCAAGCCTGCCATCCGGTTCGGGGTGGACAATGTGGTGGTCGTGTCCACCGATCCGGCCCGTCCCCCCCAACCTCTCGACAACCACGGGGGCACCGAGCGCCCGCCCGATTGGGACGACACCGTCCTGCAGTTCCTGCAGGCGGCACTGGTCGATCCATTGGTCGAAGACATGTGGCGCCTGGCTCGGGTGAACACCCTTCTCGGTCACCGAACGGTGACGGTGGCGGGCGGGCCGGCCAAGAGACCAATCGGATACCTGTTCGTCGGGCCGGATCGACGAGGCCGCCTCGGCGCCTTGGCTGCAGACGTGGCACCGACCGAGTTCACGACCAGGCTGCTCCGCCACCTGCTCGGCGCCCAGCAGGACCAGCAGCACGAGCTACTCAGCTACATGCTCTTCGAGCCCGAGTTCTTCGATGTGGCAATCGCCGAGGGCCGGCGCGACGCAGAGATCGAACTGGCCCGGGTCGAAACGCTGGAGCGGACATGGCGGACCGATCCGTTGCCGGAGGAGCCGGAGGACGTTCACGGCCTCGCAGAATAGG
>JAHEJM010000147.1 GCA_024638815.1 Acidimicrobiales bacterium | reverse complement strand
GGGCAACATGGGACAACTACCGTCCGCACCAACGGCGCCGGTCAGATCCGGCGGTTCCAGGAGGCCCAACATGAGCAAGTCGTACATCGTCGCCGGCGCCCGTACCCCCATTGGCAGACTGTCGGGGGGCCTGGCCAATCTGACGGCCATGGAATTGGGCGGCAAGGCCATCGCCGCCGCCCTCGAGCGTTCCGGCGTCAGTCCCGAGCAGGTCGACTATGTCTACATGGGCCACGTCTTGCAGGCCGGGCAGGGTCAGATCACGGCCCGCCAGGCCGCGGCCAACGCCGGCATCCCCATGACCGTGCCGGCCACCACCGTCAACAAGGTCTGCCTCTCCGGACTCAACACCATTCACCTCGCCGACATGCTGATCTCCTCCGGTATGGCCGACACCGTCGTTGCCGGCGGAATGGAGTCGATGACCCAAGCCCCCTACCTGCTGCCCGGCGCCCGGGGCGGCTATCGGGCCGGCGACAAGAAGGTGATCGACTCGATGATGCATGACGGGCTGTTCTGCGCCTTCGAGACCTGTGCCATGGGTCTCGGCACCGAGCGCTACGCCGCCTCGGCCGGCCTGGCCCGTGAACCCCAGGACGAACTGTCCGCCATGTCCCACGAGCGGGCGGCCGCCGCTCATAAGGAGGGCCGGTTCGAGTCGGAGATGATCACGGTGGAGATTCCCCAGAGAAAGGGCGATCCCGTGGTGGTCGATCACGATGAAGGGGTCCGGCCCGGGACCACTGCGGAGAGCCTGGCCAAGCTGCGCCCCGCCTTCGACGCTTCGGGAAACATCACCGCCGGCAACGCCTCCCAGATCTCCGATGGCGCATCGGCGGTGGTGGTGGTGAGCGAGGCCAAGGCCGAGGAACTGGGGGTCACCCCGCTCGGCGAGGTGATGGCCTTCGGCCAGGTCGCCGGTCCCGACCCCTCGCTGCTGACGCAGCCGTCCCGGGCCATCATGGATGCTCTGGAGCGAACCGACCTGTCACTGAGCGACATCGATCTGTTCGAGCTCAACGAGGCCTTCGCCGCCGTGGCCCTGGCCAGCATGGACGACCTCGGTATCGGCACAGACGTGGTCAATGTCAACGGTGGCGCCATCGCCCTAGGCCACCCCATTGGGGCCAGTGGCAACCGTCTGGCCCTCACCCTGCTGAGCGAACTGAAGCGTCGAGGTGGCGGAATCGGGGCCGCCTCATTGTGTGGCGGCGGGGGCCAGGGCGACGCTCTCATCGTGCGCACGATGGCATGACAGGTAAGGTTCCCTAGAAAAAACACGAAAAACCCCTTGTCACCGGACTGTCAATTGTTGTAACCTAAAGGAAACATCGTTACGACGTTCCAGTGGCCGGTTTTACCCATACCGCCCGCGCCACGGTCACTGGGACGTCGTAGCGAAGCAGCGTCCGGGTCGGTGCACCCTCTCCCCGCCGGCCCGGTCGTCGCGTGGGATAACCCTCCCTCGACTACAAGGCCACGAGTTCAACGCTCGTGGCTTTGTGGTTTGTCGGGTTCTCAACCGGGCACGGCCGGAGGAAATCGGCTAGATCTAGCCTCAATCTGCACCATGAAGGTTGAAGCAGCGTTACCTTGGTGCATCGGCGTGGCCGGTGTTGCCGCCGTGGTCGACTTCGACGCCCCGTCGAGATTCCCGTTTCCCCCAACCCGGAACGACCGGTGACAAGCACCGCTTCGGTTGCCGACTCGTGGCCACATCGTCACGAACCGGCGACCAACGCATCCCGGGCTCTGCAATGGACGTAATCTTTCCGTAATCTGCAACCTGAAGCTTCTCAGAGCTTCTCAGAGTTTCTCCGGGCTGTTGATGCGGCGGCGACCCGACAGTGCCCGGCCCAGGGTCAGTTCGTCGGCGTATTCCAGATCGCCGCCCACCGGTAGACCCGAGGCCAGGCGGCTGACGTTGACGTCGAACGGGGCCAGAACCTTGGTGGCGATGAAGGCGGCGGTGGTCTCCCCCTCGATGTTGGGGTTGGTGCACAGGATGACCTCGGTGATGTCCTCGGCCGCCACCCTCATGGCCAGTTCCTTGATCTTCAGATTGTCCGGCCCGATGCCCTCCAGCGGATTCATGGCTCCCAGCAACACGTGGTAGACGCCGTCGAAGGCGCCTGTTTTCTCGATGGCGGCGATGTCCTTCGGCTCCTCCACCACACACAGGACGGACCGGTCCCGATCGGGGTTGGTGCAAATCGAGCATTCGGTTCCCTCGGCCACGTTGAAGCACCGCTCACAGAAGGACACATTCTCCTTCATGGCCACGATGGCGTCACTCAACCGCTGGGCGTCGACCCGGTCGACCTTCAGGAGGTGGAAGGCGATGCGCTGGGCCGACTTGGGGCCGATCCCGGGCAGGCGACCCAGTTCGTCGATCAGAACCTCGACCGGGCGGGCATACACGCTCATGATTCAGGACGCAGGGTGGGGACTCAATGGGTGTGACGTCACGCCTCGCCGCCCAGCAGTCCGCCCAGACCGTCAATGTCGGGCATGCCGATGTCGTTCATGGCGTCCTGCTGCATTTCGGCAATCTGGTGTTGGGCGTCCCGCAGCGCAGCCAGTACCAGCTCCTCCAACAGCTCGACATCGTCGGGGTCAACGGCGTCGGGACTGATGGTGACGTTCCGGTACTCGCCACCCCCGGTCATCTCGATGGTGACTTTGCCCCCACCGGCCGATCCGGTGAGAACGGTGGCTGCCTGTTCCTCCTGGGCGGCCGCCATCTTCTCCTGCATGGCCTGGGCCTGTTGCATCAGGGCTCCGAGATCGAAGCCACCTTCGCTGGTCATTGCCGTTCTCCTCGTGGTGTTCGCGGTGTTGTTCGGTCGTTGCTGGTCAAGGCTTCTGGCTTGTCAAAGGCTCTGGCCGGTCAGGGCTCGTCGTGCTCGATCACCGTCGACCCGGGAAAGGCCTTGGTCAAACGGTCGACGCTGTTGGCCGAGTGATCGCCGGCATCGGCCAGATCCTCGATCGGGCCGATGTCGCCATAGGACTCGTCCGCCACCGGTGTCGGCTCCATCTTGGCCGGGTCGAGCGACACCGACGATGGCGAGTCGTCGACCATGACCGAGACGGCGATGGCCCGACCGAGATGGGCGCTCAGCGCCTGCTCCAGTTCACCTTTCACCTCTTCGCACCGGTCGCGGTAGTGGACGTTGGGCATGGCGAAGAGGATGGAGGAGCCGTCGACCCCGGTTACGGTGCCGACGTTGAACCGGACCCGGACCTTCTGGCTCACCTTGTTGAGCTGAACCTCCACCGCCTGTTCGGCCTCGGCCTCGGTCAGTGGCTGGTCGGTGGCCGGCGTCGGTCGATCGGCCTCCCTTTCCGGTTCGGGTTCGGCCTCGGGCGTCGCCTGCTCGGTCGGCTCCGGGGTCGCGGTCGAGGCCGGCTCCGGTTTTGGTTCGGGGCTCGGGTCGGAGGCCGGAGCCGTCATCGGGGCCTTGCCCTGTCGGCGGGGTGAGGGCGGGCGCTTGGCCGTTGTCTCCTTGAGCCGCCGGCGGGCGGCGGCCGCCGGGCCGGCGCCGGCGGCCGGTTGCTCGGCCGGGTCCGTTTCGGGCTCGGGCGACGTCGTGGCACTCTGGTTCGCGCTCCGATTCTTCGGGCTCCGACTCGAGGCGGCCGGTCCGCCCGCCGTCGCGGGGGTCGACTCCTTCGTCATGTCGGTTGCCGCGCCGCCGGCGACGGGGCCGTTCGTGGTGAGCGCCTCCAGTTCCTTCTCCAGGGCGTCGACACGGGCCTCGAGCCGAGCGATGATGTCGGCCCCGGTTTCGGCCACGGCCGGGGCACCTGACTCGGCGTCTGGGGACGCCGCGCCGGCGCTGGTGGCCGAGCGGCACAACCTCAGTACCGTGACCTCGAGGGGAACCCGGGGGTCCGGGGCCTGGCGCATGTCCACCAGGGCCTGGCCGATGGCCTCCAGCGACCGGGTGATGGTGGCCGGACCCAACAGGGTGGCGAGCTCACCGGCCGTGGCCTGGGCCGAGTCGTTGAGCTGGCCCGAGGTGGAGCCCATCGAGGCCAGGAAGGCGTTGCGGAGCACCGAGACCGTGGTCTCACCGATGACCCGCGGTTCCATGCCCTGTGTCAAACCCGCCTGGATGGTGGCGATGGCGGCTCCGGGGTCACCGCCACCGATGGCGGTGGCCAGCTCAACCCCGATGTCGGACCCGGCCGGCACTCCGCCGGCGGCGGCCACCAGGTCGAGCGCCGACAGGGTGTCGCGGGCCGAGCCGCCACCCTGGCGCAGCACGTACTCGATGGCCTCTTCGGGCACGTCGAGCCCGGCGTCGGAGATCACATACCGGACATGTTCCTCCAGCTCCTCGGCCGGAAGCAGATGGAAGTTGAAGTGTTGGGTCCGGCTCCGGATGGTCTCGACCACCTTGTGGGGCTCGGTGGTGGCCAGCACGAACACCACATGGTCCGGAGGTTCCTCGAGGGTCTTGAGCAGGGCGTTCTCGGCCCCGGCGCTCAGCATGTGTACCTCGTCCAGGATGTAGACCTTGGTCCGTCCCGGCGATCCCAGGTTGACCCGGGAGATCAGGTCCCGGATGTCGTCCACCTTGTTGTGGCTGGCGGCGTCCAGCTCGTGGAGATCGAACGAACGCCCCTGCTCGATGGCAAGGCAGCTCTCGCACTCGCAACACGGCTCGCCGTCGACCACGTTGGGGCAGTTCAGGGCCTTGGCCAGGATGCGGGCGGTCGAGGTCTTTCCCGTGCCCCGTGGCCCGCTGAACAAGTAGGCGTGGCCGTAGCGGCCGTTGGCCACCGCCGCCTTGAGGGCGGTGGTGACATGGTTCTGGCCCCGCAGCTCCGAGAACCGTTGCGACCGGTATCGACGATAGAGACTCTGGTAGGCCACGATCCGAGCTTATCCGCCTGATTCGATCGGCCCAGTGGAGTCCGGGTCGGCGCTACCATGTCCAACGACGTAATCGGGGTCACAACCGACGGCAAATGTGGGTTGTTAGGCTACCCTGGTGCGAAGTTTCTAAGGCAAGGGTGAGTCGTTCCGAAAAAGCGGCACAGAGGCCTACGGTGCGTTGGTTGCAACTGCGGCGGCGAGTGTTCGGTTGACGTCGGCCCCGGTGGCATCGCCATCGGCCACTGTCAGGATCGGGTCGCCAAGAGTGAGTTGAGTTGAAGGTCGGGAAATGAGTAGGCAGGCGGAGCGCAGGCTCCTCGGAGTTCTTGGTTTTGTGGCCGTGGCGATCGTGATGTTCGCCGCCCTTCGGCTGCTGGCCGGCGACCCCGTGGACGACATCGCCGCCGGTGAGGCCTCACCTTCAGCCGCCGTCGACGACGCCCGGGACGCCGGGGGTGACGAATCATCGGACCGCGACAGTGGCGTGGGCAGGGCCCCGCTGACCGTTGATGCCTCCACCTCTACAACAGGTCCCATGACCTCTTCGTCGACCTCGTCCACCACCCCAGCGACCACCGCCACCACTGAGCCGGTGGCGTCATCGTCGACCACCTCCGCAGGCGAGACCACAACCACAGCTGAGGCCCCCACCTCCTCCGCCACCTCGTCGTCGACCACAACCACTGTGGTGGCCACAACCACCTCGTCGTCGACCACAACCACTGCGGCCACCGCGACCAGCTCGTCGACCACCACGCCCACCACTGCCGCCGCCGGCCTCACCGCCGTGGAGCGGGAGGTCATCCGGCTCACCAATCAGCTGCGGTCCAATCCATCGGGGCCGCTGCGTCGCGTCGCCCCCATGCCGGGCTGTGTCGACGACGAGTTCTTCGCCATCGAGGTCGACACGGGTACCGGGCATCCCCGGCCGGTGCCGGAGCTGGTGGCCAATGACGCAGTGTCGGTGAAGCTCTCGCGTGATTGGTCGATCCGCATGGCCGAGGCCGATGAGATGAGCCACCGCTCCAACGAATCACAGGCGGCCATCTACTCGGCGCTGGGCATCAACCGGTCCCGTTCCAGCGAAAACGTGGCCTGGCTCAGCGGCTATCCCGAGTCGGCCATAGCCATGCAGCTTCTTGTGGGCTGGCGGGAGTCGTCCACCGGCCACTACTGCTCGCTGGTGGCCGGCTCGCTGACCCACATCGGGGTTGGCCACCATCGCACCGACAGTGGCAAGGACTGGGCCACCCAGAACTTCTACGCTCAGAGGTAGGGCTCCGGCCGGAAGGCGGGCGGCCGGGCGACGCGGAACGCACCCTCTGGTCTCGCAAGTGACGGCCAGGCGGACTGCGGCACACGATGGGTTCCGCTGAGAGCTGCTGCCTTCCGGCCCTGACTCGGTTCACGGGCCGCCGTTGCACAGGGCCCGACCGTCACCTGCCAGAACAGATGGGTGCTTTCCGGTAACGCCGCGGGATTACCGACGGCGTTCGCTATCCTACCGAGTCTCACCGTCGTTGCCGCAGGTGTCGGCGGTCTCCAGGAGGAGTGCGAGAGCGGCCGAATCGGCACGCTTGGAAAGCGTGTGAAGGGAGACCTTCCGTGGGTTCGAATCCCACCTCCTCCGCGCCGGGGCTGACGGAGCAGCCCCTAACGGAGTTCCGGCCGTGGGGCCGGAACGTCCCTGGTTTTACGTCGGTTCTATGGGTTCGAACGTAGTCGCATCAGGACCGCGCCGGGGCTGACGGAGCAGCCCCTTAACGGAGTTCCGGCCGTGGGGCCGGAACGTCCCTGGTTTTACGTCGGTTCTATGGTTTCGAACGTAGTCGCATCAGGACCGCGCCGGGGCTGACGGAGCAGCCCCTTAACGGAGTTCCGGCCGTGGGGCCGGAACGTCCCTGGTTTTTACGTCGGTTCTATGGGTTCGAACGTAGTCGCATCAGGACCGCGCCGGGGCTGACGGAGCAGCCCCTAACGGAGTTCCGGCCGTGGGGCCGGAACGTCCCTGGTTTTACGTCGGTTCTATGGGTTCGAACGTAGTCGCATCAGGACCGTGAGTGTTCGGGCTGGTCAGAGGCCCGCCGGGCCCGATCCGGGCCGTCTCGGCCTACAGCGTCACTGACGCTCTGATAGCCATTCTGATAGCCATGTGGAGGGCCGTCCCGGGAGGCAGGGGCGCCCTGGCTGCCACTTGGATACCCGTCGACCCTGAACTTCGACACACTGCGGCTGCTGCACGCTCGGGGTGTGGGCGGACAGCGGAAACTGCGCACTGACGGCCACGTATGACTGCGCGTTGTTGGCCAGGACGGTCACGGAACGTGGGCGGCGTCCTGGCATCGGCGTCCGGAAAGTGAGGGTCTGGCGCAAGTGGGAGGCGGCGATAGCGGAGACTTGGCTTTGGCATTACCAAGCACTCGATCACCTGCAAATCGCCGGTTGCCAGGCACGAGGATTGGGCGTTTCCGGGTGGCGATATGGAGCGGCTTCGCCGACCGCGGCGTCGAACGTCCCGACCGTTCTCATGTGCCGCCCTATCGCTGCCTCCCTTTGGCCTGCGGCTGGCCGACACCTCGTCATTGCCCCTCGGGCTCAGCCGTCATAGTGCCGGTAGCCCGCCCGCTCGTTTCTGAACTGGAATCGGGCCGACACGGCGAAGAGCAGGCCAACAGCGAACCCGATGATCGTCAACCGGAGGTGGTGAATGACGACCGTGTCGCGTATCTCGCCCAAGTCGACGACGAAAGCATACGAGACGAACAGGTGTTGGACCACCTTCTCAATCGAGTAAACAAGCAGCGGGACCTGCGGTCTGGATCTCCCGGACGGGCCATTCTGGCTGGCCGGTGGCTCTTGGTCCTCAGCTGGATCCTTGGTCGTGTTGTCGAGGTTCCGGTCGACGGAACGAGAGAATCCCTGCCAAGCCCAGGACCCACAGAAGTCCGAGCCCGGTAAGGCCACCAAGTCCCCGTATTATGTTCGCCGCGAGGCCGATCGCTACCACGATTCCCGAATAGCCATACCAGCGAGGTGGATATCCCTCGTTGATCGCGACGACGCTCACGCCGAGGATGAACGCAGTCTGGGGTGGTCCGATCAGTGCCCAGAAGCCATGCTCAATGAGCCAGAGCGTCTTCGCCACCTGCGGGTCCGCCGGCCAGGCTGTCGACCACGATGGCCGCCTGAGCGAATGCGCTCGTGGTCAACACCATGGTCACCATGGCGATCCCTCCACTGAGAACAACCCACGGTGCCGCAGACGACGATTTCGTCGACAGCCTCCAACAGAGGCCACCGACAAACCAGTACCCGGCGATCGCGGACAGTCCAATCAGCCCTGCGGCGAAGTCAGAGGCCGTCAATGCGGTTCTCGGACAGATCTCGGGCGATGACCTCCGCTGACTGATCTGGGCCACCCAGATCGCTGCCTCCACTAGCCATGGACCGTCGCTCCCATCTGTTGAGCCATCTCGTGGAACTTCGCCGTGCGCTCCTCGATGTCCCGCATCGCTCGTGGGCGCTACCTCTCCCCGCGGCTCCCCCTACGGGTCGTCGGCCCACCATCAACTTGTCCGACCTGCCCCGGACCTCCGCGAGCAGCACGCCGGCCGGCCCTATTGACAGAGCCAGCGTCGGCTTGGCCGCCCCGTCTGAGATCCGGGTGGGGTGCGATCCCTTCCTCATCGATCGATACGGCATTGACGACGGGTTTCATCGTCGGAGCAACCCGGCCAATCACCTTGTCCCAGACCTCTTGTTGGTCGTCAAGCCCGGTGATCGAGGGCCCGAACCGCAACACATCAACGATCTGAAGCCTTCCGTCAGTCTCAACCAATGCTGTCAGGCCATCACTGCCGTGCTGGTCCAAGAGCCAGAATCTGCTCACAGCCGAACGTCCTCGCGTTGTCGGTAGGTCTGATAGCAGTCTAGACCGTCCTACTCGGGTCTCCGAGAAACAGGCACTAACCGGGCACTCGATGTCGACACCACCGGACATCAGCGCACTGGGTTCCCGAGTGGTCGGCCATCCGGTATTGTCGTCAGTCGTGTGCTGAACACCTAGCCTGGCAGACTCCAAGACAGCAGGAAGGCTCGGCCGCGACGAGCGGCGCCCACCCAGGTTGACGACCAGGCCGCCGTCGAGCCGGCAACGCTCCATGGCACTGTGCGTGGTCGTGTTCCCGAGCAGCTGACCCAGTGCTGCGGGGACTCTTGTACGGGCTCGCGCCGCCATCGGTACGTGCCTAGCGCAGTACCCGCACACGGTCTCGGAGCACACAGCAGCACGGCAC
>JAHEJM010000043.1 GCA_024638815.1 Acidimicrobiales bacterium | reverse complement strand
CTAGTTTCGCTTGGCGGCTTGGATGTTCACGATTGAGTCGAGTTTCGGCGACGTTTGGCCGGAGGCCAAACTCGAAGCAACTCGAAGAGTTGCGGTGAGGCGCTCCGCGCCGAACACTAGTTGTAGTGCCGAGATGCTCGCTGGTGACGGCCGGGGGTATCCCGCCGAGGCCGGCTATTGCCTGATCACCACCGGAGTGCCGTTGGGCAGCAGTGACGGCATGTACTCGGCGATGTGCATGGGCAGCCGGATGCAGCCGTGGCTCGCCGGATAGGGCGGCACCGAGGACGAACCGTGCAAGGCGATACCGGACGAGGTGATGTAGAGCGGGTTGTACATCCCCCCGAGTCCGAGGCTCGAATAGTGCCAGCCGCTGATCCGCCGGAAGATGGTGAACCTGCCGGTCGGGGTGATGGACCGACCGCTGTAGGGTCCCGATCGCCAGTAGTTGCCACTGCCGGTCGAGGTGTGGGTCACCAGTCGAGGCACGGTGCGGCCCGGGTCGTAGACAATGACCAGCTGTTGTGACAGGTCGATCTCGACCCAGCGCCGGCTGTAGGAGTTCCTGGGACCGCCGATCGCCCCGCTGTTCACCCGGCGGAGGGCGGCCTGTTCGGCGTCTCCCCACTGCCCGTCCATGGGCAACCCGACGAGCTTCTCCAGGGCCCACACCGCCTGCCTGGTCTTGGTCCCGAATCGTCCGTCGATGGGGCCGGGATCGAACGGGCCGTCGGCCAGTGCCTGCTGGATCTGGCGAACGGACATGGCCCGACCCTCGGTGTTGTCGGCGTTGTCGGTGTTGTCGGTGTTGTCGCCCGAACCGTCGTAGGAACGCAGGGCGGCGATGGTGGCCTGGTCCAGACGTCCGGTGGTGGGCAGACCGACCGCCCGTTGGAATGCCGTCAACCCGGCCCTGGTCTTCGGCCCGTACAACCCGTCGACCGGACCGGCATCGAACCCGAAACCGTTCAACAACCGCTGGGCATCACGGATGGTCATCGTCGGGGCCGGAACCGGCGAACCACCGGAATCCGACGGCTCATAGGCGGCCAAGGCGGTGGCCGTGGCCTGGTCGTACACGCCGCTGACCGACAGCCCGGCTGCGGCCTGGAAGGAACGCACTGCGGCCTCGGTCAGTCTTCCATAGATCCCGTCAACCGGACCGGCATCGAATCCGAACTGGTTGAGCCGCCGTTGCAGCTCGGCCACGGTCGGGCCTCGGTCGCCACGCTGGGCCACGATGTCGGATGAGGCCTCGGCCGATTGCGACTCGGTCTCGGACTGGGCTGCCGTGGTGGTCGAGCGGGCCTCGGGTTCGACCTCGGACGGAACCTCCGACAACTGGCTACTGATCGGCGTGTCACCCCCGGTCGAGTCACCGGTACTCGATTCGGTGGCGTCGACGACAGTCGATTGTGTGGTGGACGTACTCTCGGCCTGGGCCGCCGCAAGGCCGGCTCCTCCGACGCTGACCGCGCCGAGTACGGCGATGGTGGTGAACAGGAATCCTGCAACTCCGCTGCTTCGCTTGGATGCCTCCATAGCAACCACTCCTTTGAGCCCCAACACGTCTCAACATCATTGTCGCGCCGGGGTCGGGGAGCGTCACCAGACCAAGGTCCCAATCAATCCGATCGGGCCGCCGGTTCCGGCCGGCCGGAACGAGGTCCGCCGACCAGAAACTCCTCGTCCACCGGGACCTTCAGGGCGTTGGCCAGGGCGTTGGTCTGCGACGCCATTGCCACAATGGCCAGCAGCTCGGCGTACTGACCGGGGGTCATGCCCTTGGCCCGGGCCGAGGCGGTATGGGAGTGCACGCAGTAGTCGCAGTTGTTGGCCGCCGACACCGCAATGTAGAGCATCTCCTTCACCACGGGGTCGAGCTCGCCCGGGCTCATGACCTGCTTCAATCCGTCCCAAATGCGGCGCAGGTTGGCCGGCTGATGGGCCAGGGCCTTCCAGAAGTTGTTGACGTCGTCCACCCCTCGGGCCGCCTTGATCTCGTCGATCACGGCCCGGGCCTCGGGTGCCATCTCGTCTTTTTCCAGTGGGCGCAGCGTGGCCATCGGTCCTCCTCGGTTGGCTGTTCGAAGAACATTGTGCTCCGGACGACCTTCAATCCAGCGAACTTTGAGCGCTGGACGACCCCCAATCAGGCGAACTTTGAGCGCCGGACGACCCCTTTGTGGGTCGTTGGAGGCTCAAAGTTGGGGAGTTGGGCAACCGGGCAGACGCGGACCACACTTGGGCCATGGAATTCGACCTGTCCCAGACCGATGCCCTACTGTCCACCACTCGGGCGGTGCGCAAGCGCCTCGACCTGGACCGGGACGTACCCGATGAGGTCCTGCTCGAATGCCTCCAGCTGGCGGTCCAGGCCCCGACCGGATCCAACCGGCAGGGTTGGCGGTGGCTGGTGGTCCGGGACCCAGACACCAAGGCGGCGCTGGCCGACATCTATCGCCGTGCCGGGGGTGACTACCTGGCCGAGTCGGCCAAGAGCGTCGACACCGAATCGCAGACAGGGCGGGTCATGAACTCGGCCACCTACCTGGCCCGGCATCTCCAGGACGTGCCGGTGCTGGTCATCCCTCTGATCATCGGACGGCTGGAGGAACTGGGGCTGGAACACGCAGCCGGGTTCTACGGATCGATCATGCCCGCCATCTGGAGCTTCCAGTTGGCGCTGCGCAGCCGGGGCCTGGGCAGCTGCTTGACCACGCTGCACCTCGGGCTGGAACGGGAAGCGGCCGAGCTTCTCGGCATTCCCCCTCATATGACGCAGGCCGCCCTGTTGCCGGTGGCCTTTACCAAGGGCACCGATTTCAAACCGGCCGCCCGGCCCCCGGTATCTGAAATCACCTACCTCGATACCTACAAGAACCCCATCGCACCCTGAAACCGGGTGTTTTCCTGATAGACAGTTTTCCATGACCAGCAGCCGAGCACGAGGCGTCGTCGCCGCCGGCCACCCGGGCACGGCAGAGGCCGGAGCCGCCGTACTGCGCTCCGGGGGCAACGCCATCGACGCCGCCGTCGCGGCGATGGCCATGGCCTGTGTGTGCGAACCGGTGCTTGCCTCTCCCGGCGGTGGCGGGTTCGCCATGGTCCGCACCGCGGCCACCGGCGAGCTCTCACTGATCGATTTCTTTCCCCACACGCCGAAACGGCGACACCACAGCCGGCTCAACGGTGACGGTGGGGTTCGGGAGATCCTCACCGACTTCGGTACCGCCCTGCAGGCCTTCCTCATCGGTCCGGCCACCACGGCGACTCCCGGGTTTGCGGCCGGAATCGCCGCCCTGCAGCGAACCGGCGCTTCCTGGTCGCTGGCCGATATCTTCGAGCAGGCCCGGGCCGCTGCGCTCGCCGGGGTGGCGGTCACCGAGTTCCAGAACCGGCTGTTCCACGTGGTGGCGCCCATCTTGACCTCGACCGACAGCGCCCGCCGCCTGTTCGCCCCCACCGGCGCGCTCCTCGAGCCGGGCGACACCTTGCACAACCCCGGTTTGGCCGAGGTTTTCGACGCCCTCGCCGCCGAGGACGGGTCGTGGATCGACGGCCCGGTGGGCAAGGCCGTGCTCGACCACCAGCGTGACCACGGCCATCTGCGAGACGACGACCTCACCGACTACCGGGCCGAGATCCGGGAACCGCTCTCGATCACCGCCGGCGACGCCACCGTGCACCTCAACCCCCTACCGGCGGCCGGTGGGGTGCTGATCGCCCATTCCCTGCATCACATGGCCTCCACCGAGGCCGGCGACATCGCCAGGGCGTTCCGACTGACGGCCGGCGCCCGGTCCGAGGCCAAGGGAGATGTGGCCGCCCTGTCGCCGGTGACCCTGCGGCAGAAGGGCACCACGCATGTGTCGGTGATCGACGCCGAGGGCAATGCCTGCGCCGTGACCGTGTCCAACGGTGAGGGCAACGGTGATCTGATAGAGCCCTACGGGTTCATGCTCAACAACATCCTCGGCGAGGAGGACGTCAACCCGGCCGGCACCGACGCCTGGCCCCCCGATACGCGCCTGTCATCCATGATGTGCCCCACCATCATCGAACACGACGACGGCTCCCTGGTGGCTCTGGGTTCGGGCGGTTCCAACCGGATCCGCACCGCCATGGCCCAGGTCATCGGCCGCCGATGCCTGGACCGGGCCGAGCTGCACGAGGCCGTCTACGCCCCCCGCCTGCATGTCGAGGGGGAGCATCTGGACTTCGAGGACTTCTTCGGTCCCGAGGTGGCTGCCGAGCTGACCGACGTCTTCCCCGATCACCTGGCCTGGCCCGAGCGCAACATGTTCTACGGCGGCGTGCATGCTGCCGCCCTGAATGCCGACGGAGGGTTCGTCGGTGCCGGCGACCCCCGTCGGGCCGGCCACGCCATCGTGGTCGAGTAGCTCTCCGGCCGACCGACCCCGCCCGAACTTTGAGCCTCCCACGACCCACAAACGGGTCGTCGACTGCTCAAAGTTGCGAAGAGACGAGTCGCTTGAAGCTCAAAGTTGGGGGGCGAGGGCCTGGTCCAACGCCTGGATCAGGCGGTCGATGTCGTCAGAGCTGGTGTAGTGAACGAAGCTGAGCCGCAGCACGCCGGGGTCCAGGTCGATACCCATGGCCTGGAGGGGCCGGGCGGCATAGAAGTTGCCGGAGGCCACCATCAGCTTGTGATCCACCAGGGCGGCCACAACCTCGTCGATGGACCTGGCCTCGGGGACGAAGGCGACGGTCGGAGCCCGAACAGCCGGATCAAGGGGGCCGAGGACCCGAAGATCGCTCCGCTCGGACAGCCACTCAGCCAGCGGGGCCAATAATCGCTGCTCGTGGCGACGGAACAAGTCGTGCACCACTTGGGCACGCTCGACCGGAGCGGCATCGGCCCCGCCATGGGGTCGGTCGGCATGATGTTCGTACACCGCATCGAGATAGTGGACCACTCCGGCGGCGGCTGCGATCTGGGCGTGGTCGGGACCGGCCGGGGTCATGGTGTAGCGGGGTTTGCCGGCGTTGAAGAAGTGGCTCTGGTTGGCCATCCGGTCCAGCAGCTCCCGTCGGATGGTCATCACCCCGAGGTGCGGGCCCCAGGTCTTGTAGGTGGAGAACAGGTAGACGTCGGCCCCCAGGCCGGCCACGTCGGGTAGCCCGTGAGGGGCGTAGGACACCCCGTCGACCACGGTCACGGCACCGACGGCCCGGGCCCTGGCTGCGATCTCGGCCACCGGATTGACATGAGCGATCACATTGGAGGCGTGGGGGAAGGCAACCAGGCGGACCCGGTCGGTCAACAACCGGTCGAGGTCGGCCACATCCAACAGACCGGTGTCGGGGTCGATGGCCCATTCGGTGACCGTGATGCCCCGCTCGGCCAGGCGGCGCCACGCTCCGGAGTTGGCCTCGTGATCCTGGTTGGTGACGATGATCTCGTCACCGTCGTTCCACATGGGCCGAAACCCGTTGGCCAGGACAGAGACGTTCATGGTGGTCGAGGGCCCGAAATGGACCTCGTCATCGGCCACGTTCAACCACCCGGCCATCAGGTCATAGGCCTCGTCCATCCACTCCCCCGCCGTCTGCGACGCCGGGTACGGAGCGTAGGGCTGGACCTTGAAGTCGGTGTAGAAGGTGTTCAGCCGGTCGATGACCTGGCGGCACACGAATGACCCGGCGGCATTCTCGAAATGAGCCCAGCCCTCCAGATCAGGGGTGGCGAAGGCCGGGAACTGAGCCCGGACAAAACCGAGATCGAGATCGGGTTGGGAGCGCACGTGGTCGGTCATGGCCGACAACGTAGTGGACGGCTGCCCACCACTACGATCCGGCGCTGTGCCGGTCGTAGCCGGCGGTGAGCTCGGCCCGCAGGACGGACCCGAAGCGAACCGGTTCGTAACGAGCCGGTCGGTCATCGTCGACGGTGCCGGGCAGAGGCTCGATGACGGTGTCGACATGGGGATCGAAGAAGAACGGCACCGAATACCGCTCCCGACCCGAACGGTTGATGACCCGGTGGGGGGTGGCCAGCACTCGCCCGTTGCTCCATCGTCGCATGACCGAACCGGTGTTCATGACGAAAGCGTCGGCCCGGGCCGCCACATCGATCCACGCCCCGTCGGTGGTGCGGACCTGCAGCCCGCCCACCTCGTCCTGGGCCAGGAGGGTGACGGCGCCGAAGTCGATGTGGGGCGCCGAGCCGTACAGGTCGGGGTCGGCGCCGGGCGGTGACGGCGGGTAGTGAAGCAGGCGAAGCCAGGTGGTGGGCCGATCGAAGGCACCGAGCGGAGGGCCGCTCTGGCCGAGGGCGGCCATGAACCGATCGATCAGCCACCGCCCCAGCGCCACCATGTGGTCGTGATAGCGCTCGAGAGCGGCACGGAAGCCGTCGAGCTCGGGCCACTGGTTGGGGCCGGCCAGGTACACCCCGTCGACGACGTCGGGATCGTCGGGTCCCGCCTCCCGCATCATCATGAACGACTCACTCTGGTTGGGTTTGGTCACGGTGGCCAGTTCCGAGCCAATGTCGGTCGAGGTGTCAATGGCGATGAACCCCCGGTGGTTCCGGTCGAGGGCGATGGCCTGCTTGGCCGCCGGCGGCAGGGCATGGAACCGCCTGGAGACGGCGAACACGGCATCGATCTCGGCCCGAGCCACCCCGTGGTCCACCAGGTAGGCGAATCCCACCGAGCCGTAGGCGTCCAGTAATGCGGCCTCGACCTCGGCGTCAGGTCGGCTCAGATCGATTGAGGGAATGACGGTCACGTCTTCGGTTCTAGCCGAGAACTGACCTATCGGCAGTGCCGACACGAAAATCGGCCGACCGGTCCCAACGCGACGCCTACGCTGGCGGCGTGACCATCGACTACGACCGACATCTGGAACTCGAATCCGATCGGTTCCTGCGCGCCATTGGCGCCGCCGACCCGGATCAGCCGGTGCCGACGTGCCCGGAGTGGACAACGGCCGATCTCCTCTGGCATCTGGCCGAGGTGCAGCACTTCTGGGTCGACATCGTGGCCAACCGCCGGCAGCGGCCGAGCGACGCCGCCCGACCGGAACGGCCCGGGTCGTTTGCCGAGCTGGAACGATTCTTCACCGACTCCCACCGCCGTCTGATGGACGCGCTGGTCTCCACCAGCGACGAGGTGGCGGTCTGGACCTGGTACGAGCCGAACCGCACCGTGGGGTTCGTGCGTCGCCGTCAGGCCCACGAGGCTCTGATCCACCGACTCGACGCCGAGGCCACGGCCGGTCGTGACTCGTCGCCGCCCGACGCCGAGCTGGCTACAGACGGGATCGACGAGGCCCTGGTTTGTATGTTCTCCGGCGCGCCGGGGTGGGCTCGGACCTCGGCGGACGGGCCGGTGGGCCGGCTGTGGACCACCGACACGAACCGGGAGTGGCTGGTGCAGCTCGGCCGTTTCGACGGCACCAGCCCCGACACCGGGACCAGCTACACCGATGAGCCGATGCTGAACATCGTCGCATCGGGTGACTCGGCGTCGGCCGACCATGACCACCACACTGACCACGACGATCTGTCGTTCGACATCTCGGCCACCGCCCCCGATCTCATGGCCTGGATCTGGAACCGACCGACACGGGGTGACATCGTTCGTCGTGGCGACACCGTCGCCATCGAGTCACTCATTGCCGTCGGTGTTCAGTAGTCCCCCGGGTCCGCCTGGGTTGATCCCGCCATCCCCGGTGCCCATCGATGGCCTCCGATCATGCGGCCACCGGATTCAGTCGGCATCGGCCTTCACCGGCCACCACCTTCGACCAAGGCCTTGATGCCCCGCAGGTTGGCTTCCATGTTGGTTCGCAGCATGCTCAGCCGGCGACCGATGATACGCTCCTCGGCCTCGGGCTTGCGTTCGATAGCGGCGGTCAAGCCCGAGGGCCCGGGGCCGAGCCGGGTCCACTGGGTCAACCTGGTTCGAGGTGCGGGGCCGCCCTCATCATGACCAGTGATGGGCTCGACCACGAACCGCCATCGGGCCACCGGGTTGTCGACATCCTCCACCGTCCACTCGATCAGCTCCGGCTCCCGGTAGTCGGTGATGGTGCAGGTCACCTGCCATTGGAACGTCCCCCTGTCGTTGTAGCCCCGGAACCGGGCTCCCACCGCCGGGGCCTCGACCCCGTCCAGCCACTCCACGGCTTGCAGCTCATCGGAGAATCGGACCGGTGTCTCGATGTCGCTGACCAGCTCCCAGACATCCCGGGGTGAACTGTTGATCTCGATCGAAGCTTCAGTGGTCGGACCATCGGCAAAGCGCATCGGGCAAGTGTAGTGCACCGGGTTTCCAGCATTGAAGGGGAAGACGCTCAGCCGTTTGACATCATGATGCTATAGTCAAGGCATGAGGACGACACTGAATCTTGATCAAGATGTCGTAGCCGAGATCGAACGGATTCGCCGTGAAACAGGTGTGGGGTTGAGTGAGGCGGTCAACCAACTGATCCGGCGGGGCATCTCCGCCGATTCGCCCCGCCATCGCTACGAACACCGATCGGTCAACCTTGGTCTGAAGGTGGATCCGACCAACATCGGCGAGGTGCTGGATGCCCTCGATGAACGATGATGCTGCTCGACGCCAACGTTCTTCTCTACGCCGTCGACGCCGATTCGGCTCACAACGATCGGGCGGCCGCCTGGCTGACCGACGTACTCAACGGTGACCGCCGGGTCGGACTGCCATGGCAGACGATCGGAGCATTCATCCGTATCAGCACCCATCCTCGTATCAACGAGTCTCCGCTGTCGTCGATGCAGGCCTGGTCCTATGTGGAGAAATGGTTGGCCTGTGACCCGGTCTGGATCCCGCCGGCAACGGAGCGCACGGCGAGAGTGCTCGCAGAGCTGATGGCGACCTCCGGCCCCACAGGGAACCTCGTCCCCGACGCCCAATTGGCTGCGCTTGCCGTTGAACACGGGCTCACCGTCTGCTCGGCCGACACCGACTTCGCCCGGTTCCCCGAGGCGAGCAGATTCAACCCGTTGGCACCGTGAACGGAATACGATCACGACTGGTTCGGTTGCGGCATTCATGAACGCACCGACCGGAATCGACACGCCGACCACAGCCCGGAACGCCCGAGCCGAAGCCGATGACGCACTGACCTCGGTCGGCCTGGCCGGTTCGTCCCGAGTGCTGGAGCCCTCTCCCCCGGCAGTGACCACCGAGCCCTTCTTCGCCGATGACCCGGCGGGAGTCGACTCCGACGGTGAGGAAACCGACAACACGATCCTGCCGGCCGGGGTCACCGGATCGAGCAAGACCTGGAACGACGTGGTGGCTCACCATCCCCGGCTTCGGTCGTGGGCCGCCGACCGCTGGCTGACCTCCGACCGCCGCTTTGCCCTCCTTCCCGACCCGGCCACCCTGGCGACCACCCGCTCCGCCCTTCACCGGCTGGCGGCCTACGTCATCGCCCCGGTTCGGCACCAAGACAACGGCAAGTTCGGTCTGCGGTGGACCAAGGACGGCTTCGGCACCCCGTTCTTCCCGCACGCCGACGGTGATCGCCAGATCCGGGTCGAGGCCGGCGGCGAGCAGGTCCTGCTGGTCGACCAGATCGGCGATGCCGTGCGCTCCACCACGGTTAGCTCCCTGTCCGAGGCGGCCGCCTTCCTCCACACCGAGATCGATGGGGAGACGGCGGCCGAGCATGACTCACCTCCGGTCGGCGACCCCGACGCCGAGTTGGACATCGACCCGGGAGCGGCCCGATTCCTGGGCTCGTGGTTCGCCATGGCCTTCACCGGACTGGAGTCGTTCCGGTCCCGACCCGACACCGTCGACCCCGGCCGACCCCAGCTGTGGCCCGGCCATTTCGACCCCGCCATCGAGGCCGGCACCGAGGCCACCCGGGCCTCCTACGGCGCCTCACCCGGCGACACTGTGATCGATGACGTTGCCAATGCCGCGCCCTATCTCTACGTCAGTATCTGGTGGCCCGATCGCATCACCCTGACCGATGATGCCGACAACCCCCTCCCCGGCATCGAGGCCGATGGCTTCACCGGCCGGCTCCTCCCCGTGTCGAACTTCCCGGTCGACACCGACCCGGCCGAGGTGGCGGCACGGTTCTGGTCGGAGACGGCATCGGCCATCCGACCAATCGACTGACTCGGGCCTCGCCGCCGGTTCCCACCGGTTCCTCTCAGGAGGGTAGAGCCGCCATGGCGGCCCGAGCGGCAGCGGTGCCACCGCCCATGGCCCCGGTGAAGCCACCCATACCCGAGTACGACGATGCCAGCCACAGCCCATCGACACTGGTGGCCGGTGATCCGAGTGGTCCACCGCGGGGGATACCGTCCGGGACGCGGTAGTCCCATCCGTACACCGCCCCCTCCGGTGTGTTCAGGTACTCGTGCATGGTCCGGGCGGTGGCAATGTGCTGCTCTACTACCGCCCCGGCCAGTCCCGGCCACTCGGCATCCAGACCGGCGACGATGGCCTCGAGCCATGCGTGCGATCGCCGGCGATATGCCGTCTCGTCCAGATGTTGCCAATTGGCCAGCCGATCGACCCCGGCGACGTCGAGGGTGTAGAGATCACCGTCGGTGTGAATGCCGCTGTCGATGTGGTTATGGTCGCAGACAACGATGGCCGGAAGCCGCTCACCGGGATCGGTGGCCAGAAGACCGGCGCCCGCTTGACGTCCCGAAGCTCGGTCATCCACTCCGGAACGAGCACGGTGGAGTAGGAGGTCACGCCGAACTCGGCCGGGGGGTGTTCCAGGCCGACTGCGATCGAGAACAACGAGATCGACAACGGCTTGCCGACATAGGGCGCCATGAACGCCCGGCGGGCCTCCTCGGGCAGGATCTCGGCCACGACGTGAGGGGCGGCGTTGGCGAACACCACCGGAGCACGTTGCTCCACCGATTCAGCGCGTTCGCCGCCGTCTCTCGGCCGATAGCGAACACCGGCGGCATGGCCGGAGTCGTCGAGTACGATCTCGGTCACCTCACGGCCGGACCGGGCCTGACCGTCACCGGCTTCGATCCGCTCGACCAGGAGACCGGAACCAACTCCAGGTCGTCATACAGGCCGAGAGTATCGAACACCTCACCCTCGAGATCGGGGCCGCGGCGGGGATCGGTTGTCTCGTGGAGCGAGGCCTCGATGGTCATTCGCCCGCGGTGATAGGTGGTGGCGGCACCACCGAAGTGGTCGTTGCGCTCCAACAGCAGAACCCGGTAGCCGGCGCGGGAGAACAGCGCTCCCGCCGTCAGTCCGCCGAGGCCGGAACCGATCACGATCGCATCGAAGTGCTCAGTCATTGTGTGCTCCTCCCCTCGACATCGTCACTCCAACAGGATGGTCGCAGCGACCAGGGCCGAAGGTCACCCAGCTCGCACTACGATGCGGCCATGACCGCACTCTCCACCTCACCGGTGGTCCTGATCACCGGCGCTTCCAGTGGGATCGGGGCCGCCACCGCCACTCGGTTGGCCGGCGCCGGCTACCGGGTGCACGCCGTGGCCCGCCGCCGGGGTCGGCTCGACGAGTTGGCCGCCACCGCCGGATGCACCACCCATGTACTCGACGTTCGGGACCACCAGGCCTTGCTCGACCTGGTCGAGCTCATCGGTCCGGTGGATGTGTTGGTCAACAATGCCGGCCTGGGTCGGCTCGATGCCCCGCTGGCCCGTGCCTCACTCGACGACATCACCCGGGTCATCGATACCAACGTGACCGCGGCCATGGTGGCGGCCCGGGCCGTGCTGCCGGCCATGATCGAACGGCGCCGGGGCCATGTCGTCAACATCGGTTCCATGGCCGGGCTCTACCCGCTCCCGTCAGCCATCTACGGCACATCGAAGGGAGCCGTGTACCGACTCTCCACCAACCTGCGGCTGGAGTTGCGGGGTACCGGCGTCCGGGTCACCGAGATCTGCCCCGGCCGGGTCTCCACCGAGTTCTACGACGTTGCCATCACCGACCCCCACCGGCGGGCCGACATCAAGCATTCGGGTGTCGACGAGATCACGCCCGAGGAGGTGGCCGACGCCATCCTGTACGCCATCGGGGTCCCCCGGCACGTCAACGTCAATCGCATCGAGTTGCAGCCGACCGAACAGACCTATGGCGGCGCTCAATTCGACCCCGTCGACGACACCTTGAAATAGACCGATTTTCGCAATTCCCTGCCGGTCACAGCGAGATGAACATCGAGCCCACCTTGGCCGCAAGCCACGGTTTGCCGCCGTACGCTCGGATATTCCCACTCAGCGGCGACCCGATCCGGTCAGCCAACCCTGTCCCGGTGCTCCATCAGCACGCTGCGCACCAGCTCGACCGCCTCCTCCAACGAAGCGTCCATGCGACTGAGCCACCGGGTCCAGTTGGCCGGATCGTCCCTGGCCCGGTCGGCGAAGACTCGGGCGCTTCGCAGCGGAGCAGGCAGGTCGTGGGCCAGTAGGGCCACCATGTCCTGGAGTTCGTGGGTGGTGGCCAGGCTGATCGCCAGTTCGTTGTAGCGGGCCTCCAACTCGATGGCGGCGGCCGCCAATCGCCTCTGGGTGGCGGCGATGGTTCGGGCGGCGTCGATGGCCCGCCACAGTGACCGCTCTGTCACCTCGTCCTTGGGCAGGTAGTGGTGGGCTCCCGGTTCGAGCACCGGCCGGACCAGCGTCTCGTCCCACTCACACAGAGCGATGACCACCATGTCGGGTGTGACGGCCACCAATCGCTCGATGATGCCGCCACCATCGGGTGCCGGGTCGCCGTCGAGCCCGGGGTCGATGATGGCCACATTGAACGTCTGGCGATCGAGGGCGTCGAGTGCCTCGGCCTCGGTGGTCACGAAGTCGGGATGGGCCTTGCGCTCAGGCGGCGGTGAGTCGAACGCGGCTCGAATGATCGGGATGAGCCGTTGATCCCGCTGGTAGACGAGGGTATTGCCGGGCATCAGCGCTCGGCCACGTCCAGAATACGGGCCCAGGTGTCGACCAGATCGCGGAACCGGTGGGGCTTGGTCTCATACCGGACCGCACCGTTGATATGGGCCAGCGAGATGTCCTCCGGATCCTCCGAGGTCGACAGCACCACAACCGGGATTCGTCCCAGCTCCTCGTCCTCTGCCAGCTTGGCCAGCAGCATATGACCCCCGACCTTGGGCATACGGAGATCGACCACCAGCACATCCGGCAGTTTGAGACCGTGTTCGAGTCGCAGGGCAAGCGTCGTCCACATCTCGACCGCACTCTCGACGATTCGCAGGTCGCCGGGACGGCCGGTGGCCTCCACTGCCTCGACGGCCAGGATCTGGTCATCGGTCGAGTCCTCGACATAGAGAATCTCGGCGCAGATGGCTCCCGGATACCGCAGTCTGCTTCGAGTTCCCGAATCGCTCATCGGGTAGAGGGAAAGGGCCATGATCCTGCTCCTCGCTCGGCTGACGACTGGCTGGTGCGGGTTGTCCGGCACCATCCGGAACAACCGGTGCGACACACTCGAACTCGGCTGTAAGTCATCAAATCGGCTGCTTCGATGCCGATGTGAGCAATCACGACCTGAAAACACCGCCCAGCACATCGGAGCATCCGGTGACGGTTTTCACGACAGTCCACAACACGCCCAGATCATCGCCGATCGACGAGCGGCCTGCAGCCATGGCGTCCAACTGGACCGAACAGCTCTTGTTGATAATGCGCTCCACCGACACGGCGGACGCGATGAGCAAGGCGTGTCGGATCGCCAAAGACCTGCTGGCACTCGATGCCGCCCTGGTGACCAGGATCTCGGGTGGTTCCCAGACGGTGATGGCGGCAACCTCGGCCGACGTCCCGTCCACCATCCCGGTCGGTTCCCAGTGCAGTCACATCTTCGCCGGCGGTGGTGTGGTGATGACCCGCGACATTCGTCGACTTGTGCTGGAAAGCCCGTCGGTCGAAGCCCTGGGATTCCGCTGTGTGGTGGTGGCGCCGATCATGGTCGAGAGCCGGGTGTGGGGGCTGCTGGCCGCCGGTTCGCCCCGGCCCCGGCGAGAGCGCTTTCACGAGATGACCCAGGATCTCATGGATGCCCTGGGGAGCACACTGAGTCGCCTTATCGAGCGCGACATGACCCGGTCTCGGCTCATGCCGGTCGAGCGACTGCGACAATCCAACCGGGAACTCGAACGTTACGCCTATGCCGCCGCCCATGACCTACGGACACCACTGCGAGCCATTCGGAACTTCACCGAACTGGCGCTGGACGCCATCGATCTCTCAGCCGATCCGGTGCGACCGCGGGCACTGCTGCGCCGGGCCATCGACAATGCGCAACGACTGGACGACCTGCTGCTGTCGATGCTGGAGCATGCCAAGGCCACCGATTCGACGGGGCCTATCCAGCCGGTTGACCTGAAGCCCGAGATCCGCCGAATCATCGACGCGGCCGTGACCAATCACGGATGTGCCGACGCCACGATCGACATCGGGGAGCTTCCGGTGTTGGAGATCGACCACGGGCAGCTTCGCCGGGTTCTCGACAACATCATCGAGAATGCCGTCAAGTACCGGCGCCCCGACCGGCCGCTGCACTTGACCGTATCGTGCCGGCTGCCGACAGTGCTCGACTCGACGATGCTGCCGACCGGAACCCACTCGACATCAAACCCGCCGATCGACACCGTCGAGCTGCACGTCACCGACAACGGTCGGGGGATTCCACCGGAGAAGCGGTCATCGGCCTTCGAGCTGTTCCAGCGACATGTCGACGACGGCGAGGGCACCGGTGTCGGCCTGGCCATCGTCCGCCGTACCGTGGAGGAGTTGGGCGGATCAGTGACCCTGGCCGACGGTCACGACGGCGGCCTGAGCGTCCGTCTGAGTTTCCCGGCGGCGTTGGTGACCACAGCCGAGGGCTAGGACGCCCTCTCGTCGGCCGAATCTCCCTCACCCGATTCAGTGTCGGGCTCGGCCGGGCGACCTTGCACATCGATGATGGTGCCCCTGGAGTCGGGTGCCGATTCGGGAGGACGGGAGTCGACACCATCGAACCGATCGCCTCGGCCCGGCCCGGCACCGGGGAACTGCTGCTCGAAGCCTCGCATCCAGTCGGCGAACGGCGATTGCGGCTCGCCCGGCCCGCCCTGCTCGGCCATCTTCTGGCGCCACAGCTCGAATCGGGCTCGCATACCCTCGGCCTTGGCCGAGCTGGCGATGAACCACCCGATGAGGGCGGTCCATAGCCCGGTGCCGAGTGTGAAGAACTGCCACAGTCCGACGGCCACGATGGCCCAACCGATCCAACGACCCCAGGTGGCGGCCTTCATGGTGGCCTGAAAGCGCTCACCGCCCCGCTTCCACAAGGCGGCCTGCAGCACCCGACCACCGTCGAGGGGAAGGGCAGGAACCATGTTGAACACGGCAAGAGCAAGGTTGATGAAACCGAGCCAGGTCAGCGACACCGTGACCAACGTGGGGGCGCCGAGCACGCCGAGAGAGCCGGCCAGAATCAGGGAAACGACACCAACCACCACGCTGACCGCAGGGCCGGCGGCGGCGATTCGGGCCGCCGCACCCGGCGTGTCGGGATCGCGTTCCAGAGCGGCGACACCGCCCAGGCCGAACAGCGTGATGCCCTTGACCTTGACGTCGTTGCGTTCGGCCACGATGGAGTGGCCGAGTTCGTGGGCCACGATCGAGCCGAGGAACAGCACCGCAGTGGCCAGAGCGGCCAGAAAATAGCCGGCACCGGCGTAGCCGGGAGCCCAGCCGGGAAGGATGCTGCCGGTAAGGGAGGAGACCAGGATGAACGCGATGAGAGCGATGGTCCAGTGGAGACCGATGTCGATCCCCGAGATTTTTCCCAGCCGGATGGTGGGACGCATTATTTCGAGCCTTTCACTAACGTGTTGTCGTGTCGAGAAAAGGCCATTGGTCTCTCCCCCACCGAACGACGGTGTCGCCGACCGGTGCCGGCACCGCCGGGATCGAATCTCGGTGGAGAATCGGCCCGTATTGACGACGGTGCCACGAGGGGATACTCCCCGCAGGCGGGTGCTTCTTACATACCCTCCTATTGTCGCACATCTGGGTAAAACCAGTCGAAAGCGACCGGTTTCGCCCTTTTCGCCCCTGTGGCGGCGGTCAGCGGAGGTTGACCTCGACGCCGTGGATCATGCGCTGCTCACCAGCGCGGGATCGGTCGGTGGCTCGCAGATCGACGGCCCGCAATCCGTCACCCCGACCATCACGAGCGGGCACGAACCGAACCTCGGCGTCGTCCAGGCGGAGGGCACCGTCCCGAAAGGGACAGCCCAGCAGCGAAGCCCAGGTTCGGGCCACCGAGTCGGGGTCGGCGGCCTGGATTTCCACTGCGACGATGCCGTCGACCACCGAGGTGTTGACGTGGTCCCGCCAGTCGGGTCCGGCCCACGGCCACTCCTCCGACTTGTCGCAGGCATCAATGGACAACAGCGTGCCACCAACGTCGGCCGGGTGGAGATGCAGACCGATGATCCCCTCACCCTTGGCCTCGTGGACAATGCGCACCTTGTGCTGGTTGACGCGAACTCGCACCCACTCCAAGGATTGGGTCTGCAGGAGGACCATGTAGCCCCCGTCGCCGAAGCGCTTCTGTAAAAGCCGCCCGGCCGACGTGTCGGCCTCGGTCGGGGACACGATCTCGATGAACTGCTCGCCACAGGGCATGACAAGGTTCTCCAACCCGAACTCGGCCAAACCGGGATCCCGGTATGCCGGCTCGAGCCCGAAGTGTCCGGCGAGGGTCGCTTCCGCAGCGTCGAGGTCGGAAGCAACCCACACCACTTGGCGCAGTCGCAACATGGACCCCCACCTTACTGGGGCACCGTCGCACCGCAGCGCCCATGGGCGATACTGCGCAGTTCAACACCGCGCAATGGCCACGGTGCAGACCGGTACTCTGGCCCAATGGGTGAATCGACCTCGTCTGGAGATGCCGGCAACGGAACCGAGCTGTGGCGGCTGGGAGCGGTGGAGGCGTCTCGGCTGATCCACAATCGCCAGCTCAAGCCCAGTGAACTGATGGAAGCGGTGGCGGGCCGGATCGAGGCCACCAACCCCCATCTCAACGCCATCACCGTGGATCTGACCGAGCAGGCTCTGGACGCCGCCCGCCGGGCCGATAACGTGGTGGCCGAACGGGGTGACGAGTCGACACTTCCCGCCCTGTTCGCCATTCCCGTCACCATCAAGGAGAACGTGGACATGGCCGGCCAGTCCACCACCAACGGGGTGCCGGCACTGGCCAACCTGATGGCCGAAGCCGACGCCCCGCTGGTACGGAACCTGACCCGGGCCGGAGCCATCATCGTGGGCCGCACCAACACTCCCGAGTTCTCCATGCGGGCCACCACCGACAATCCGCTCCGGGGCCGGACCTACAACCCGTGGGGCGACGACATCTCCCCCGGCGGCTCCTCGGGCGGTGCCGGGGCCGCCTGTGCCGCCGGGATGGGCCCGATTCATCACGGCAACGACATCGGCGGGTCGCTGCGTTTCCCGTCGTTCGCCAACGGCACCGTGACCGTCAAGCCCACCAGCTTCCGGGTGCCGGTGTTCAACTCGACGGCGACCGCCGAGCGAGGGGCGCTGGCCCAGGCCATGTCGGTCCAGGGTGTCATCGCCCGCCACGCCACCGACGTTCGGGCCGCCACCCAGGCCATGATCGAACCCGACCCCCGGGATCCCCACTGTCCTCCCGTGCCGTGGTACGGACCGGAGGTCGAAGATCCGACGGTGGCCGTCACCACACAGACCGGCGGCTACGCCATGCACCCCGGCATCGCCGCCTTGCTGGACCGGGCCGCCGACCAGCTGCGGGACGCCGGCTATCGGGTGGTGGAGGCCGACCCACCACCGATCCTCGATGCGGCCAAGGGTTGGTTCTCGGTCGGTACCACCGAACTGAAGGTCATGTTCGAGGAGCCGTTGCGGGAAATGGGATCACCCATCATCTCCGAGATCTTCGACCACTACTTCGCCCTGTCGGAGCTCCTCGACCTGCCGGGCTACATCGCCGGCAGCGGTCACCGCACGGCCTTGATGCGGCAGTGGAACCTGTTCCTGGACAGTTATCCGCTGGTTGTCACCCCGTTCATGATGCGACCCATGTTCGACTGGGACCACGACACCCGGGGTCTCGACGCGGTGCGCGAGCTGTTCACCTCGTGCATCTACTCCACCGGCATCAACTACCTGGGACTGCCGGCCGGCGTGATCGGCATGGACCTGGTGGAGAATCGACCGGCGGCGATTCAGATCGTGGGGCGCCGGTTCCGGGAGGACCTGATCTGTGACGCCCTGGAGGCGATCGAGGATCGAAACGGTGTCATGAGCCGGCGGCTGTGGGATCGGGAGGCTCCACCGGAAGCCGACGACCCTCGATGAACACCGCCGCCACCTGATCGTCGACATCGAAGGCGACGAGATCGGCCCGACACCCCACCTCCAGGCGACCCCGGGTGGCGTCGCCGAGGACCTCCGCCGGATTCCGGGTGGCGGTGGCCAACACCTGATCCAGGCTCGACCCGGTGACGGCGGCCAGGTTCCGCACCCCGTCGATCAGTGAGGTCACGGTGCCGGCCAAGGCGCCGTCGGCCAGGCGGGCTGCTCCATCGACGAGGCTCACCTCGACCCCGCTCAGCACCGTTCGACCATCGGGCCGGCCCAGCCCCGACGTGGCGTCGCTGACCACGACAATGCGGTCTGCCGCCGCTGACCACACGAGTCGAATCAGCTCGGGGGCAACATGGTGGTGGTCGACGATGAGGCCCAGTCGAACCGGACTGTCGAGAAGACCGGCGGCCGTGCCCGGTTGGCGGTGATGCAATCCGCCCATGGCGTTGAACAAATGGGTGGCCATGGTGGCCCCGGCGGCAACCGCGTCGGCCACCACATCGGGCTCGGCCTCGCTGTGACCGATCGACACCTTCACGCCGACACGGGACAGATTGGCAATGGCCTCGATGGCGCCGGGAAGCTCCGGGGCCATCGTCATCAGCAGAGGAAGTGGCTCATCGCCCAGGTCCGGATCCGGGGCCGGAGCGGCGAGAGCGGACGGCACCGGTTCGAGACAGGCTTCCGAATGGGCGCCCCGTCGATTCGGGTTGAGATAGGGGCCCTCGAAATGCCAGCCCAGCGGGACCGCTCCCGACCAACCGTGGGGAGGGCCGGCGGCCAGCACCTCCAGGGCGTGGTGTCGGGTGGCCCGATCAGCGGAGACCAGTGTGGGCAGCCAGGCGGTGACACCGAGTGGGGCCAAACGGGCGCCGACGGTCCAGATCGCCTCGGGGTTGGTCGTGAGGTCATGCCCCCATCCGCCGTTGACCTGGAGATCAATGAGTCCCGGTGCCAGGCGCCAGCCGGTTCCGTCCATCGTTTCGAGTCGGGGCCGTGGCTCCATCCAACCGATCCGGGCGATGGTGGACCCGGCGATCAACAGATTGCCGGTTCCAGCCGGCGCCGACCCTTCCGCCCCGGTGCCGGTCGCACCGATCAGCTCGACATCGGTCAGCAGCACCTCATGATGTCGCGACCCGGCCATACCTCACCCCCACTACAGACCCTGCCAGTCCGGCTTGTTGTCGTAGGTGTGACGGTAGTAGTCGACGTAGCGGAGTTCGGATGCGCCATCCTCGTCGACGGCGACGGTGACATGGCGGTGGAGCTGAAGGGCCGACGCCGGCACCCGGGCCGTCACCGGTCCTTCCACCGCGGCGGCCACCGCCGCCGCCTTGCCCACTCCGGTGGCCACCAGCACCACATGGGACGCGTCCAGGATGGTGCCGATGCCCTGGGTCAACACGTGGGTGGGAACCCGGGCCAGGTCGCCGTGGAAGAATCGGGAGTTGTCCCTCCTGGTTTGTTCGGTCAGTGTCTTGATCCTCGTCCTGGATGCCAACGACGACATGGGCTCATTGAATCCGATGTGACCGTCGGAGCCGATGCCGAGAATCTGCAGGTCCACACCGAGCCGGGTCAGCAGCGTGTCGTAGTGGAGGGCGGCTCGGTCGACCTGTTCGCCACGAGCCGTCGAATCGGGCCCGTACAGCCGATCGGGATCGATTCCCAGCGGCCCGATCACCTCTTGTTCGACGAAACGCCGGTACAGCTGGTCATGGTGGGCCGGCAGCCCCAGATACTCGTCCAGCATCACCACCCGGAATCGACTCAGGTCGATGGCGCCGGCATCGACCCGTCGAGCCAATTCCCGATAGAGGGGGATGGGCGTGTCCCCGGTGGCCACGCCCAGAACTGCGTCGGGTTTGGCCCGGGCCAGCCGGTCGACGGCATCGGCCACCAGCGCGGCGACACTCGATTCGTCTTTCCGGATGACGACTTCCACGCACCGACCTTTCGCACATCAACCTAGGGCCCATCGGCAAACCATGAGCTCTCAGCAAACCATGGCCCTTCAGCCGAATCCGGTCAATCGCCGGGCGACGGTCGCCGCCACCTCCCCACCGAGATCGGGGTACACCTTCGGCGACAGACGGTAGGACGGTCCGTACAACCCGATGGAGGCCACGACGGTGCCGGCCTCGCGAACCGGTACGGCCAGGCCGTTCACCTCATCGGCGAACTCCTCCTCGGTCCAGGCGAATCCGTCGTCCCGGATGCGGGCCAGGCGGGCTCGGATGCGATCGGGATCGGTCTGGGATCGCACGGTGGTGGCCACCAACCGGCTCCCCAGATACCGGTCGAGGCGATCGGCGGGCCACGACGCCATCAGCACCAGGCCGTGGGCGACCACGTGAAACGGATGCCGCTCCGACTGCACATCGGGAGCCCGCACGGGGCTGGGAGCGTCGATCTGGGCCACATACAACACGGCGTCTCCGTCGTCGACGGCCAGGGCGGCACTCTCACCGTGTTCGTCGACCAGGGCCGTCAGCAGCGACCGCAGCCGGTCCCGCAGCAGGGGCTTGGGTCCACCGTCCACGACCAGGGTGGCCAGTGCGGTTCCGGGCACGACCGTGCCGTCGGCGGTCCGTTCCACCATGCCCAGCTCGACCAGGGTGGCCACCAACCGCGACGTCGTCGACCGGGGCAGACCGGTGCGTCGCCCGAGTTCCCGCACCCCGACCGGGCCTCCGGCGGTAACCACCGCCTGAAGCAGGGTGAACGCTCGCTCGATCGGTCCTCTTGACCGCCCCGGTTCTTCGGCCATACACTCTGATCCTACCAGATAGGACGTTCCATTAAATGGGACAACAGCGGAAGGACCTGATCCTCGACATGGGGACACCTCGTCTCACCCCACCGGCCACACCCGACTTCTACTCCTACCCATGGACTCCCCTGGCCCAAGCCGTGATCGACGGCGACTTCGTGGCCCTGACGTGGCCCGACGGAACCGGCCTTCCGGCCCATGGATGGTGGCTGCGGGAATGCGTGGTGGCCGATGGGGCCACCGATCCCGTCACCCGGGAACTCACCATCGATCCGGCCGATCTACCCGACGACTTGACGGTGACCTCCGTCGCCGTCGACGACGACGGCGCCCTGGCGGCATGCTGGAACGACGGCTTCTCGGGAACGCTGCATCCGGGCTGGCTCCGCCACGTCGCCGACGGACACCACCGAAGCTCGGCCGGGCTGCCGACGGCCATCGCCTGGACCGCGGCCACCATGGTCGAACCTCCGACCTTTGATGGACCCGGGGCCCTGACCGACGATGAGGAGTTGCTGGCCTTCCTCGAGGCCATGGTCACCTTCGGTGTGGCCCGCCTCCGCACGCTGCCCGTCGACGACACCGGCCGGCTGGACGAGGAGGGCCAACCGGTCGAGGGGCTGGCCCGACTGACCGACCGCATCGGGGTTCGCCGGCGCACCAATTTCGGTGACCTGTGGAACGTGAAGGCCGAGATAACCGGCGACCACGAGAACGCCATCGCCAACACCGGGTTCCGGCTCGGCCCCCACGCCGATCTGCCAACCCGGGAGGTGCCGCCGGGATTTCAGCTCCTGCATTGTGTGGCCAACACCGTGGCCGGCGGATGGAGCACCATGGCCGACGGCGCCGCTCTGGTTGCCCACCTGGAGACCGAGGAACCCGAGACCTACGAAGCCCTGACAACCCTGCGTTGGGTGTTCTTCAACCGATCCCGGGACCACGATCATCGCTGGACCGGACCCATGATCGACCTCGGCGGGCGTGGCCGGCCCCTGACCCTCCGGGCCTTCTACCCGGTCCGGGGCTTCCCCGACATGGACCGGGCCGACGTGCCTCGGGCCTATCGGGCGGCCAAACGGTTCCACCAACTGGCCGCCGATCCCGGATTCCAGATCCGCTACCCGTTCCTCCCGGGGGATCTGATCGGCTTCGACAACCGGCGCATGCTACATGGTCGGGACGTCTTCGATCCCGGCACCGGCGTTCGCCACCTGCGAGGCACCTACGTCGACCACGACGAGATCCACTCCCGCCTCCGGGTCCTCCGCCGACACACCCGTCTCACCGACTCCGCGCCGGATGGGCCTGCCTCCATCGAAACCGGGCGCAGATCCGCCAGTACCGAGAACCACGACAAGGAATTCGCCCCATGATTCCATCCCCGTCCCGCAGCGTGTTCGTGACCTGTGCCGTCACCGGTTCAGGCGACACCGTGAACAAGTCGGACAAGGTGCCGTTCACCCCCGAATCCATCGCCAACGACTGCATCGAGGCGGCCAAGGCCGGGGCCGCCATCGTCCACATCCATGTTCGCGACCCCATCACCGGTGCCCCGGCCCGGGAGGTCGACTACTACCGGGAGGTGGTGGAACGGGTGCGGGACTCGGGCACCGATGTGGTGCTGAACCTCACCGCCGGCATGGGCGGCGACCTCACCTTCGGCTCGGCCGAGCGGCCGTTCCCGGTGGACGATGCCGGAACCGACATGGCCGGAGCCACTGAGCGGCTCGACCATGTGCGAGAGCTGCGGCCCGAGATCTGCACCCTTGACTGCGGGACCATGAACTTCGGCGAGGGCGACTACATCATGACCAACTCCCCGGCCACCCTGATCGAGATGGCCCGCCAGGTTCGGGACCTCGGGGTTCGACCCGAGCTGGAGCTGTTCGACCTCGGTCACCTGAGCTTCGCTCGATGGCTGGTGGACCAGGGGCTGGTGGTCGATCCGGTGATGGTTCAGCTGTGCATGGGTATCCCGTGGGGCGCCCCCAACGACATGAACTCGCTCATGGCCTTCGTGAACAACCTGCCCGAGGGCTGGACCTACTCCGCCTTCTCCATCGGGCGGGACCAACTCAACTATGTGGCCGCCGCCGCTCTGGTCGGTGGCAACGTTCGGGTCGGGCTGGAGGACAACCTCTACCTGTCCCGAGGTCGGCTGGCCGGCAACGCCGAGCTGGTGGCCCGGGCCGTCACCATCCTCGAAGCGATGAACATCGACGTGCTGGGTCCCGAGGCGGTTCGGGACAGACTGGAACTGGCCACACCGTGACCGACGCGTCCACATCCCCCGGAACTTTGAGCGTCGGACGATCCACCAATGGGTCGTCCCGTGCTCAAAGTTCTGCAAGTGAGGCAGTCGGGCCGAGCGACAAGCCGGTGACACTCCCTGCCACCATGGCCTGCGTGGGTGGAGGCGTGATCGGCAGCGCCTGGGCCGCCCGGTTCGTGCTCAACGGGGTCGACGTCACCATCGCCGATCCCTCACCGGACGCCGAGCGCATCGCCCACGAGGTCCTGGCCAACGCGGTGCGGGCCTGGGACCTGCTGGGCCTGCCCACCGATACCTCGGTTCGGGGCGACCTGAGCGTCACCGATTCCATCGCCGCCGCCGTGGCCGATGCCGACCACGTCCAGGAGAGCGTGCCCGAGCGGCTGACGCTCAAGCAGAAGGTACTGGCCGAGATCGAGGCCTCGGCCCGGCCCGACGCCGTCATCGCCAGCTCCACCTCGGGCTTCCGGCCTTCGGTTCTCCAGGCCGATCTGCTCCATCCCGAGCGGCTGGTGGTGGGCCACCCGTTCAATCCGGTCTACCTGCTGCCCCTGGTCGAGGTGGTGGGCGGCCGGGCCACCGACGCCGACGTGGTGGAGCGGGCCCGCGCCCACTATCGGGCCGCCGGCATGAAGCCGCTGCACGTGCGGGTCGAGATCGACGCCTTCATCGCCGACCGGCTCCTGGAGGCGGTATGGCGCGAGGGCCTGTGGCTGGTGGCCGACGGCGTGGCCACGACCTCCGAGATCGACGACGCCATCCGCTACGGCTTCGGCCTTCGCTGGGCTCAGATGGGAATGTTCGAGACCTATCGGGTGGCCGGCGGTGAGGCCGGGATGCGCCACTTCATCGCCCAGTTCGGCGAAGCGCTGTCGTGGCCGTGGACCAAGCTGACCGACGTGCCCGAACTGACCGACGAGCTCATCGACACCATCGCCGAGCAGTCCGACGCCCAGAGCGGCCGCCACTCCATCCGGGAACTGGAGCAGATTCGCGATGCCAACCTGGCCGCCATCCTCCTGGCCCTGGAACACAACAGATGGGGGGCGGGCCAGACCCTGGCCGATCAGCGGGCAGCGGTCGCCGGGCCACACGGACTACCGACGCCCAGATGACCTGGAGCGCCACCGTGATGGCCGACGTTGCGGGGAATCGGCGGCGCCAGTCACGCCGGCCACTTGTTCTCGACCGCAACTTCAAATAGGTTCTGGGTACGGCAGCGTCGGGTTTGACGCCGCCCCGGTCGCCGCCTCTCGTTCAGACGTGGCCACCTCTCAGTCGATTCAACGTCAAGGGGACAACATGGCGAACACAGTCAAATCGGCGATCGTGCAGACGGCGTGGACCGGCGACAAGGAGTCGATGATCGAGGTCCACGAGAAGTATGTGGCCGAGGCGGCGGTCCAGGGCACACAGGTCATGTGCTTCCAGGAGCTGTTCTACGGGCCCTACTTCTGCCAGGTGCAGGAGACGGAGTACTACAGCTACGCCGAGGCCATCCCCGACGGACCGACAACCAAGCGGTTCCAGGAACTGGCGGCCAGGCACGGGATGGTGCTGGTGTTGCCGATGTACGAAAAGGAACAGGAAGGTCTGCTCTACAACACCGCGGCCGTCATCGACGCCGACGGACGCTATTTGGGCAAGTACCGCAAGATCCACATTCCCCAGGTCAAGGGATTCTGGGAGAAGTTCTACTTCCGGCCCGGCAACCTTGGCTATCCGGTGTTCGACACCGCGGTGGGCAAGGTGGCGGTCAACATCTGCTACGACCGGCACTTCCCCGAAGGCTGGCGCATGTTCGGTCTCAACGGGGCCGAGATCGTCTTCAATCCGTCAGCCACCAGCCGTGGCCTGTCGGCCTACCTCTGGAAGCTGGAGCAGACGTCCTCTGCGGTGGCCAACATGTACTTCGTGGGTGCCATCAACCGGGTCGGCATCGAACCGCTGGGCGACAACGACTTCTACGGCACCAGCTACTTCTGTGATCCTCGGGGTCAGTTCGTCGGCGATGCGGCCTCCGACCAGGAAGCCGAGCTCGTGATCCGGGACCTCGATCTCGACCTGATCGGCGAGGTTCGCAGTCAGTGGGCGTTCTATCGCGATCGCCGTCCGGAGCTCTACGGCAAGATCGCCGAACTCTGAGAACACAGGGCCGAGAACCAAAGTGCCGAGAACGAAGGGACTGTCAATGACGACATACATCAAGAACGGAACCGTCATCAGCGCCACAGGGGCGACGAAACTCGACGTGCTCATCGATGGTGAGATCGTGGCCGCCGTCTACCAACCGGGCTCGACCCTGGCCACGACGGCCGAGGAATCGGCCTCATCGGTGATCGATGCCGCCGGCAAGTACGTGATCCCCGGTGGCGTCGACGTCCACACCCACATGGAGCTGCCGTTCGGCGGTACCTACGCCTCCGACACCTTCGAATCCGGAACCCGGGCCGCGGCCTGGGGTGGAACCACCACCATCGTCGACTTCGCGGTGCAAAGTCACGGTCGCCAGGTCCGGGAATGCCTGGACGAATGGCACGCCAAGGCCGAAGGCAACTGCGCCATCGACTACGGCTTCCACATGATCATCGGTGAGGTCAACGAGGCCTCGCTCAAGGAGATGACCATCCTGGTCGACGAGGGCCTCTCCAGCTTCAAGCTGTTCATGGCCTATCCCGGGGTGTTCTATTCCGATGACGGCCAGATCCTGCGGGCCATGCAGAACGCGGCCGAAACCGGCGGCCTGATCATGATGCACGCCGAGAACGGAATCGCCATCGACGTGCTGGCCGAACAGGCGGTATCCCGGGGTGACACCGATCCCATCTACCACGGCATGGTCCGTCGAGCCGAGCTGGAGAGCGAAGCCACCCATCGGGCCATCCAGCTGGCCAAGGTCGGCGCGGCCCCGCTCTACATCGTGCACCTGTCGGCGTCGGGGGCCCTGGAGGAGGTGACCAGGGCTCGCAACAACGGCGCCAACGTCTTCGCCGAGACCTGCCCCCAGTATCTCTACCTCAACCTCGAGGACCATCTCGGAGCCCCCGGCTTCCAGGGTGCCGGCTATGTCTGCTCCACTCCCCTGCGGACCAAGCACGAGCATCATCACGCCGATCTGTGGAAGGGCCTGCGCACCGACGACCTCTCGGTGGTGTCAACCGACCACTGCCCGTTCTGCATGAAGGACCAGAAAGAGCTGGGACGGGACGACTTCCGGGCCATCCCCAACGGAATCGGCGGAGTCGAGCACCGGATGGACCTCATCTACCAGGGAGTGGTCAACGGCGAGATCGGGCTGGCCCGCTGGGTTGAGTTGTGCTCGACCACCCCGGCCCGGATGTTCGGGCTCTACCCCCGAAAAGGGGTCATCCAACCGGGCTCCGACGCCGACATCGTGATCTACGACCCCAATGCCAGCTGGTCGATCAGCGTCGACAATCATCACATGAACATGGACTACTCGGCCTACGAGGGCATCGAGGTCAACGGCAAGGTCCGGACCGTGCTGTCGAGGGGCCGGGTCATTGTCGACAACGACCAGTACCTGGGCTCGAAGGGTGACGGCCAGTACCTGCGCCGGGGCCTGTGCCAGTACTTGATGTAGCCACCGGACGGCTTGGGTGTCCGTGGCAAGATTGATCGACCTCGAGGTGAAGACGGCATGAGACAGATCCATCATCTGATCAACGGAGTGACGGTGGAAGCCGGCTCGGGCCGAACCGGGCCGGTCTATGATCCGGCCACCGGCGACCAAACCGGCGAGGTCGCACTGGCCTCGGAGGCCGACGTCAATACCGCCGTGGCCGCCGCTGCCGCCGCCTTCGACGAGTGGCGCCACGTCAGCATCGCCCGTCGCACCAAGCTCATGTACGCCTTCCGGAACCTGGTCGAGGCCAATGGAGAGGAGATCGCCGCCAGGCTGACGGCCGAGCACGGCAAGGTCCTCAGCGACGCCATGGGTGAGGTCAGCCGGGGGCTGGAGAACATCGAATACGCCTGCGGTATCGCCGAGCTGTTGAAGGGCGAGTACAGCTCCAACGCCTCGACCGGGGTTGACGTGCACAGCGTTCGTCAGCCCCTGGGGGTGGTGGCCGGCATCACTCCGTTCAACTTCCCGGCCATGGTTCCCCTCTGGACCATCCCCAATGCCATCGCCGCCGGAAACACCTATGTGCTCAAGCCCTCCGAGCGGGACCCGTCGGCACCCAGGTTCATTGTCGAGCTGTTTCACGAGGCCGGCTTCCCCGACGGGGTGCTGAATGTCGTCAACGGTGACAAGGTGGCGGTCGATCGACTGCTCCATCATCCCCACGTGCAGGCCATCTCCTTCGTCGGCTCCACCCCGATCGCCAAGTACATCTACCAGACCGGTACCGCCAACGGAAAGCGGGTTCAGGCCTTGGCCGGGGCGAAGAACCACATGGTCGTGCTGCCCGATGCCGATATCGGGCTGGCCGCCGATGCCGCCGTGTCAGCCGCCTTCGGCTCGGCCGGGGAGCGCTGCATGGCCATTTCGGTGCTGGTCACGGTCGGTGACGTGGCCGATCCGCTGATCGAGGCCGTCACCGAACGCATGGCCAAGCTCAAGGTGGGCGACGGCACCGATCCCCGCTCGGAGATGGGCCCCCTGATCACCAGGGAGCACCGGGATCGGGTTGCCGACTACATCGGCCAGGGTGCCGAAGCCGGAGCCTCGGTGGTCGTCGACGGTCGCACCACCGAGTTCGACGGTGACGGCTTCTTCCTCGCCCCCAGCCTGATCGACAACGTCACGACCGAGATGACCGTCTACCAGGACGAGATCTTCGGGCCGGTGCTGAGTGTGGTCAGGGTCGATTCCTACACCGACGCCCTCAAGATGATCCAGGACAACCACTGGGGCAACGGCACCGCCATCTTCACCCGCGACGGAGGCGCGGCCCGGGCCTTCCAGGAGGAGGTCGAGGCCGGCATGGTAGGGGTCAACGTGCCCATTCCTGTTCCCGTCGGCTATCACAGCTTCGGCGGCTGGAACGATTCGCTGTTCGGCGACACCACGATGTACGGACCGGAGGGCGTCAAGTTCTTCACCCGGCCCAAGGTCATCACCTCCCGGTGGCCTGATCCCGGCACCAGCTCGGTCGACCTCGGCTTCCCGCGAACTCACTGAGCACCGGTTGAGCGGCGGCGGCAACCAACAAAATCAGCACAAACAAAAGAGGAGAGGAACCCCATGGATTTCGGTGTTGTTCTGCAAACCGATCCCCCCGCGTCACGCGTCATCGACTTGGCCCGCACCGCCGAAACGCTCGGGTTCAGCCACGGCTGGACATTCGACAGTCACGTGTTGTGGCAGGAGCCGTACGTCATCCACTCCCAGATGCTGGCGGCCACCAGTCGCATGGTGGTCGGCCCGATGGTCACCAGCCCGGGAACGAGGAACTGGACGGTGACCGCCTCGGTGTTCGCCACGCTCAACGACATGTTCGGCCCTCGTACCATTTGTGGCATCGGTCGGGGCGACTCGGCCATGCGGGTCATCGGCCACAAGCCGTGCAACCTGGCCACTCTGTCGGAGTCGATGAAGGTCATCAAGGGCCTGGCCGAAGGACGGACCGTCACCTACAACGACACCGAGCAACACTTCCCGTGGGTGACCGAGGGCGAGAACGAGCTGAAGATCCTCATGGCGGCCTACGGCCCCAAGGCCCTTCACCTGTGTGGCTCGGCGGCCGACGGTTTCATCCTTCAGCTGGCCGATCCCCAGATCGCCGAGTGGACCATCGGCGCCGTTCGCCAGGCCGCAGCCGACGCCGGTCGCGACCCCGACGACCTCTACATCTGCGTGGCCGCCCCGGCCTATGTCGGTGATGACATCGAGCACCAGCGGGACCAGACCCGCTGGTTCGGAGGCATGGTGGGTAACCACGTGGCCGACCTGGTCGACCGGTACGGGGCCGACACCGACATGGTGCCAACGGCACTGACCGACTACATCAAGGGCCGGAAGGGCTATGACTACTCCGGGCACGGCAAGGCCGGTCACGACCACACCGATTTCGTTCCCGACGAGATCATCGACCGGTTCTGCATACTCGGCACCGAGGACCAGCATGTCGCCCGGCTCCAGGAGCTTCGGGACCTGGGCGTCGATCAGTTCGCCATCTATCTCATGCACGACCGGAAGGACGAAACGCTGAACGCCTACGGCCAGCGGGTGATCCCCCATCTCCGAGCCGGGGCTTGAGGACAGGATCGATGGCTGACCAGCGTGGGCCGGTGATCATCGACGCAGCGGCCAATTCGAGGCTCGGCTCGGTCGGTGGGTGGGCCCGGAACCTTGGCCTGGTGGCGGTGGCCGTGGCAGTGATGGTTGTGGCGTGGGAAGGCTACAAGGCGATCGGCCAGGCCATCGGCGGAACCTGGCCCGGGACATCGGTCGATCTGCCGGTGTCCCCCGACGACCTGACGATGCCCCATACCTGGTCCATCCTCGGTGCGCTGTTCGAGCCGGTCCAGCGAGGTAGTGACGAGACCCTGGCCGTCTTCCTACTGAAGGCAGCCGCCTTCACCTTCGTCGAGGCCGGACTGGGCTTTCTCATCGGGGGGCTCGTCGGTCTCGGCCTTGCCGTTCTGATGCTGCGATCTCCTCTGCTGGATCGGGCCCTGGTGCCGTGGATCAACATCAGCCAGACGGTTCCCCTCATCGCCCTGGCCCCCATCATCGTCACTTGGGGCCGAACCACCTTTCTGGGCGACACGGTGTCGGTGGCACTGATCGCCGCCTATCTCACCTTCTTCCCGGTGGCCGTCAACGGTTTGGTCGGGCTGAAGTCGCCGTCGACCGAGAAACTGGAGCTGATGCGTTCCTACGCCGCCCCGTGGTCCAAGACACTGATTGCACTGCGTTTTCCCGCCGCCCGGCCCTATCTCTTCCCGGCATTCAAGCTGGCCGCCACATTGAGCGTCGTCGGGGCCATCGTCGGTGAGATCTCGGCCGGGGTACGAGGCGGACTGGGCCGGGCCATTCTCGACTATGCCGGTCGTTACACCACCGGACCGGAGAAGCTGTATGCCGCCGTCCTCGGTGCCGCCCTGCTCGGACTGTTCGTGTTCGGGATGGCCAATCTGGCCGAGCAACGTTTGGTGAACGAAGGCGAGGAGCAACCACGATGAGCGGGCCGGCCATTGTCATCCGATCGGTCGACAAGACGTTCAATCCCGGAACCCGGGGTGAGGTGGCGGCCCTGGAGACCGTCGACCTGACCGTGGCCCCCGGCGAGTTCGTGTCCCTGATCGGGCCGTCGGGCTGCGGAAAGTCCACGGTGCTGCGGCTCATCGCCGATCTCGTCGCCCCGACGGCGGGGGAGATCGAGGTATTCGGCAAGTCGGCCCATCAGGCCCGACTCGACCGGGACTACGGCATGGCTTTTCAATCGGCCGGACTGTTCTCTTGGCGCAAGGTGGCCCGCAACATCGAACTCCCGCTGGAACTGATGGGCTGGTCGAAGGCGGACCGTGAGGCTCGATCGGCCGAGATGCTGGCGATGGTCCGGCTGGCCGAGTTCGGCAAACATTATCCGTGGCAGCTGTCGGGAGGAATGCAGCAGCGGATCGCCATCGCCCGAGCCCTGTCGTTCAAGCCACGGCTGCTGCTGATGGACGAGCCGTTCGGCGCCCTCGACGAGATGACGCGGGAGCATATGCAATCCGAGTTGCTCAGTTTGGTGTCCGATCTCGGGACCACGGTGGTCTTTGTTACCCACTCGATCTCGGAGGCCACGTTCCTGTCAGACCGCGTCGTGGTGCTCTCACCTCGGCCGGGTCGGATCCACGAGATCATCGATGTGCCCTTGGGCTCCGGGCGGACCGACGACGCCAGGGAGGAGCCGGCGTTCTTCGCCTGCTCAACCGAGATTCGCGAGTCGCTCCGAGCCATCGGGGCGGCGGCATGACGGCCGGGGCGATACTCCGGCCCGACGGGACCGGGCTCGGGTCGTCGACGGTTCGCCGACGGCTGGCGGCGTTCGGCCCGGCGATCGTGGCCGGCATCGTCTTCGTCGTTGGCTGGGAGCTGACGGTCCGGGTTTTCGGAATCAGTGAGTTTCTGCTTCCCCGCCCGTCCTCCATCGTCGCCGCGCTGGTCGACAACTGGTCCGGAGCCGAAAGCGGTTCGACGGTGCCCCTGTGGCGAGCAGGCTGGAACACCACGGTCATCGCTGTGACCGGGCTGGGAATCGGAGTGACGCTCGGAGGACTGCTGGCGCTGGCCGTCACCCGCTTCGTCGGGGTCGGCCGTGCCATCACCCCGCTGGCCGTGGCCGCCAACGCCACCCCGATCATCGCCCTGGCCCCGATCTTCAACGCCTGGTTCGGCATCACCAGCATG
>JAHEJM010000005.1 GCA_024638815.1 Acidimicrobiales bacterium | reverse complement strand
AAGGAACCGTTCGTCCTCCTGGAGGACCGTCAGGCCCGACCGGGACACCGCCTTCGGGGCCGATCCGGTGGGTGTCACGGTGCGCCGTTCGGCCATCGTGAGTACGACCTCTAGCCCACCATCGGGACCGGCGACCACGGCAGCGTCCACCGGGACCGCCGTCTCGGTGTCGAGCACGAAAATGACCTCGTCGAGAACATCGAGCAAGATGGCATCGGGGGCGTCCGGTGGCACCGTGAATCGATGGGCGGCGCAAACCAAGGCCCCCGAACCATCAACACAGCTCTGGATGAGCCCGAGAACCGCTTCCCGGCAACAGGCCTCGAAGTCGGCGGCCCAGGCCTCGATGATGATGTCCGCCGTGTGAGGGATGGTTCGGTGCCCGTGGCCCGGATTCATGGGTGATGGGTCCTCGGTGTCGGGGCCGGATCCAATGTCGGGGCCAGACCAATCGAACGCAACCAATCGGCAATGGCCCATGCATCGGCCGGGCGACTCCTGTGACCGACATGACCGTCGGGCCGGACGCCGACCGCCCCCGCACCCGGCCACGACAAGATCCGGTGGACGTGAGCCCAAGGGTCGGATGGAAGGGAACCGAGTGGCGGGGCCGACCGGGCCAACAGCACGTGAACCCCCGGTCGGGCCGTCACCTCGTGCAGGGTCCGACCGCCGTCGGACTTCACCGCCACATCGGGAAGGCGGTCTCCGGGCCGCAGGGACGGAAGATCGGGCGTGCCACTCGGCAGCAGGCGCCCGACACCGGTTCGGTACGAGATCCCCAGTTGCGACAGAGAACGCACGGCCGTGGCAATCAGCCGGTCCCGACCAAGAACAAAGGGGGCCAGGGGGGCAAGCATCGGGGCCAGTGTCGATCGAACGAACCGAGCAACGGGATCCGTTCCCGCCTCCAGCCAGAACAGGAGGCGGGTGGTGGCCAGCATGCGCCTGGCCACTGCCCGTCGTTCGACCTCGTAGGAGTCGAGCAGGGCCTCGGTCTCGGGACGACCCGGTGACATCCGTGAGGCGAATGCCAGTTTCCACGCCAGATTGAGCGCGTCTTGGATACCGGTATTCATGCCCTGGCCGCCGGCCGGTGAATGAGTGTGGGCGGCATCACCGACAAGGAAGATCGGCCCGCTTCGGTAGCGGGCGGCCAGGTGGTGTTGGAGTGGAATGGCGGCCGACCAGGCGATCTCGGCTACCGCCGCCTCCACTCCGCAGTGTTGGACCATGGCTTCGATGACCGAGGCGTCCACCGGCTCGCTCGGTGCCGATGGACTGCGGCCTCTGCTGGCGAGAAGTCGCCACGTTGCCTGCTCCCTCATGGCCAGAAGGAAGACGATCCCCTCCGGACCGGCCGAGGCGTGGGCCACGGCCTCGTCGAGACGGCCGTCCAGCTCGAGGTCGGCGAGGACGATTTCGTGCCGATAGGTGGTTCCCGGCCACGGGATTCCGGCTGCGGCCCGAACCGTGCTGTCAGCGCCGTCACAGCCGATCAGGAATCGGCTGTCGATGGTCTCCATCTTCCCGTCGGGTCGGGTGACGAAGGTGGTGGCCCCTGCCGCCCGTTGCTCGAGGTCCACCAGTTCCGCACCCCACTCCACTTCGACACCACGGTCGGCGAGCGCGGCGGTCAGCTGACGCTCGACCACGGCCTGAGGAACGAAAGCGAGGTAGGGAAAGGCCGTGTCGTGCACGGCGAACGGGCCCAGCGTGGTCACCACCCGACGGCGGCCGAGACGAAGGTTCACGGCCGGGGCCGGTCGTCCTTCGGCGAGGATGGCCTTCGTGATCCCCAGGGGACGCAGCAGTTCGAGCGTCCGGGGATGGATGATGATGGCCCGGGACGGTCGGAACGCATGGTGGCGTCGTTCGATGATGCGAACCTCGGCGCCGAGACTTGCGGCCTGAAGAGCCAGGGCGAGTCCGCTCGGGCCGGCCCCGGCGACGAGGACATCACTGGTGGTCATGGCCACGGCGGGCAGACGTCGACGACTCGCCACCATGCTTGTGACCATCCCGAAGCACTGTTCACGAGTTGCTCGGGTCGGCGTAGCAGCTCCTCCCGCCGGCGGTCGGGAAGTATCTTGTAGTCGACCGAGCCGGTCTCGCTCACCGGTCCCAGCACATGGTGCAGTGCGGCCACGTAGTACTCCGCCTGATCCGTTCCGTCCCACTGATACAGGCCTCGATAGCGACCGCGCTCGTCATGGCGGAGCCACAGCTTCGACTCGAAGCCGGGAAAGCCGGCGAAGAACACGGTGTTGAGCACGCTTTCGGCTCTGAAGGCGGCGTGGGCCCATGCAGTGTGAACCACTCGGAGGGTGAAACCCACGATCAGGACGGCCGGGTCGGACGGCTCCCGGCCGATGACCCGGGTCTCCCGGTAGATGCCGGCCGTCGAGCCGTCGGCGAACCGCAACCGGCGTCCCACATGGGCGGAGGGGAGCCGCAGAACGCCACCGGCCAGCAACCGGTTGGTGTGCAGCATGCAGCGCGTCACGGCGGCGATGGCCGTTGGTGTCGGCATCGATTCGCACCGGTGGGAGGCAGCGTCCATCATCGTGAGTCTCCCACTGCTACCGGCCCCGGTGGAAGGGCCCAAGGTCATGGAAAAAGTCGTATCGGCCGGGGCTGTGAGAGTGGCTTTCAACCGTCCGGCCCACGCTCGATGGTCATCGGGAAGAAGCACGGCGAGCCCATCGTCCACGACGCTGGCGCGACCATTGCCAGATTCGGTGACCGTCGGTGTTGGCCACGGCCGGGCTTCGCGCCGACAGTGCTGTCCGAGAACACTGGACGGACCCTTGCGGTCAACGCCGGGTTCGATCCCGGTGTTGTTGTCCGCAAGGTCGAAGCCGGGTCCGTATTCTTCGGATTCGAGGCCCGAGATCGGTCGTTCAAGCAGTTGGACGAGGCCGGCGTGGACGATGATCGAGGAGGAGGAAGCCGAGCACCTCGCATCCCCCGGGCTGCCCGAGTTTTGGACCGTCAGCGCCACGGTGTTCGGTAGCGGCCTGGTTACGAGGCTCCACCTTGCCGCGGAGTTCCGGCCCCAGGCACTACAGTTTGGGTCGTGTGCGGCCGTTTTGTCACCGCGTCCTCGCCCGACGAGTTGGCCAACTACTTCGGTGCGGTGGCACCCGATGAGGAGTTGGACCGCGACTACAACGTGGCTCCGACCAAGGAGGTGTACGTTGTCCGGGCCGGCGACGGTCATCGCCGGCTCAGTACCATGCGATGGGGGCTTGTCCCGTTTTGGGCCAAGGACCTGAAGATCGGCTCCCGCATGATCAATGCCCGGGTCGAGACGGCTGCCGACAAACCGGCCTTCCGCAAGGCCTACCGGTCCCGACGCTGCCTGGTTCCGGCCGACGGGTTCTACGAGTGGGCCAAGACCCCGGGGGAGAAACGCAAGCAGCCGTACTACATCTACCGGGCCGACGGCGAGCCGGTCGTCTTCGCCGGACTGTGGGAGCGGTGGCGGCCCCGGCTCGCCGACAGCGAGGAGCGGGACGAGTCGGCCGATCCGATCGAGACCTTCACCATCTTGACCGGTGACCCGAACAAGGAAATGACTGCCATTCATGATCGCATGCCGGTGATGATCCCGGCGGCGTCCTGGGACGACTGGCTCGACCCCGGGACCGATGTTGAGGCGGTCGCCGGCCTGCTCGTCCCTCCACCCGACGACTTCCTCGTGCTTCGACCGATTTCGACCGAGGTCAACAACGTCCGCAACAACGGCCCGCAGCTTCTGGACGAGGTCCAACCGATCGGCTCGGCCGGCGGCAAGCACTCCGGGGGCGACGGGGGTCACGAGCGGTGAGTCAGCTTCCAATTCAACGTCGCCTGGAGCGGGCCGTCGTGCGGTTCCAGGCCCGACTCGAGGCCGGTCCCGGTGACCGTTGGATTCCGTCGCTTCTGGCCCTGGCCCTCACCGTCGGACTGATGTGGATGGGATTGTCCCGCATCGACGGCCTGGAGACCGGCGTCGACCTGGCCGGGTACAGCCAGGCGCTGTGGTTGCTGACCCAGGGCAATGTGCCACGGGCGTCACTGTTCGGCACCGACGTCCACCTGCTCGAGCTTCGGTGGTCGTTCGTCATGTACCCGCTGGGGCTGGTGGCCACAGTTGTGGATCCGGCCCGGCTGTTGGTGGTGGTGCAGTCGCTGGCTCTCGGGGCCGTGGTGTTTCCCTTGTGGTCGCTGGGCCGGCGGATCGCCAAGCTCCGGGTTGGGGCCGCCACCGCCATCTCCACCGCCTACGTGCTCCATCCGGCCACCCATCGCATCGGTGTCGAGGAGTTCCACCCCATCGCTCTTGCCATCCCCGCAATCATCGGCGCGGTGTATTTCGGGGCCAGCAAGCGCTGGGTCTGGTATTGGGTCTGCATCGTCGCCGCCCTGCTGTGCCGCGCCGATCTCGGCCTGGCTCTCGGCATGTGGGGGTTTGTCCTGCTGGGTGACGGCGAGCGTCGGGCCGGACTGTGGACGATGGGGGTCGGGTTCATCTGGTCGCTGGCTCTGCTGCTGGTGGCCCAACCCATCATCGCCCAACCCGGTGGCGCCGGAGCCTGGACCGGGTACGACGGACGACCCCTGGGCGATGTGGTGCTCGGTTCGCTTCGCGATCCCGTTGCCTCGCTCGACAGCCTGTTCACCCAGGACAACCTTCTGCTCGTGGTGTCATTGCTGACGCCCTTGATCTTCCTGCCGCTGCTGGCCCTGCGCCATCTTCTTCCCGCCGCTCCTCTGACCGGACTGCTGTTGTTCACCGGCTCGGATCAGACCCCGTTCGCCGAAAAGTCGGCCATGCTCCTGGCCTTCATGATGGTGGCTGCGGTCTTCGCCCTGAATCGGTTGGGCAACATGGGTGTGGATCGGGTGTTTCTCGATGTCCGGCTGCTCACCACGTTGGTGGCGGCAGCCTCGCTGTTGTTCGTCAGCAGCTCGCCGTCGTCGCCCTACAACACACCATGGAACTGGTCGGAACGGGACGCCACCGACGAATCGATCATCAAGGCCGTGGCCATGGTCGATCGTGATACCCCCATCCGGGCCTCGCCCTCGGCGCTGGTCGAGTTGTCCAACCGGCCATGGTTGTACGCCCTGGCCCGCGACTCCCCTCCCCAGCCGGTCAACATGGGCTTCCCCTCGTTCACCCGGGCGGTGTTGGTGGTGGATCGTGACATCCCCGAACGAACCGAGGACGAACGGGAGACGTTCGACAGCCTCATGATCTTCTACGGCTTCGTGCTCACCTACGACGATCGGGACAACGGTGTTGCCCTCTATGAGCGCGGCTGAGGTGCGGGAGATGTGCGCCGGGCCAAGGGATGGCGACTGTGAACCGGCCGCACCGGAGGTGGCTGGAGCGTGACCGATGCCGATGCGACGAGTCGGCGGCAGGAACTCGGCCCATTTCTGACCTGGCCCAACCTTTTCACCCTGATCAGGCTGCTGTGCATTCCCCTCTTCCTGTGGTTGTTGTTCGCCCGGGAGAATCGGGCGGCCGCCGCCTGGCTGCTCGGTGGTCTCGGTGCCACCGACTGGGTCGACGGTTGGCTGGCCCGCCGACTGGATCAGGGCAGCGAGTTCGGGGCGATGTTCGACCCGGTTGTCGATCGCCTGTTGTTTGCGGTTGCCGTGCCCGCTCTCATCGTCGATCAGTCCATTCCGCTGACGGTGGCCGTGGTTGCCCTGTCCCGGGAGGTACTGACCGCACTCTTCGCCATGATCATCACCGCCCGGGGGGCCGAACGGCTGCAAGTGACGTGGGAGGGGAAGACCGGCACGTTCCTGCTGATGGTCGCCGTCCCCATGTTCCTGGGTTCGGTCAGCAGCTTGTCGTATGCCCCGGTTCTGGCGTGGCTGGCCTGGCTGTTCGCCGTCCCCGGCCTGGCCTACGGCTGGTATGCCACGATGTTTCAGTATCTGCCTGTCGTGCGCCGGGAATTGGCCACCACCTGACCGGCGAGCCGTCATTCGATTGCCCCACCGGTGTAGCAGAATGATCCAGGTCTCGCGGCCCACGATGAGTCGAGCCGGGCAAATCTCCGGTCGTGCTCGGAGCACATGCCGGGGAAGGGTCGGACACGCTAGCGTATGGGTATGTTGATTCCAGAGGATCTCCGGTACTCGGCCGATCACGAGTGGGTTAGGGTCGAGGATGACAACCGTGTGCGCGTCGGCATCACCGACTATGCCCAGGATGCGCTGGGCGACATCGTCTATGTCGATCTCCCCGCCGTGGGCTCCGAGGTGACCGTGGGGCAGTCGATCAGCGAGGTTGAGTCGACGAAGTCGGTGTCCGACATCTACGCCCCGGTCAAGGGGACCGTGGTTCAGGTCAACGAGGACCTCAACGATGAGCCGGAGCGCCTCAACGCCGACCCTTACGGCGAGGGTTGGATGTTCGTGATCGAACTCGGCGACGCGGGCACCCTGGACGACTTGATGGACGCTGCCGGCTACGGCGAGCTGACGAAGGGCTGAGAGATGGCCGACGGATGCCCATCGTGCGGGTATGTGAACCCGGTTGCGGCTCGCTTCTGTAGTTCTTGCGGCACGCCGCTGGAGGCCCGGGTGCCGAACGACCAGACCATTGCCTTCGTCCCTCCGGCCGATGTCGACGATCCTGATGTCGATCTCGACGTGGAGTTCCCGGAGGGGACGGTGGGCATGTTCGTGGTGCGCCAGGGTCCGAAGCGAGGGAGCCGGATCGCCCTCGACAAGGACGAGATCACCATCGGCCGCCATCCCGACAGCGATATCTTCCTCGATGACGTCACGGTGTCCCGGCGCCACGCAGTTGTCCGCCGGCTCGGCGGCGGCTACGAGGTGTCCGACGCCGGCAGCCTGAACGGCACCTACGTCAATCAGTCCCGGGTCGAATCTGCCGAGCTGGTCGATGGCGACGAGGTCCAGATCGGCAAGTTCAAGCTGGTCTACCTCGCCCTCAGTCGGCGAGTTGTCGACTAGGTATCCCGGCCTTCGGCCGGTATCTCAAGATTTCCTGGGTGGAAAGACTTGCCGCGACGTTCAACTCTTCGACCACCAAGAAAATCTTGCCGATCGAGGCGTCGTGACATGACGATCGCCGGTAGGACGGACAGGAGATTCTCGACTACGGTGGTGCTATGACGGTCGAAATGGAGTTGGTCGGCGTGAGAGTGCAGATGCCGACCAATGCGCCGATCTTGTTGTTGCGGGAATCCACGGGCCCCCGCCGCGTCGTTCCCATCTACATCGGTGGGCCCGAGGCCCACGCCATCGATCTCGCCCTTCAGGGCGAGCCCACCCCTCGTCCCATGACCCACGACCTGTTCGCCGAGGTCGTCGACGGTCTGGGGGCCGCTCTTGATCGAGTGGTCATCACCGAGCTGCGGCGAGGTACATTCTTCGCCGAGCTCCATATCCGAGACGCCCAGGGCGGCTCCCTCGTCATTTCCTCCCGCCCTTCGGACGCCATCGCTCTGGCGGCACGAACCGGCAGCCCGATCTTCGCTGAAGAGGATCTGATCGAGCAGGCCGGGATCGAAGAGGTCGAGACCGACGATCAGGGTGACGAGGAGGAGATGGTCGAGGAACTGCGGCGCTTCCTGGACGAGGTCAATCCCGAAGACTTCCTGCCCGAGTGATCACCAGTTGTCGACCACCGCCGCCGCGATACGGCGGAGACTGGTGGCGATCAACTCGGCGGTCCGCCCCGAGTCCACGTCTCGCTGAGCCAGCAGCATGACGGCCATGGCGGGAACAGCGAGCCCAAGCCGGTAGCGCTCGACGTCGCCCCCGTAGTCCTCGACCAGATCATACTCGAGCGCCCGTCGATCGTCCGGGGTGAGACTGGTGGCGCACAGCCACGCCACGTCGGTTTCGCCGAACTGGCGGGCGACCTGCTGCCAGTCGACCAGTAGGGCCGAGCCGTCGTGGGCGAATGCGAGGTTGGCGGCCCGGGGGTCGCCGTGACACAGGGTGACGGAGCGGTGGGACCCGAAGGCGGCGGCCACGTCATCATGGCGCGCCACCATCATGTCGAGCGCCGACAGCTGCCGTCGGGACAGGTGGTTGGCCCAGCGCTGCTCCACGGCCCGCAGGCCGGTGACGAGTGAACCGTGATCGAGTCCGGCGACGGTGTTGGCCCGAACCTCGGCCAGGGCTGCGAGCCGTTGCCCCGGTCGATCGATGTCGTGGTCCCAGCGGCGGTGGAAGCGAGCCAGCGCACCGACGACGGCCCTCGCATCCTTCGGTTCCAGTCCCGACAGCTGCTCGGGCCAGCGTAGCGACGTCAGGTCCTGCAACAAGACCGACGCCGTGCCGTCATCGTGTTCGATCACGGCGTAGGCCTCGGCCGTGGGGAGGTCGTCGTCGACCAGCAGGCTTCGATAGCAGTGGGCCTCCCGCCGATAGGCACCGCTGCGGGCCGCCGCCTCTCGATTGGTACCGCGGGCCGGCAACTTGGCCACCGCCGAAGGGGGTACGGAGCGGCGGCGGGTTTCGGCCGTGACCAGTTCCAGCCGGAAGACCCGACTGAACACTCCGCCGCCCCGATTGGCATCGGCGATGGTCGACACCTCGATAGGAGCCGGGGTTCGGCCCGGCGCGTCCCTCTCGTCGCTGTCGGCGAACGCCGCCAGGACGAGTTCGGCAAGGACTCTGCGCTCGTGGTCATCGACAAGTTCGGCCGCAGTGTTTGATGATGCAGTGTTTGATGATGCAGTGTTTGATGATGCAGTATTCGATGACGCGGTGTCTGATGAATGGTCGTGGTGCGGATTCATGGACCGCCCAATCATGCCCGGTGAGCGAACCGCGCGCTACGCGCGAATTCGTTGACTCTACGCGCGCATCTTACTACTATCGGTCCCAAGTAAATGCCTCGCCCGTAATTACGTTCTCGCGTAATTACGAGAGCGTGGTACGGCGAGGTCAGGACGTGAGGAGCACCACCATGTCGGTAGAAGAGAGTTTTTCCGGGAAGCGAACGGCGGAGATCGTCGGAATCACCTACCGTCAGCTGGACTATTGGGCACGGACCGACCTGCTTCGTCCCTCTGTGTCGGACGCCCACGGTTCCGGATCACGCCGGCGCTATTCCTACAAGGACCTGCTCGAGCTGAAGGTCATCAAGACCCTGCTGGACGCCGGTATCAAGTTGGAGTCGGTTCGCGAAGTCTTCAGCTACCTGCGGGAGCAGCTGGGCGAGGACATCGCATCGGCCAACCTGGTTATTCACGGCTCGACGTCGGTCCTGACCCGGAGCGGCGAGGAACTGATCGACCTCGTCCGCAAGGGTCAAGGAGTACTGAACGTGCTGCCGCTGGCCGGCCTCAAGGATGAGGTCGACGCCAGGATCGTCGAACTGGACCCCAAGACTCGAGATCGGGACGAGAACGACGACATCGCCGTGCACACCCCCTAGCTCGGGTCGCCGCGGTTCCTTTCCGAGGGTCATCCGCCGGTGCCCAGGGGGCCGAGCCGTTCAGCGGCGACTCTGATCGGCGCCTCGCTGAGGGTTCACCCACATCTGGGCCCGGTTCTTGCCCGCCGACTTGGCGCTGTAGAGCGCCTGGTCGGCCCGATCAAAGGTCTCGGCCACATCCACCGTCGATTCGTGGAGGGCGACACCGGCGCTGAGCGTGGTCGATCGGCCGGCCTGGGCCCACCCTCGAAGTATGCGCTGGGCCACGGCAACCGGATCGGCGAAGGCTCTGCGGGCCACCACCAGGAACTCGTCGCCTCCCAGTCGGGCCGAGGTGTCGGAGTCCCTCAGGCATTCCTGCAGATGGTTGCTGAGGTCCTGGAGCACCTGGTCACCGGCGGCGTGGCCCATGGTGTCGTTGACCTCCTTGAACCCGTCGAGGTCAAGGAGGATGAGAGCGTCGCCATCCTCCAGCGAGTTGATCAGGGCATCGGCGTGGCGGCGGTTACCGATTCCGGTCAGCTCGTCCCGGGTCGTGGCCCGCTCCAGCTGGTTGATCACGAATAGATGTTCGATGGCGATGCCGACCTGAGTACCGAACAGGCGGGCCAGGTCGACGGTGAACGCCGGGTCCTCGCTGGGGACCGGATGGACTACGACGGCGCCGGCGGGAACGTCGGCGGCCGGCAGGGGCAGGACCAGCATGGTCTGGCGACCGTTGGGCACCAGTCGGGGCTCGTCGCCGCCGATGGCCTCGGCCACCAGCATGGCGGTCTCCGGATCGGGGTCCTCGTTGCTGTATGGGCCGAGAGTGACCGGAATCAGACCTCCGACCACATCCCGAAGCACCACGGTGGCTCGGTCGGCCTGGAAGATCTCCTGAGCGGCCTGGGCCACTTCATGGGCCGCCTCGTGGAGCGAGGACGGTCGCCGGAACCGTCGCAACACGTCATCGAGCCGGGCCAACCGTTCGGTGCGGGACGAGAACCACCGGGCCGTTCGCAGGCTTCGGTCGACGAGGGCCGAAACCAGTTCGCCGATGGCGGCGGCGACCGGTACCCCGATCAGGGGCACAGCCAGGCCGACCCGGAACTCGTCGACCTGGTTGGCCAGGAGGACCACGCCGATCACGAACGGGCTGAACAGAAGGGCCGATCCCGGTGGCAACACGAATCCGACATAGGACAGGATGAGGACCGAGGCAGCGGCGAAGCCAACGACGGCGTGAGGCGTCCCGGCCGTATTGGCCCAGAAGATGGAGGCGACGATCGCTCCGAGAAAGGCGAGGGCAGGCGCGAGGCGAAACAGCGCCGGCAGCCGGTCCCAATCGGTGAAGTAGGCATAGATGCCGGCAAACACCAACGCCAGGGCCAGATACAGGATGGAGAGGCCTCGCTCCGACGGTTCCCGGGCCACGTAGTCCAGGACGGCGAGCAGAGCCGCGCTGAATAAGAGTGCCCCCGATGCCATCTTGTATCGTTCTCGCCACAACACGGAGGCCAGCCGGTCCTTTGTCGATCGTTGGGTGTCGTTGTCCAGTTCAGCGGCGGAGCGATTGGATTGTCCAGGGGCAACCGTCGGCCGCCGACGACGGTTTGACCACCAGGCGTGCCGCTAACAATACCCTACGTGGCCACCAGGCCAAGGTTAGTGGCAATCCTCTGATTGCGGTGGCCGTTGGGTGGATTATCCGATCGGGCGGTCGCCGGCCAGGGTTCCGGCGTGGGCGCCGTCGTTGAACGATCGCACGATCCAGCCCGAATGCCGTCCCGAATCGCCCGGCCCATCGATTTCGGTTGTGGCCGACGGCTCGATCACGAGGTGGTTGATCGAGGTGTGACGGGCTCCGTGGAACGCCAGGCGAGCACTGCCGATGGCGTGACTGAGGATGGCGTTGATCACGCCACCGTGGCAGAATGCCGCCACCATCTGGTCGGGGTGATTGTCGGCGATCGATCGGACGGCGGCCACTGTGCGGGCCGCAAATTGCTGATTGGACTCGGCGCCGGGTATGGCCGACCAGTCCCCGGTCTGTCGAAGCCGCTGCACGGCCGGATGGTTGGTGGCCGCCATTTCCCGGAATCTGCCACCCTCGGCCACACCCAGGAACACTTCACGCAGATCGGGCACGATCGTGGGGGTAAGGCCGAGATGACGGGCCAGCGGAGCCGCCGTCTCGTGGGTCCTGGTCAACGACGACATGTAGATGGCTTCGATGGGCTCGGTCCGCAGTCGCTCACCCACCCAGCGGGCCTGAGCCCGGCCCAGCTCGGTCAGCCGGGGGTTGCCGTGACCGTCGATCAGGGGAAAGGGGTTACCGGAGACGTAGGCCTCGCTCTGGCCGTGCCGGATCAGCAGAACCTGGCACGACCCGGCGTTGGGTACGAAGAAGCCCTGGGGATAGCTGGTCAATGGAGTTCCGTCGGACACCGGATTGTCGTGATCAGAGTTTATGGAGTGGTCATGTCGATCGGCCAAGGCTTCCGCAGGTGCGCTCGGTCAGAACGCACCTGGACTGCCGAGGATGGAGATCGAGTACGAATGCGACGTAGAAGCCGGGTTTCGGAGTCTAAGCTCAATCCAGTGTCGAACCCTGCATCGAAATCCGTGTCCGCCCCGGCCCCTCAGGAGACGACCCGTGATCAGGGCTCTCCGAGCAAGCCTCCCATGGCCGAACGTGTTCCGGTGGAGCGAACGGTGTGGTCCGACACCGTGGTCGACAGCTATCGGTGGCTGGAGGATCGTCAGTCGCAGGCTGTGCTCGAGCACCTGAGGGCCGAGAATCGATACACCGAGCAGGTCATGACCCCGGTGGTCGAACTCCAGGACCGACTGTTCCACGAGATCAAGAGCCGGGTGAAGGAAACCGACATGTCGGTGCCGGTGATCAAGGACGAGTGGATCTACTACTCCCGGAGTGTGGAGGGCCTGGACTACGCCATCAGCTGCCGTCGACCATTGTCGTCGATCGGCGATGTTGTGGGTGTCGGAGTCGACGCCGAATCATTGGCCCAAGTGTTGGGCGACACCGATCGTTTCGACGCCGGCCACGTAGCTGAGCAGGTGCTGCTGGACGAGAACATCGAGGCCGGTGACGGGCCGTTCTTCGACGTCGGGGTGTTCGAGATCTCGCCCGATCATCGTCGGCTGCTGTGGGCCTACGACCGGACCGGGGACGAACGGTTCACCATCGTGGTCCGGGACCTGGAGCGGGGCCAGGACCACCATGAGGGCATCGATGACGTCGGCTACGGCTCGGCCTGGGCCATGGACAACCAGCATTTCTTCTACGTCCGCAACGACGAGGCCAACCGACCCCACCAGGTATGGCGACATCAGGTGGGAACCCGGGCCGGTGACGATGTCTTGGTTTTCGACGAGCCCGACGAGCGGTTCTTCGTTGCCGTGGGCAGGGACAAGGACGACTCGTACATCCAGATCTCGGCATCGTCCAAGATCACCGACGAGGTCTGGATTTTTCCAGCCGATGAACCGTTGGCCGAGCCCCGAGTGATCCGCCCCCGCCACCAGGGCATCGAGTACTCGGTGGCCCATCATGGTGACCAGTTCGTCATCCACACGAACGACGGGGCGGAGAACTTCCGAGTGGTCATCGCCCCGGAGAACGATCCCGGCCCCGACAACTGGCGGGAGCTCGTTCCCGGATCCGATGACGTCACGATCTCGGGCCTCGATGTCTCCCGACATCAGCTGGCGGTGTTCGAACGTTCCGGCGGGTCGACTCGGATCCGGCTTCGATTGTGGGAGACCGGGCGTTGGATGACCGTCGAACAACCGGAGGAGGTCTCGACCAGCTGGCCCGGGGCCAATCCCGACTACGACTCGACGCTGATGCGTTATGGCTACTCGTCGATGGTGACCCCACCGTCGGTGTTCCTCTTCGACCCCGATACCGGCCAACGCCACCTGATCAAGCAACAGGAGGTCTTGGGCGACTTCGACCCCGAGCGGTACGAGACCCGGCGGCTGTGGGCCGACTCCGACGGTGTGGCGGTGCCGGTCAGCATCGTTCATCGCCGCGATCGACCCATTGGTCGACCGGGGCCCTATGTGCTCTACGCCTATGGCGCCTACGAGGCCTCGAGCGACCCCGTGTTCTCGGCCGCCCGTCTGTCGATTCTGGATCGAGGCTGCGGGTTCGCCATCGCCCACGCTCGGGGAGGCGGCGAGATGGGACGGCGCTGGTATCTGGACGGGAAGCTGACCAACAAGCCGAATACCTTCACCGATGTGATCGCCGCCGCCCGGACACTGATCGATGCCGGCCTGACCTCGCCCGACCAGCTGGTGCTCCGAGGTGGATCGGCCGGTGGGCTGATGGCCGGTGCGGTTGTGAACCGGCAACCGGGCATGTTCTCCGGGATCGTGGCCCAAGTGCCGTTCGTCGACATGCTGACCACGATGCTCAATGCGAACCTGCCCCTGACGGTCACCGAGTGGGAGGAGTGGGGGAATCCAGCCAACGACCCCGAGGCGTACCGGGTGATGAGGGCCTACTCGCCGATCGACAACGTGACCGAGCAACCCTATCCGTCGGTGTTGGCCACGGCCGGGCTCAACGACACCAGGGTCAGCTACTGGGAAGCGGCGAAGTGGGTCCAGGAACTCCGGCGCCACACCACCTCGGACGCACCTATCCTGCTGTGGACCGACCTCGACTCGGGGCACGGCGGGCCCTCCGGGCGCTACGACGCCTGGCGGGAGGAGGCCAGAATCATGGCATACATCGCTCAGGTTGTTGGTTTATCAACGTAGAACCATGGACCGTCGCCCCCACCTCTGCTGCGCCTGCCTCCGCTCGACCGCCACCCATCGCGATGGCGTCGTGCCGACAAGTCCGCTTGATGCATTCGGCATTCGGCCGATGGTGGGTGTAGGGTCCGGCTTAGACAGTTCTTGCAGGAGGTGGTTGTCGTCGAGACTTCCGACTACGAACGGCGCCTGAACGAATACCAGACCGGGATGGCTGAGCTGCAAACGCAGCTCACGGCGATGGAAGAGGAGGTCGTAACCCTTCGTCGCCGCCTTCAAGATGCACCGAAGCGGGTCCGTACCCTCGAGGAACGACTGCTCGATACCAAAGGCCAGTTGGCTCAAGCCGTGAGCCAGAACGAGAAGCTGACCTATACCTTGAGGGAGGCTCGGGACCAGATCGCCGCCCTGCGGGAGGAGGTCGACAAACTCACCCAGCCGCCCAGCGCCTATGGCACCTTCCTCGGCGGCAACGATGACGGCACCGCCGACGTCTATTCCAGTGGGCGCAAGATGCGGGTCGAGATCCATCCCTCCATCGAGGATGACGAACTCGTTCGCGGTGCCGAAGTGGTGCTCAACGAGTCGCTGAACGTGGTCATGGTTCGTTCACCCGAACGTTCGGGTGAGGTGGTGACGGTCAAGGAGATGTTCCACGACGGCACTCGGGCCTTCATCGTTGGCCGAGCCGACGAGGAGCGGGTGGTCGAGCTGGCCGAATACCTCATCGGCACCGGTGTCAGGGCCGGCGACTCGATGCTCCTGGACGGGCGCTCCTCGGTGCTGGTGGAGAAGCTGCCGAAGGCCGAGGTGGAGGATCTGGTTCTGGAGGAGGTTCCCGATGTCAGCTATGAAGACATCGGCGGCCTCGACGACCAGATCGAGACCATTGTCGATGCGGTTGAGCTGCCGTTCCTTCATGCCGACCTGTTTGCCGAACACCAGCTGCCGGCGCCCAAGGGCATCCTGCTCTACGGTCCACCGGGCTGCGGGAAGACCCTGATCGCCAAGGCGGTTGCCAACTCGCTGGCCAAGAAGGTCAGCGAGCTCTCCGGCGACCATGAGCGTCGCAGTTTCTTCCTCAACATCAAGGGCCCGGAACTTCTCAACAAGTACGTGGGCGAAACCGAGCGCCAGATCCGCCTCATCTTCCAACGAGCCCGGGAGAAGTCGGAGGAGGGGTGGCCGGTCATCATCTTCTTCGACGAAATGGAGTCGCTGTTCCGGACTCGAGGCAGCGGCATCAGTTCCGACATCGAGAGCACGATCGTGCCCCAGCTCCTGGCCGAGATCGACGGGGTGGAGACGCTCAAGAACGTCATTGTCATCGGTGCCTCCAACCGGGAAGACCTGATCGATCCCGCCATTCTCCGTCCGGGCCGCCTGGACGTGAAGATCAAGATCGAACGTCCCGATCCGGAGGCCGCCCACTCCATCTTCGCCAACTACCTGACCAAGGACTTGCCGATTCATGAGGAGGAGGTCCGCAACAACGTGGAGTTGGAGGCGGCGCTGGCCATGATGATCGACAAGACCGTGGAGTTCATGTATCGGGCCGACGACGACACCCGATTCCTCGAGGTCACCTACCAGAACGGCGACAAGGAGATCCTGTACTTCCGGGACTTCGCCTCGGGGGCCATGATCGAGAACATCGTCCGCCGGGCCAAGAAGCTGGCCATCAAACGGTTCCTTGACAGTGACGAAAAGGGCATCAAGACCGAGGATCTGCTGACTTCGGTGACCCAGGAGTACAAGGAGCACGAGGACCTGCCCAACACCACCAACCCCGACGATTGGGCCAAGATCTCGGGCAAGAAGGGCGAACGGATCGTCTACGTCCGTACCCTTGTCGGGCCGGCCGGTCAGGACAAGACCGGAGGTCGTGCCATCGAACAGGTCGCCACCGGTCAATACCTGTGACCGTCGGAGCCGACCCTCGTCCAATGACCTCGAAACGTTTCCCCGCCTGCCGTAACCTGTGGGTTCGCGAACTCACCAACCACGCGCCGCTGCGTGCCTCGGGGGAATGATGGCAATACCGAAAGTAGTAGGAATCGAGACCGAGTTTGGCATCATGGTCCGCGGGACCAATGAATGGAACCCGGTTTCCGCCTCGTCGTTGCTGATCAACGCCTATGTCGGTTCCGAGGTGGGCGGCCTCGACGACCGAACCGCGCCGATCGCCTGGGACTTCATCGACGAGACCCCGGGAGTTGATGCCCGTGACATGCTGGCACCGGACTACGCCATGCCGCCGGAGGTGGAGACCCATCTGGTCAATGCCGTGCTGACCAATGGCGCCCGGTACTACGTCGACCATGCCCATCCCGAGCTGTCCACCCCCGAGTGCCGAGACGCGCTCTCGGTAGTGCTCTACGACCGGGCGGCCGAGATGATCCTGGTCGATTCGATGAAGGCGGCCGCCGCCGCCCTGCCCCCGGGGCAGGAGATCGTGATCTACAAGGACAACAGCGACCGCAAGGGCAACGCCTACGGTTGCCACGAGAACTACCTGCTTGATCGTAATCTGCCATTCGGTCAGATAATCCACACCGCCACCACCCATTTCGTGACCCGTCAGGTGTTCACTGGCTCGGGCAAGGTGGGCAGCGAGCTGCCGGGAATGACCTCGGCCGAGATCCCCTACCAGCTGACTCAGCGGGCCGAACACTTCGAGGAGGAGGTGGGGCTGGAGACCACGCTCAAGCGTCCCATCGTCAACACTCGGGACGAGCCCCACGCCGACAGCCAGAAGTACCGTCGACTCCACGTCATCGCCGGCGATGCCAACATGGCGCAGATGGCGACCCTGTTGAAGGTGGGCACCACGGCCATCGTGTTCGCCATGTTGGAGGACGGTGCCTACGACGAGCAGATCCTGATCCGTAACCCGGTTCAGGCCATGCATGCCGTCAGCCACGATCTGTCCCTGGCCGAGCCTCTGACACTGGACGACGGCAGGACGGCGACCTCGCTGGAGATCCAATGGAGCCTGCTTCAGCAGGCCCGGAGTTGGGCCGATCGCCATGGCCTGGAGTCGGTGGGGGAGGAGTGCGGGAAACTGGTCCTGGAGCGATGGGAGCAGGTGCTCAACGGGTTGGAGACCGATCCGTCCTCGATTGCCCACTGGGTCGATTGGGTGGCCAAGCATCGGCTGCTGACCGGTTTCATGGATCGCCACGATTGCGACTGGGACGATCATCGGCTCCGGGCTCTTGACTTGCAGTACCACGATCTCCGGCCTTCAAAGTCTCTGGCCGCCCGCGCCGGCCTGGAGGCTGTGGTCGCCGATGATGACGCCGCCCGGGCCGTGACCGAGCCTCCTCCCGATACCCGGGCCTACTTTCGGGGCCGATGCCTCCAGAAGTTCGCCGACAGCGTAATAGCTGCCAACTGGGATTCGATCGTGTTCGATGTCGGCGCCGACCCGCTGCGCCGAGTGCCCATGCTGGAGCCGACGCGAGGCACCGAGCACCACGTCGGAGCTATTCTGGATGAAAGTGAAACGGTGTCCGAATTGCTCGACAAGCTTGGAGCATAATTACACTCAGGTAGTACGATCGCACCAAAGACCGAGAACCAAGCCGACTACGACAAACCCCATACGGCCCCGCGTTAGACCCAGCTGATGGGCTTGCCCGGGACCGACAGGCGGTGGTCGCCGATTCCCCCCCGGCGAGTTCGCCGCACGCAAGGAGGACGATAATGGCCGAGCGAGAGCAGATCAAGAAAACAAGCCCCAAGGAACAGGACCAGGAGGTCGACGAGGTCCCGGCCGGCTCCGAGTCCGGCGAGGCCCTCAAGGCCGAACTCGACGACCTGCTCGACGAGATCGACGACGTGTTGGAGACCAACGCCGAGGACTTCGTCAAGAGCTACATCCAAAAGGGCGGGCAGTAGGCGTTGCCTACCATCAAAGCCGCGGTCGAGTGCTGCGACGTCCTGTAGGCTGACCGGCGTATGACCCTCCCTGTGTTCAAACCCTGGGACGACCCGGGCCCGAACTTTGCCGGTTTGCTTGGTCACCTGGATCACCGCATGGTGCCGCTCGCCGACGCCGGAAGCGGGATGGTGGCCGGTGGGGCCGATCGTCTCCCCGAGATCGCCCATGGCACCACCGTGGTGGCGTCAAAATACGGCAATGGCGTGGTGATCGCCGGTGACCGTCGGGCCACGGCCGGCAACCTCATCAGCCACCGTAACCTGACGAAAGTGTTCCCGGCCGACAAGTGGTCGGGTGTGGCAATCGCCGGGGCCGCCGGGCCGGCTGTGGAGATGGTGAAGATGTTCCAGCTTCAGCTGGAGCACTACGAGAAGGTGGAGGGTCATCCCTTGTCCCTCGAGGGCAAGGCCAACCAGCTGTCGCAGATGGTCCGTGGTCACCTCCCGGCGGCGATGCAGGGTTTTGTCGTCGTTCCCCTTTTCGCCGGATTCGATCGTCGCCGGGGCTACGGTCGTTTGTTCGCCTATGACGTGACCGGCGGTCGTTATGAAGAGGAGGACTTCGTGGCTTCGGGCTCGGGGAGCCTCTTCGCCCGGACCGTCATCAAGATGGGCCATCGGGACTCGAACACCGAGGATCAGGCGATCGATCTGATGATCCAAGCCCTGTTCGCCGCGGCCGATGAGGATTCGGCCACCGGCGGCCCCGACAGCATGAGGGGCATCTACCCCATCGTGGCCACCATCACCGTCGACGGCTACCGAGAACTGGGCGAGTCGGAGATCGCGGGACGGTTCGAGCGGTTGCTGGATGAGTTCACCGAGCAGCACGGAGGTGATCGATCATGAACATGCCGTTCTACGTTGCTCCCGAACAGCTGATGAAGGATCGGGCCGATTTCGCCCAGAAGGGCATCGCCCGGGGTCGTAGTCTGGCCGCCATCGAGTTCGACGCCGGCGTCTTGCTGTGCGCCGAGAACCCGTCCCGCAACCTGCGCAAGATCTCCGAGATCTACGACCGTATCGCCTTCGCCGGGGTCGGCCGCTACAACGAATACGACCAGCTCCGTATCGCCGGAATCCGCCACGCCGACCTGAAGGGCTACACCTACTCGCGCGACGATGTCGATCCCCAGGCCCTGGCCAACCAGTACGCCCAGATGCTGGGTCAGATCTTCACCCACGAGACAAAGCCACTCGAGGTCGAGATCCTGGTGGCGTCGGTCGGCTACCGGCCGGACGGCGATCGCATGTTCCATATCCGCTACGACGGTTCGGTCAGCGACGAACACGGCTTCGCCGTGCTCGGAGGCGAGGCTGAGGCGATCCGGGAGCGGCTGGGGCGGTCCTATGAGGACGAACTGTCGCTCAGTGGGGGTCTGAAAGCGGCCGTCGCCGCTCTGGCCGGTGACGAGCGAACCCTGGGCAGTGGCGAGCTCGAAGTGGCGGTGCTCGACCGTCTCGACAAGGGTCGGTGTTTCCGCCGGCTCGAGAGCGGCGAGATCGATGGGCTGCTGTAGCCCTAGCAGCTCCGGGTAGCACGTGTTCTCTCGTCGAATCTACGGTCTGGAAACGGAATACGGGGTGACCTGTACCCTTCGGGGCCAACGTCGCCTCAGCCCGGACGAGGTTGCCCGCTACCTGTTCCGGCGGGTGGTGTCGTGGGGCCGGTCATCCAATGTGTTCCTGGTCAACGGGGCCCGGCTGTATCTCGATGTCGGCTCCCATCCCGAGTACGCCACGGCGGAGTGTGACTCGATCGGCCAGGTCGTTGTCCATGACAAGGCCGGAGAGCGCATCCTCGAGGAGCTGCTGGGCTCGGCCGAGGACCGATTGCTGGATGAAGGCATTCGGGGCACCGTGCATCTGTTCAAGAACAACACCGATTCGGCCGGCAACTCCTATGGCTGCCATGAGAATTATCTGACGAACCGAACCGAGGACCTCAACCACTACGACGAGATCCTGATTCCTTTTCTGGTCAGTCGTCAGATCTACGCTGGAGCAGGCAAGGTTCTGCAGACGGCCCGTGGCCCGATGTTCGCCCTCAGCCAGAGGGCGGAACACATCTGGGAAGGTGTGTCCTCGGCAACCACCCGGTCGCGGCCCATCATCAACACCCGAGACGAGCCCCACGCCGACGCCGAGCACCACCGGCGTCTGCACGTGATCGTCGGCGACTCCAACATGAGCGAATACACCACGTATCTCAAGGTGGGGGTCATGGCCGTGCTGTTGCGCATGGTCGAGGATCCGACCTGCGTGCTGCCCGACATGACCTTGGAGAACCCGATCCGGGCCATACGCGAGATCAGCCACGATCTGTCCCTGACCCGACGGGTACGGTTGGCCGACGGTCGGGAGATCTCAGCGCTGGAGATGCAGGCCGAGTTTCTATCCCGGGCTCTGAAGTATGCCGACAACAAGGGTCTACCCCAAGACGAGCAGCGGGCACTCGACATGTGGGAGCATGTCCTGATCAGCCTCGAGCGTGACCCATTGTCGCTGGGCGCCGAGCTGGATTGGGTCATCAAGCACAACCTGATCGAGTCGTATCGGGCCAAGCACGATCTGACCCTCGGTCACCCCAAGGTGGCTCTCATCGATCTTCAGTATCACGACATCCGCCGAGACCGTGGTTTGTTCTACCGGTTGCAGCATCGTGGTCTGGTGGAGCGCACCCTCACCGACGGTGAGATGATGGAGGCCATCGATCAGCCGCCGCAGACCACCCGGGCCAAGCTACGAGGCGATTTCATTCGCCGGGCCAAGGACAAGAAGCGGGATTACACCGTCGACTGGGTCCACCTCAAGCTCAACGATCAGGCTCAACGAACCGTGCTGTGCAAGGACCCGTTCCGGAGCGAGGACGAACGGGTGGCCAAGCTCATCGATAGCTTGTAAGCCAGGGAGGGTCGTGATCGCCTCCGGCCTCCGAAACCTTGATCAGGACGGCGAGCCATGTCGGTGAACAAACTGGAACGACTACTGAACCTGACTGCCGTGCTGCTCGACACCCGCCGTCCCTTGACGGCCGAGGAAATCCGGCGCAAGGTGGAGGGCTATCCGCCGGCCGGGTCGGCATTTCACCGGGCCTTCGAGCGGGACAAGGACGACCTCAGAGTCCTCGGCATCCCGCTCAAGGTCGAGAAGGTCAAGGCCTCCGATCCCCCGGTCGACGGCTACCGGATCGATCCCGACGAGTACTACCTGCCCGACCCCGGCCTGGCTCCCGACGAGTTGGCGGCCCTTCACCTGGCGTCGCTGACGGTGCGGCTGGACGGCTTGGGCGACCGAGAGGCCCTGTGGAAGCTGGGGGGACTCGATCCGGCCGGACCGGGAGACTCGCCGTCCACGGCAACCGATGTCGGCCTGACCCAGGATGTCGTGGCCAGCCTGCCCGCCGACCCCGCTCTCATTCCCATCTTCCAGGCCATCACCGAGCGACAGGTCATCACCTTCGGGTACCGAGGCGAGGTGCGAGTGGTCGATCCGTGGCGCCTCGATTTCCACCGCGGCCGCTGGTACCTGACCGGCTTCGATCGGGTCCGTTCCGGCGAGCGGAACTTCCGTCTCGATCGCATCGAGGGCGAGGTGGCCCGCACCGGTGACGACGCCGACATCCCCGACGGTGACTATCGCAGTCCAGGCCCCCGGCAGGCATGGGAGATCGGGCAGGACGAACCGCTGATTGCCGAGCTCCGAATCGATGCCGACCATGTGGCCACCGCCCGACGTCAGCTCGGTCCCGAGGTCGAATCCCGGATCGAATCCGACGGCTCCGAGGTGTTCGCCATTCCCGTCGCCAATCGCGACGCCTTCCGGACGTTCATTCTCGGCTTTCTCGATCACGCTGAATTGCTGTCGCCGGCCGAGTGGCGGGCCGACATCATGAACTGGCTGGGCTCCATCGTGGCCACGTCCGAGAGCGGCTCATGACCGCCCGATTCGAGTCGGCGCCGTGGTCGGGTGGTCGTTGGGTGGAACGGTTCGTCGAGAAAGTGACCAGGGAGAAATGAGTCGCACCACGGCCGCCGACCGCATGCGCCGAGTGCTGGCCATCGTGCCGTACATCGTGGCCAATCCCGGTGAGCGGGTGGCCGACGTGGCCACCCGATTCGAGCTGACCGAGGGGGAGTTGCTGGCCGATCTCGCCGTCGTCTACATGGTCGGTCTGCCTCCCTACTCCCCCGATGCGCTGGTCGATGTTCAGATCGACGATGAGGGCCGGGTCTCGATCATGCTGGCCGACTTCTTCTCCCGTCCACTGAAGCTGACCGCCGGTCAGGGTCTGGCCCTGCTGGCCTCCTCCGATGGACTTCTCTCCATCCCCGGGACCGACCCCGACGGTGCCCTGTCTCGAGCGCTGGAGAAGCTGGCCAAGGTGCTGGGAACCGTCGACCGGGACCCGGTGGACGTGCACCTGGGCTCGGCCGAGGCCGAACTCCTGGGCCGGCTTCGCCAGGCGGCCACCGTCGGATGCCAGGTCGAAGTCGACTACTACTCCTACGGTCGCGATGCCCAAACCCGACGGCGGATCAGTCCATGGCGGGTGTTTGCCGACGAGGGGAGTTGGTACGTGGTCGGTTGGTGCGATCTGGCCGAAGGTGAGCGGATCTTCCGGGTCGACCGAATCAACGAACTCTCCTTGCTGGACGGGTCGAGGTATCGACCACCACCGAAGGGACTCGACTATGACGGGGTGTTCCATGCTCGAGCCGGCCAGCCCCGGATCACGTTGTGCTTGAAACCGGAGGCGGCATGGGTGGTGGACAGCTACCCGTGCGAGCAGCTGGATCTGCACGACGATGGCTCGATCACGGTCACGCTCCCGGTGGGGGCGATCCCCTGGATCGAGCGGTTGCTGGTACGACTCGGACTTCAGGTGACCGTCGTCGGCCAAGCTGGTCTGCCCGAGGCGCCGACCCTGGCCGCCGATGCAGCGAGTCGTATTCTGCTGAGATACGAGCCCAAGTCGGAGTGATCCACCGGTGGTCAATCGGTCGACCCGGCCGAGCAGCGGCTGTAACCAGTTCTTTATATTCTTGTGTCGTCTCGGGTAAAGTGGGGCGAACCACACCCGGAGGCGACGGCAAACAACATGACCGATTTCAATCAGCATGGGCCGGCTTCCTCGTCCGGTACCACCTCACCGCAACTGCGCCTCCAACAACGGCTCCGGCGAAATGACCAGGGCCGGTGGATCGAAGGGCCGTCGGTGGAGTCGGTACCGGCGATCGTCGCTGACGCCGACCCCGTCAACCCGACCAGCCCATTCGGCCAGTCGTGGGCCGACCGGCACGAATCGAAGTCCAATGGTCATGACGCGCCCATGCCGCCGGGTGGGCTGTCGGCTCCACCGCAGCAGGAGCCCGATGCGGAGGTGATGGACAGATTCGACCCACCCTCCAGTCGTGTGATCAACGACACGACGTTTCCTCTGCAACGAACCGAGGGCGAGGCCACGCCCGGACCCACGGCTCCGATCCGAGGCCCGATCGGTCCGAGTGTGGATCCTGGATGGCGACCCGATCCAGCCCACAACGGCGCTTGGAATGAGGTCGACCATGAGCCGATCGAGGAGTCGTGGTCTCGGGAGTGGGTGGAACGAGCCGGTGGTGACCCATCGTTCGGGGGTCGCGGTGTGTCCCGAAGCACGGAACCGGACTACGGCCATGCCGACGTTGACGTCGGACTGGAGGATTTCGGAACGGACGGTCGTTCCTTTGACGAGGAGGAACTGGAGTCCGGAGCCGCAGCCCGCCGCAACGCCATCGAGTGGGCCGTGGTCCTGGTGGCGGCCACCTTGCTGGCCCTCGTACTGCGGGCCGTCCTGCTTCAGGCCTTCTACATCCCGTCTCCATCGATGGAGGACACCCTCTTGATCAGAGACCGGGTCCTGGTCAACAAGCTGAGCTATCGGTTACACGACATCAATCGGGGAGACATCGTGGTCTTCCGCCGCACCGCCGCCGAGCTGGAGTTGGCTGGTCCGGACGAGCCCAAGGACGTGATCAAGCGTGTGATCGCCCTACCGGGCGAGACCATCGAGATCCGCGACAATCAGGTGTTGATCGACGGCCGGCTCCTAGTCGAGCCTTATCTGAACGAGTCCACGGCGATGCCCGACTTCGGCCCCGAGGTGGTCCCCGAGGATCAGATCTTCGTCATGGGTGACAATCGCAACCTGTCTTCGGATTCGCGGGGCGAACTGGGAACGATCGAGACCGACAGGGTTGTGGGTCGGGCCTTTTTCCTGTTCTGGCCCCTCGATCGGCTGTCTCTGCTCTAGTCACGGTGCGTACGGCCGAACGGCCCTTCGACCGGTCGGGCCGGCCGATCTACTCCAGTGCCCGCCCGCCCGGGTCCGTTCCCGGTTCGCTGCCGGATGGAACTCCGACGGCGAGCACGAGTGACTCGGTTCCGACCACGGCATCGCCCGCCACCTGTACCAGGGTGGCGGCGGTGCGGTGATCGGCTCTTACCAGGGCTTCCAGGTGGTTCAGCACCAGAACACGGGGCGATCGGCAGCAGCGGTCGCCCAGGGTCTCGTCCAGGGCATCCCAGTTTCGTCCGAACCACTCCGGCAGTTCCAGAGCTTCCGCAATCCGCCCCATCGTCGACTCCTTGTCGGCGATTCCTGCGAAATCCACCACGTCGATCCCGAAGCCGAACTCGGCAAGGAGTTCAGGATGCCACGTCTCGAACCGGGCCAAGGCCGCGACGCGGCCTCGATCGCCCTGCAGCAGAAGTCCCAGCAGTGGGGTCATGACGGCGGGTCCTCTCCGCCGGAGATGACCACGAATGACGAGTAGTGGTCAGCGGTGTAGTAGAGCTCGCCGTTCCCACCGGCCACAATTCGTCGCGCCCCCCGATCGTCCTCTCCCGGTGTGAGCACGGTGTACTCCCGGTAGTACCCGGTGGGTCGATCGGGCAGCAACCCCTCCCGGTTCTGGAACACCGTGCCGTCGCGATCGTACGGATAGGGCCCGCCCCAGCGGATCACGGTCACGGTGTCGGCCGCCTCCGATGGCAACCGGTCGACGTCGACCACGGGTAGCCCTGACGTCGGGTCGAGGGAATTGGACACCGGACGGCCGATATCCAGCTCAACGCCGTTTTCGGAATTCGACGTGGGGGACTCATCGGGGTCGCCTGTGGTCCTGATGGTGCCGACGACGGCCGCCGCCAGCACCACGACCAGCACAACCAGGGCCCGCCGGCTCATGACGGGTAGTACTGGGCCACGACGGCCAGCATGCGGTCGACGTGGGCACAGACCAGACCGTCGATCCCGGCGTCGACCAGGGCGGCGAGTTCCCGTTCGTGCTCAGCCCCGGTGGCGAAGGCCATCACCCCGAAGCGATGAGCCATGGCCACCGATCCCCCCGACCACTCCTTGTGGAAGGCGGCCACGGCGTCGATGCCGAGTTCGTGCAGTCGGGCCACCTCCTTCTCCAAACCCTTGGCCGTCCGAACCGTGCTCAGCACGTTGACCAGCCTGGCTCCGGTTCGTGGTCGCCATCGTTGCAGCACCCCGGGATCGCTGTGGGAGAGCCAGATCTCGCCCTCCACCGGCGGTGGGGCCGCGTCGAGCACGGCCTGGACCGGCTCGAACATGATGTCCTCGGCCATCGTGAGCAGGACCGAGGCCGGACCCCCGGTCCGGCCCAGGCGGCTCATCAAGGCCGAAAGAGCCACCACCGATTCCGGTAGCTGATCCAGCGTCAACGACGAGATTCGCTGTCGCCGCAGCCGGCCTCCGAGCGAGGACCGGGCGTGGACCACGGGCTGGTTGTCGGCCGTCAACCAGACGCTCGACGCCAGGCCACCGGCGCCGGCGGTATCCAACGGACCCGTCTCGGTATCCACGTCGGCCAGGTTGTTCCCGAAACTCCTGTCGGAGAAGCCGTGCTGGCGGAAGGTCCGCACCTTGTCGTGCAACGAGGGTAGGCGGGAAGTCATCGATTCATCTTGCCGGTGGACGGCATGGATCGCACAGCCCGTTCCGTGCCCCTGTCCAGCGCACTCGGTGGGCGCCGATCACGAAGCGTGGGGAGTGGTGGTTCGTTGGTCACACGAAGTGGGCGATTTTGCCATCTGTTCCATCCATGGCTTAAGGGTGGCTCGTGTGTTGCCGAACCTATGGAGGACAAACTCACAAGACCGGGTGAGAGGACTACCTTCCATGGCAACCATTCGTGCTAGCTGTTCAGATTGCGGAGATGTTGAGCTGACGACGGCCGATGTGCACGTTCGAATCTGTGACGACAACAACATGGGAACCTATTCGTTCCGTTGCCCTCACTGCTCCATGATGGTGGTCAAGCCGGCCGAACCCCGCACCATCGATCTTCTGGTTGCATCCGGTGTCTCCTTCACCACATGGCGCTTGCCGGCCGAGCTCCATGAGAACCACTCCGGTGAGCCCATCAACCACGACGATCTCCTGGACTTCCACCATCTACTCCAGGACGACACCCGGCTCAGCGCGGCGCTGGCGGAGCTGACCACGGGCTGAACCTACAACCCGGTCAATTCAGGTTCAAGCGGCCACGTCGAATCGACGTGGCCGCACTCGTTTCCGCTGGTCGGTTCCAAGGTGGTGCGACGCGACGGGCGCTGTCCCGTCGCACGGTAGCCTTGGGTTGTGTTCTTCAATATCGGCGCCGGCGAGATGATGCTCATCGCCATCGTTCTCCTGATCGCAGTAGGGCCGGAGCAGCTGCCCGGACTGATCCGCAAGGTCGGGCGGACGATGGGCCAGCTGAAGTCGATGAGCGACCGTCTACGCGACGACTTCATGGACGGTATGAACCAGATCGAGGAGGCCACCGACGTCAAGTCGTGGGCCGACAAGCTCGAGACCCCGTGGGCCGACCCGATCGACAACTCCTCGTGGGCCCAGAACATCGACCCACCGTTCACGGCCAGGCGGGCCGAGTCCGACGACTCGGGCGACTCCGATGATGGCGACGACGACGGTGCCGGGCCCGATGGCGACGGGCCCGAGCAGGTCGAACCCGGGCCGGAGGCCGAGGCAGCCGGCGACGACGAACTGGAGCCTGCGACCGAAACAACCGGCCCGGACCGACCCGAGAGCCTGAAGCCTCCGGCCGCCGAGCCGGCGACGTCGACCAACGGTCACAGCGATCCCAACCGGGCCGATGAAGCCCCTGATCCGATGGCCGGGGAGCGGGAATGAAAAATCCGTTCAAACGGGACAAAGAGCCGGCCACGCCCGCCGGTGAGATGTCGCTGCTCGAGCACTTGACCGAGCTCCGCAAGCGGCTGATTCGCTCCATTCTGGCCATCGCGATCGGCGCCATCGTGGTCTACATCTTCAAGGATCGCCTACTCGGCTTCGTGGTCGAGCCGTACTGTCAGTTCCAGCTGGAGGCGATACCGGATCAAGAGACCTGCGTGTTCTTGTTGACCAATCCCATGGAGTCCTTCTCGGTCGTGCTGACCTTTGCCGGCTATGGGGGACTGCTGCTGGCCACGCCGGTCGTGCTCTACCAGATCGGCCGTTTCGTTCTGCCCGGCCTGTATCCCCATGAGAAGAAGATGCTGGCTCCGTTCGTGGTGATCTCGGCCATCCTTCTCGCCATTGGACTGGTCAGCGCCTACCTCCTTCTGCCCAAGGCCCTCGATGTGCTGTTGGGCTTCGGTCTCGACAGCTTCGAGCCTTTCTACCGGCCGAGCGAATACCTCGGCTTCTTCATCAAGATGCTGTTTGCCTTCGGCTTTGCCGCCCAGTTCCCCCTCATACTGGTCTTCCTCCAGTTGATCGGCATCGTCGAGCCGCAGACGCTCAGCTCCAACCGGCGCTTCGCCATCGTAGGGGTGGTCATTCTCGGGGCCATCGTGACCCCCACCGGTGATCCATTCATGCTGTCGGTGATCTCGGTGCCGATGTACCTGTCGTACGAGATCGCCATTGTCATCGGCAAACGCATGGTCAAGCGACGTTCGATTGCCGGGTCGACGGCGTCCGGCGTGGCCGGGTGATGGACGCCGACAGTACGAGCCGGCGCCAGGCTTTCATCGAACGACTCGGTTTCGCCCCCGACGACTTCCAGATCAAGTCGTTTGACGGGATCGACCGGGGTAACCACGTGGTCGTGGCCGCTCCCACCGGCGCCGGAAAGACCCTGGTCGCCGACTACGCCGTGGCCCGGGCGCTGGCGGGCCGGCGGCGCATCTTCTACACGACCCCGATCAAGGCACTGTCCAATCAGAAATACCACGATCTGGTGGCCGCTCACGGACGCTCCTCCGTCGGGCTGCTCACCGGGGACAACAACGTCAACGGCGATGCCCCGGTGGTGGTCATGACCACCGAGGTACTGCGCAACATGCTCTATGCCGGTAACAACCTCGATCGGTTGCAGACCGTGGTGCTGGACGAGGTCCATTATCTCCAGGACGCCTACCGGGGCCTGGTGTGGGAGGAGATCATCATCAATCTGCCCCCGCCCATCCGTCTGGTCTGCTTGTCGGCCACGGTGTCGAATGCCGACGAGCTGGCGGGCTGGATCGAGACGGTACGGGGTCCGACGACACTGGTGGTGGAACAGGAGCGACCGGTCGAGCTGACCAACCTCTACATGGTGGGGGAGAGGTCGGGCAGTCATCTTCATGTCATGAAGACCCTGCGCGGCTCCCAACCCAACCCAAAGGGCCATCGGTACGACCCGGAGACGAGATCGCGCACCCGGCGGAGCCAGGGTGGCGATCGACGGCGGCCACGGCGGCCTCGGGCACCGTGGCGAACGCCCCGGCGAATCGATGTGGTCCATGAGCTTCGCCGCCGGGATCTCCTTCCCGTCATCTACTTCATCTTCAGCCGGGCCGCCTGTGATGATGCGGCTCGAGCGGTGGCCGGCACCGGGATGCAGCTGACCAGCGAGGACGAGCGTCGCCAGATCGCCAAGATCGTGAACGAGCACCTGGCCGACCTGGATCCTTCCGATCTCGAGGTCCTGGGATTCGACCTGTTCCTTCAGGGATTGGAAGCCGGGGTGGCGCCCCATCATGCCGGCATGGTCCCGCCGATGAAGGAAGCGGTCGAGGCGTGCTTCGTGGCCGGGTTGGTCAAGGTCGTCTTCGCCACCGAGACCTTGGCCCTGGGAATCAACATGCCGGCTCGAACCGTCGTCATCGAAAAGCTCAGCAAGTTCAGCGGTGAGACCCACGAGTTTCTCACTCCGGGCCAGTACACCCAGCTCACCGGTCGGGCCGGGCGACGGGGCATCGACACCCACGGTCAGGCCGTGGTGCTGTGGTCGCCGTACGTAACGTTCGACCAGGTGGCCAACCTGGCGCTCAGCAGACGGTTCGTGCTGACCTCGTCGTTCCGACCGACTTACAACATGGCGGCCAACCTGGTTCGCGGCCACTCGCCGCAACGGGCCCGTCAGCTGCTCAATCTGTCGTTCGGCCAATACCGGGTCGATGCCGGTGTGGTCGAGTCGGAGCAGCAGATCGAAAAGCTGCTCCAGCGGCGAACCAAGATCACCAACCAGCTCGAGCGGGATTTCGGTCCGATCGAGCATCTGCGGGCGGCGTCGATCACCGCGACCTCGGCTGATCGTGACGAGCAAGCCATCTCGTTCGCTTTGGCCCATTTCAAGCCGGGCGACGTGATAGACCTCGGCCCCGGGCAGGATCCCCGGATGGTCGCCGTACTCAGCGTGGCCTTTCGCAAACGGGGACGAATCCGGGTCAGTGTGGTCGATCGAAGCGGTCAGAGCTTCGAGGTCGCACCTTCCGAACTCCTGGCGGCACCGGTTGCGGTCGGCCAGGTCGAACTTCCCGAGCCCTACCTGCCAAACAGCGTCAGCTTCGCCTATGAGGTGTCCCAATCGTTGGCGCGGACCCGGGTGGCCGGTGGTTCCAAATCCCGCTCCCGCCGGCGTTCCAGGGACAAGCAGAACCGGGGCGGGCCTTCGGCTCCGGATGAGGAGGCGTTGTCGATCGGGTTGCAGTCCCGGGACGAGCTGCCGGCGGGCGCGGTCAAGGGCCTGAAACGGCTGAACCGCATCGAATCCGAGCTGGCCCGAATCCGAGAGGTTACGGCGGCCAAGGCCGAGTCGTTGGCCGCCCAGTTCGACCGGGTCATCGAGTTGATGACGGAGCGAGGCCACCTCGAAGACTGGTCGCTCACCCCCAGCGGCCAGTGCATGGCCCGGCTCTATCACGAATGCGATCTCCTGGTGGTCGAGGCCATGGAGGCCGGGATGTTCGATGGACTCAACCCGGCCGAGATTGCCGGATTGGCGTCGGTGTTCGTCTACGAGGAGCGTCGCAGCAACGGCCCCGCCGGTCAGCCCTGGTACCCGTCGGCCGACCTTCGGCGCCGGTTCCGCCGGATTCAGGCCATGCACCTGGATTTGAACCAGACCGAGCAGGAGCACCGACTCCCGCTGACCAGGGCCCCCGACGCCGGCTTCGTGGCCGTGGCTCACGGCTGGGCCGCTGGAGGCAGCCTGGACGATGTCCTGGCCGACGAGGAGTTCACCGCCGGCGACTTCGTCCGCACCACCAAGCAGCTCATCGACCTGCTGCGCCAGCTCGGGCAGCTCGCCGTTGATCGACGCACTGCTCGTCAGGCCCGGGCGGCGGCCGATGCCGTCAATCGGGATCTCGTGGCAGCCTCGTCGAAGCTCCTCGACGGCGACGAGCAGTCCGGGCGTGGTGACGGATCGGGGGACGGGGGTGGATCAGGGGACCGGCGCGGATCGGCCGCCGCCCGGTCGGAGTCGGATGACGATTCGCAAGGGTGAGGCGTGGGGTGCGCCGAGCCCATCGACGGGTGAGGTGCCGACGGCCGACAACGACCGGGAGTTGGCACTGCTGGCCCACGACCGGTGGCGGCACCATGAACAACTGACGGCATCGGTCGCCACCGGTGATCTACTGGCCACGGTGGGACTCGACAGACCCCGACCCGTAGGGCAACGATGGCGGTTCCCGGTCGATCTCGCACTGCTTCACGCCACCGACGGGACCGGGGCCGACCAGGAGGTCCCGTTTGTGGCCCATCTGGTCGCTCGTCGTGGTCTCGGGCGCGGCGAGGGGGCCGTGGTGATGAATGCGCCCCTCCTGTCAGCGCGTTGGCTGGGACCGCTTCGTCTCGGTCCGAGGGCCCATCCCAACGACGGGGTTCTCGACATCACCGTCGGCGCTCTGGATTGGCGTCAGCGGGTCGAGGCGGTGCGGCGCGCCCGCACCGGCTCCCACCTGCCCCACCCCGATCTACGAACGGTCCGTGTCTCGGAGTGGCAACACGGGTTCGATCGCCCGATCCCGATCCGCGTCGACGGACACCTCATCGGTTCATACCGGCGGATTGCCCTGTCGGCAATCCCTGACGCCTTTGCGCTGATTGTCTAGGTATCCCCGCCCTCGGCCGGTAACTCAAGATTCCTTGGTGCAGACGACTTGCCGCAATGTTCAAGTTTCCTACCACCAAGGAAATCTAGGCCCAGGTCACCGGCAGGATCGGCGCCGTGCCGGCGGTCGGCGTTTTGCGGTACCGTTGGAGGCCGTGAGCCTGCTCACCCCTGATCGTCGTCCGGCTCCTCCGGCTCCATCCCATCGCCGGTCACCGGTTCGCCGGACGCCGCCCCCGCCCGGTGAGCTGAACCGGCGAACCAGCTTCTGGTTGCGGTGGGCCCATGTCTACACCAGCATGATCAGCCTGCTGCTGATGTTGTTCTTCGGTCTAACCGGTATCACGCTCAACCATCCGGAGTGGACATTCCTCGGTGCCGACACGACGACCGAAACCGTGACCGGTTCGCTGCCGACCGACCTGGTGGTACCGGCCGGCGGCGCCGAGGCTGAAGCGGACGGAACCAGGTTCTTGGCCGTCAGCCAGCTGGTCAGGGAGCGCCATGGGGTATCGGGCGAGGTGACGGACTTCGGAGTCGAGGGAGATGAGGGCTCGATCAGCTACCGGGCTCCGGGCTATGGAGCCGACCTCTTCTTCGACACAAGGTCCGGCCGATACGAATTGACGACCAGTCGCCAGGGCCTGCTCGGGATCATGAACGAGCTGCACAAGGGACGGGATGCCACGTCGGCGTGGCGTTGGATCATCGACATCAGCGGCGCCCTGCTGGTCATCATCGCCCTGAGCGGCCTCGGCATCCAGTTCCTCATGCGCAAGCGCCGGCTTCGGGCTCTGTCGCTGTCACTGGCCGGAGCCGTGATCGCCATCATCGCCATCGTGTTGGCCATGCCATGAATCGGGCCATCAATCGGGCCATGAACCGCTCCGTGATCGAGGCAATGCTCGGGGCCATGACCGGCTCCGTGATCGAGGCAATGCACGGGGCCGTGAACGGCACCGTTTCGGGCCCATGACCGGTGTCACCCCGCTGGAAGTCCTTCGTTCGGTGCTCATCGCTCCGTCGGTCCGGGAGGACTTCATCCGGAAGCTACCGGGACGTGGCGCCGATGTGGTGTTCCTCGATTGTGAGGATGCGGTGCCGGCCAACGCCAAGGAACAGGGTCGGTTGCTGGCCCGTCGCTGGGTGCCACAACTGGTGGCCCAGGGTGAAACCGTGGTGGTTCGGGTCAATGCGGTGACCGGCCCATGGTTCGATGCCGACATCAGGGAAGGTGTGGCGCCGGAGGCAGCCGCCGTCGTCGTGCCCAAGATCGAGACCGTGGAGCAGCTGGATCATGTTGCCACCACGCTGGACCGGGCCGGGTTGGACAACGTCGGGGTGTTGGTGGGCATCGAGACTGCCTTGGGTGTGATTGACGCCCGGATCCTGCTGAGCCACCCCAGGGTGTCGGCCGCCTACTTCGGAGCCGAGGATCTGATCGCCGACCTCGGCGGGGTGCGAACCGAGTCGAACCATGAGGTGGCCAACGCCCGATCGTCGGTGGCCCTGTCCGCCCGGGTGGCCGAGGTCCCGATCGTCGATCAGGTCGTCACCGATTTTCGCAACGAGGCTCGGTTCACGCGTGAAGCCCGACAGGCCCGCAACATGGGCTATGCCGGCAAGCTCTGCATCCATCCCGGCCAGGTGGAGCCGGCGAACGCCGCCTTCACCCCCGGACCGGAGGAGGTGGATCGGGCCCGCCGGCTGCTTACCGCCTACGCCGAGGCCCAGGACCGGGGTCTCGCCGCCATCGACTTCGAGGGTCAGATGGTGGACGAACCCCTGGCGGTGCAGGCCCGGCGCCTGCTGGAGCGAGTCCGAGGAGTGGCACATCCATGACCAGCGGTGCGGACAGTGACGACACAAGCGGTGATGACGAGACCATGTCGGGTCCGGTCCGGCGCCCTCACAGCGGGCGGTGGTTCGAGGAGCTGACCCCCGGGTTGATCATCCACCACGCCATCCGTCGCACCATCACCGAGTCCGACAACGTCATGTTCACCTCCATGACCATGAACCCGGCATGGCTCCATCTCGATTTCGACTACGCCGAACGGGAGACAGAGTTCGGCCGACCCCTGGTCAACTCCATGCTGACGGTCGCCATGGTGGTCGGCATCAGCGTGCACGAAACCACTCTGGGCACCACGGTGGCCAACCTCGGCTTCAGTGAGGTCGTGTTCCCGGCCCCCATGTTCCACGGTGACACGCTACGGGTGGAGACCGAGGTCATCGAAGCTCGACCGTCACGATCGCGACCGAATCAGGGGATCGTCACACTCGAACACCGCGGCCACAACCAGCATGGGGACCTGTGCTGCCGGGCCGTTCGTCAGGCTTTGATGCTGCGCCGTCCTTCGCCGGATCCGGCACCGTCCTGACCGCCTCCCCGGTCCGATGTGTCGGGCGGCCTCAGGTTGGCAAACCGGCGGCGGCCGGCCCCTCGGTCGGCCCGCCGGCAAAGGCCTGAGCCTGCAGCATCCAGTCACGGGCGGCATCACCCTCCACCACCAGGTCGGTGTCGTCGACATGGCGGCGCTGGGTCACAACCAGGCAGAAGTCCTCGGCCGACCCTCCGATCGACTGGGCGGCGTCCTCTGGTCCGAACCGCCAGTGAGCGCCGGACGGCGCGACCAGCTCGACCCGCACCTGATCGGCTGGCACCGCCAGTCCTCGAACGGCATAGGACCAGCCCCGGGTGATGAACCCGAGCCGAGCGATGTGGGTCAGCCGGTCGGTCGCCGCCCGGTCCACGCCGACGGCGTCGGCCACGTCCTGACCATGGGCCCACGCCTCCATCAGCCGGGCGGTCAGAAACGACTTGGAGCCCATCGACGGCCCGTACCACTCGATGCGGTCGTCGTCGGCCAGGCCGGCTGCGGCGTCGGCCAGCAATCGGCGGTTGGCCCGCCACGCTTCCAGCAGGCCGGCGGGATCTAGCGACCGTAGGGGTTCGAGAGTCAGGGTGTCGGCCGCTTCGGGATCGCCGCCGGCGAGGGCGGACTGTAGCGCTCCCCTCAGCTCGACGAACCGTGCCGGGTCGGTGATGGCGACGGCTGCGGCATCGTCGAAATAGGCGAGGTGGGCGATCTGTTCAACCACACGCCAGCCCTTGCTGGGAGTGGGGGCGTACCACTGCTCGTCGTTCAGCCCGGACACGATGTCATCCAACGAATCCTGCTCGGCCAGTACATCGGATCGAACCCTGCCAACATGGATGGTGTCGCTGCCCAATGTCTGATCTCCCCGTTGTGTAGCCTGAGCGACGATGGTAGCCGTCACCCGCCGAGCGGTGAAGATGATGGCCGGGGAAGCCCGCAGAACGATGCGGCATCGGTAGGGGATGCAACCGGCTGTCGGCTTTTCGCCGTACTCGACTAGGTTGACCAAGTGAACCGTTTCGGCCGTACGCCGCAGCTCGAGTTGGAGCGACAGGCTCTGGACCGCATTCGTGAGGCCCATCTGCGCTACCTGGAGCGCAATCGCAGCGTGGCCCGAGGTCTGGCGGCCGAAGCGGCGGAAGCGGTCGATGACGGCATCCGGGACATCGTTGACGAGGATGCCGAAGCCGACGCCGCCGTTCAGGCGGTTCTGGTCCGGCAGATGTCGGAGCGGGCCATGTACGCCGCTCGTCGGGTGGCCGACCTGGAGGCCCAGGGGGATGCCCTGGCCTTCGGCAAGGTGGTTGAGGACGGAGGAGACGAACTCTACATCGGACGCCGGACGGTGCTCGACGGCGACGACGTGCTACTGGTCGACTGGCGGGCTCGGGCCGCCGTGCCGTTCTACCGGGCCACGCCCCTGGAGCCCATGGGCCTCGACCGACGGCGGCACCTGCTCTATGACGATCCTCGACCGGAGACCCCCTCTGCTCTGATCGACTACTCCGACGAGGTTTTCGATCCCGCCCGCATGATCAGCGGACGGGACCAGTTGCGGGGCGAGGCGGCGCTCCTGGCCAGCCTGGATGCCCCCACCCGGGAGCAGATGCACACGGTGGTGGCCACGATCCAGGCCGAGCAGGACGCGGTCATCCGGGCCCCGGCCGACAAGACCCTGGTTGTCCAGGGTGGGCCGGGTACGGGAAAGACGGTGGTTGCCCTCCATCGCGCCGCCTACCTGCTCTATGACAAGCGGGTGGAGCTGGCCGAGACCGGTGTGCTCATCGTGGGTCCCAGTCAGCAGTTCCTGCACTACATCTCCCAGGTTCTGCCGTCGCTGGGGGAGAGTGGCGTGGTTGCGGTGACATTACCCCGTCTCTACCGGGGGATCCGGCCTGGTCTCGACGAACCATCGGAGGTGGCCGACGTGAAGGGCTCGGCCGCCATGGCCTCCCTGGTGGCGGCGGCGGTCGACCAGCGACAACGTCCACCCAACGAACGATTGGTGTGCTGGTACGGGTCGCGCCGTGTCGTCGTCGACCTCGACCGGCTACAGCGGTTGTTTCGGCGGGCCGGCCGCCATCGCCATCACAACGACGGCGCTGCCGAGTTCCGCCGCCTGCTGATCGACACGCTGGCCGGCGAGGTCCATGACCGGTCGTTCCATGATCTGGAGGAGGCTCGACGGTCATTCGCCGCCAACCCCGATGTGCAGGAGTTCCTTCTGGCCCACTTCCCGCCGTTGTCACCGGAGCAGGCCCTGAACGATGTACTGGGAAGCAAGTCCCTGCTCCGATCGGCGTTGGTCGCGGCCGGTCATCCCCCGTCGTGGGTCCGTCTGCTGTTCCGCCGGCGGACGCCGGAGCGGGAGCTGGATCGGAGGATATGGAGCGAGGCCGATGCCGCTCTGCTTGACGAGTTCCTGGCTCTCCTCGGCCCTGTGGGCTTCGGGTCCGGATCGGTCGACGGGTTGCCCGCTGAGGAGCCGTCGCTCGACCGCCACGAGGACGATGACGTGTCACTCATCGACGGGGGCTCGGCCGTCCACGACGGCGGCCTCGACGGTGGGGTGTCGACCCGACCACGGCTCCGGTCTGAACCTTCGATCGAGCCCTTTCAACGGCCCGACGATGCCGACGACACACCGTTCCTCTATCAATTGGACGATCCCTACATCGACGATGACGACGAGTACGTGTCCGATGGTGCGAGATCCCGATCCGGTCCGGTCGCCATCGTCCACCATGACATCGAAGTGCCCTACGAGGTTGCCTTTGCCGACACCGAAGAGGTCGGGCCGGCCACCGAGGACGGCCGGGCGGCGCCGGAGTCGGACGGTTCCCCGGCCGAGGATCTGACCCTGGAGGCGGTCGACGCCGCTCAGGAGGTGTCGGCCACCGTGCAGGAGCTGGCGGCGCTGGAGCGGAGCTGGCAGTTCGGGCACGTGATCGTCGACGAAGCCCAGGACCTGACCGCCATGCAGTGGCGGATGGTGGCCCGGCGGGCCGAGGCCGGCATCACCATCGTCGGCGACCTGGCCCAGCGGAAGGCCGGAACGGTCAACGGCTGGGATGAGCTGCTGCCACCCATGCTTGCCGACATCTCATTTCGGGAGCTGACCATCAACTACCGCTCGCCCCGTGAACTCGATCCCCTGGCCCACCGCCTGCTGGCCGAACTGGCCCCGGGATTGACGCCGGCCCGATCCATTCGGCCGTCGGGCCACGAGGTGGTGGTCGAGCGGCTCGACGGCGGAATCGATGTCGCAGCCTCGGTGACGGGGGTGCTGAAGCGGGAGCTCGACCGGTTGCCCCGAGGCCGGGTGTGCCTGATTGCCGCCGATCCCGAGCTGAACGCCCAGGTCGCCGACCGGGTTCCCGGTGTCCATGCCATGACACCGACTGCGGTCAAAGGGCTGGAATTCGACGTGGTGGTGGTGGTGGAGCCGGCATTGATTGTGGCCCAGGCCGGCGGTCTCGGACTGCTGTATGTGGCGGTGACCCGGCCGACCCAGCGCCTGGTCGTGGCCCATTCTCAGCCCCTTCCCGAGGTCATGGTCGATGTTCTGGATCGATACTCCGCAACCTCGGCGCGCCCGAGGACACGCCGGCCGGCGACGACGGCGAGACAGCCGGTGCCGCAACGGTGAGTGTGCCCGACGAGGAGGTCGAACCATGAGAATCCGGGTTGTCGGCGGGAAGTGTCAGGGCCACAACCGGTGTTACACCATCGCCCCGGAGTTGTTCGATGTCGACGATCTTGGCAACGCCTTCGAACGTCTTGGGGGAGTGGTGCCGGCCGATCTGTACGACAAGGCCCGTCTTGCCATCGACAACTGCCCCGAATATGCCATTGAAGTAGTGGAGGAGTAGTCATCGACCGTCCCGCCCCCCTCTCATTGGAGAAGGCCTTCTCATCGCAGGAGGCGTCCTCCACGGCCTCCGCGGAGAAGAAGGTTGCTCTGTTCGGCCAGGCGGCCAACCATGCGGCCGACTACCTGGCCATCGAGCGTTCGTCACCGGTGCATCCCGGCGCCGAACTCCACGAGGAGCTGGCACGATTGGACGATCTGTCGCTCGACCGGCCCATGTCCCCATCGGAGCTGCTCGACCTGCTGGCCGATCTCGGACGTCGCACCGCGGTCCGTTCCACCGGAGGGCGATACTTCGGGTTCGTGACCGGTGGGACGGAGCCGGCGGCATTGGCCGCCTCCGTTCTGGCCCAGGCTTGGGACCAGAACGCCGCCATGTCGACGATGTCGCCTCTGGCCCACCGTATCGATGCCCAGGTGGCTCGGTGGCTGGTCGAGCTGCTCGGCCTGCCGGCCGGGGCGACGGCCGTGTTGTGCAGCGGGGCCAGCGTGGCCAATTGGAATGCCGTGACCGTCGCCCGAGATCATCTCCTTCGACTCGACGGCTGGGATGTGGACCGCAGCGGCCTGATGGGGGCGCCACCGATAACCGTCGTCACCTCGGCTGAAGCCCACCTCTCGGTGGACAAGGCGGTGCGACTGGCCGGGCTGGGGACCGATCGGATCGTCAGGGCCCCGGTGGACGGGGCCGGGGCGATCGATCCGGCCCGCCTTCCCCATATCCAGCCTCCGGTTCTCGTGATCGCCCAATGCGGAAACGTCAACACCGGTCACAGCGACCCGGTGGGCCAGATCGACAAGGTGTTGCGGACCCGGGGTCTGCGGGATCGGTCATGGATCCATGTCGATGGGGCCTTTGGTCTCTGGGCCGCGGTCTCGCCCCGGTATCGGGATCAGGTGGTCGGGGTCGATCGGGCCGATTCGTGGGCCACCGACGGGCACAAGTGGCCCAACAGCCCCTACGACTGTGGGGTCTTGATCGTGGCCGACCCCGCTCCGCTGGAGTCCACCATGGCAATCGATGCCGCCTACGCCCGGATCCCCGGCGTCGGCGAGGCCGGCGGATCAGCCGTCCGCCGGGAACCCATGCAACTGGGTCCCCAGATGTCGCAACGGGCTCGCTCTGTTCCCCTGTTGGCCACCTTCGCCACGCTCGGTCGCGACGGCATGGCCGCTCTGGTCGATCGTTGCTGTTGGCTGGCCCACCATATGGCCCGGCGGCTGGCGGAAGGCGGGGCCGAGCTGCTGGCCCCGGTCGTGCTCAACCAGGCCCTCGTGGCCTTCGGTGACGACTCGGTGACCGATGCCGTGATCGCCGGGGTCCAGGGGGGTGGCGAGGCGTGGTTCGGAACCACGACATGGCGCGCTCGGCGGGCCATGAGGATCAGCGTCAGTGACGTTGCCACCACCCTCGACGACGCCGATCGGGCCGTGGACGCCGTGCTTGCCACCTGGTCTGCGGTAGGCGCCGACCGGTAGTCGATGGGCCGGAGGCCGGGAATCGCCGGGATCCGCCATCGGGCCTGTCGCGTCCGATTCGCTACCGATCGCCGGGCCACGACTACCCTTCGGAGCCTATGAGTACACCCGTTCCCGCTGATGGTCCGTTCTACGATGATCTCGCCCCCGGCATGGAGCTGGAGCCCCAGCCGGCGGTGACAATGGATGTGGGGTTGGCCGCCTGGTACCAGTCCATCGTGGGCGAGGTGCTGCCGGTGTGCCTCGACCATCGACTGTCGTCGGCCGTCACCGGCGCATCGGCTCCCCTGGCCTCGCCCGGGCTGGTGGCCAACCTGTCGGTCGGCCAGTCCACGGTCGCCACTCGACGGGCCATCGCCAACCTCTTTTACCGCAACATGCGCATCCTGCGTCCGGTCCACCTCGGCGAGACCCTGCATACCCGGATCCACATCCTGGCCATGGCCGATGCCACCCCGAGGCCGGATCGGCCGAACCGGGGCAAGGTTCTGCTCGGGATGCAGACCACGGCCGATGACGAGCTGGTGATGGACTACCAGCGCTGCGCGCTGTTGCCGGTCCGGGGCGACACGATGCCCGGCCACGACGGCGACACCGGCTCGGCTCCCGAAGATCCCGACATCGCCGACTACGTCGACCTGATCCCGTCGTCGTGGCAGGCCGATGCACTCCCCATGTCCGGTCCATGGGGGGAGGCCGAGATCCGCTCCGACGTCACGCGAGATGTGATCGACGAGGCCACCGGGCTGGTCCGGCTCACCCACAACCGCGCCATCGTCCACCGGGATGCCCAGGCCACGATGTACGGACAGCGCCTGGTCTATGGCGGCCACGTCCAGGCCCTGGCCCAGGCCTCGTTGACCCGGGTGGAGCCGAGGCTGGCCAGCTTCGTCGCCTGGCATGCCTGCAGCCACCTGGCCCCGGCCTTCGAGGGTGATCTGCTGTCGTTCGAGCACCGGCTGCTGGCCGAGCATCGCAACGCCGACGGCGCCACGGTACGGGCCTATGAGACCATCGGATACGCCCATCGGCCGGCTCCGGACGGCGAAGGCGACGAGGAGGTGACCAACGTGCTTCGCTGGGTACCGGTGGCCATCACCCGGATCGAGGCCTGAGTGGGCGACAGGCGCGACATGATCCCCCTGCCCCGCTATCGCCGGGGCGTCCGATGACGGCGCCGACGGTTCGGGTCGGCGTCGTCGGTACCAGCTGGTGGGCCGACAGTATGTATCTTCCCGCCCTGGTCGATCACGACCATTGTGTGGTCGATGCCGTGGTTGGCCGAAGCCCGTCCCGGACCGAGGACTTCGCTCGGCGCTGGGGCATCGACCGGTCCTACACCGACCCGGCGGCCATGATCGACTCCGGCGAGGTCGATGCCGTCATCGTGGCCTCGGCCAATGACAGCCATCACCCGCTGAGTGCCGCCGCCCTCGACGCCGGCCTTCACGTGCTGTGCGAAAAACCGCTGGGCCTCGACGTGGCCCAGGCCGCCGACCTGGTGACCAGAGCCCGGGTGGCTGGTGTGGTCACCATGGTTCCGTTCACCTACCGCTACATGCCCATGTTCCGGTGGATCAAGCGCCTCATCGCCGAGGGCTACGTCGGGTCGGTGCGTCACGTGAACCTGCGGTATTACACCGGATTCGCCCACGGTGGGGAGTACGTCTGGCGCTTTGACAACGCCGTGGCCGGCTCGGGCGTACTCGGTGACCTCGGCTCCCATTGGATCCACATCGCCCGGTGGTTGCTCGACGACGACGAGGTGGCGGTCTCGGCCACAACCCGCCGGCAGGTTCCCCGAGCCGATCGGCCCGACGGCAGGGACTACGAGCGGGGCGAGGACAGTGCGGTGTTCACCGTCGACTACCGATCGGGAGCCTATGGTGTCTTCCAGGTGACCGCCGTGGCCTGGGAACCTGGGACGTTCGGCCAAAGCCATCAGATCGAGGTTCACGGCGACGACGGAACCCTGCACGGACTGTGTGATTGGCAGACGGTACAGCGGGTGAGCGGGGCCAAATGGGGGCAGGAGCCGATGGTGGAGCTTCCCATTCCCGACGACATCTGGAACGGGTCACCCCGGCGCTCGGTCCATGACACCTACCGTCACATATTCCGCCGTACCGGTGCCATGACCCGAGGATGGATCGACGCCATCGCCGCCGGAACCCCGGTCCAGCCGGATTTCGCCGAAGGCCTGGCCGTGCAACGGGTGCTGGACGCCGCCCTGGCCAGCGCCGCGGCCGGAGGCGCTCAGGTACCCATTGGAGATCGGTCCTGATGGCGGATCACGGTCCGATCGGTGAGGTCACGATGTCCGACATCTTGGCCGCGGCCGAACGGATCGCCCCCTTCGTTCATCGAACCCCGCTGATCGAGTGCGATGTGCTGTCGGAGTTGCTGGGCTGCAGGCTGTGGTTCAAATGCGAGAACCTGCAGAAGGGCGGCGCATTCAAGGCACGAGGAGCCCACAACGCAGTGTTTTTGCTCGAGGCCGACCAGGCGGCCCGAGGCGTCATCACCCACTCGTCGGGAAACCACGGGGCTGCGCTGGCCCTGGCGGCCCGTACTCGAGGTATCTCGGCCCGGGTGGTGGTCCCGGCCAATGCCCCGGCGGTGAAAAAGGCGGCCATGGCCGGCTACGGTGCGGCGATCGTGGAATGCGAGCCAACCCTGGAGGCACGAGAGACCACGGTGGCCGCAATCCAGGCCGACACCGGCGCCGTGCTCATCCATCCCTACGACGACCGCGCCGTCATCGCCGGCCAGGGCACGGTCGGCCTGGAATTGAGCCGGCAACTCGATGAGCGCCCCGACGTCGTACTCGTCCCGGTGGGCGGTGGCGGCCTGTTGGCCGGCGTCGCGGTGGCTGTCAGCTCCCTCTGGTCCGATACCGAGGTCATCGGTGTCGAACCGGCCGGCGCCGATGACGCCTTCCGCAGCTTCCACGCCGGGCGATGGCAGCCCCAGACCGACCCCGACACCCTCGCCGACGGCCTGCTCACCTCATTGGGACATCAGAACTTCCGGCTGATCCGGCGCCTGGTGGACGACATCGTGACCGTGTCCGATGAACAGATCGTCGAGGCCATGCGACTGCTGTGGACCGGGGCCAAGCTGGTGGCCGAGCCGTCGGGGGCCGTTGCCCTGGCCGCCGTGCCGGCCGACCGGGAGCGGTTCGCCGGTCGCTCGGTCGTTGCCGTCGTGTCGGGGGGCAACGTTGAGCTCGATCAACTTCCTCGGGGCCGTTCCGGCGCCGGCTCGGCCGATCGGGATCAGCCGGTAACAACCGGTTCCGGGCCGACATAGGCGGCGCTGGGCCGCATGATCTTGTTGTCGGTCGCCCGTTCCAGGATGTGGGCCGACCAGCCGGCGATGCGACTGACCATGAACGTGGGGGTGAACATGGACTGGGGCAGGCCGGCCAGGTGGAGCACGATGGCGGCGTAGAACTCCACGTTGGTCACGATCACGGCATCGGGTCGATGGGCCCGCAGCACGGCCAGCATGCGATGTTCGACCTCCATGGCCCGCTCCACCAGGCCGACCGGATCGACATCGTCGGACGCCGTGGTGGTCGGCCGGGCCGGCAGGGCGGCGGCCAGGTCCAGAGCTGCCGACTTCAGAACCGCTGAGCGCGGGTCGTCGGCCCGGTAGACGGCGTCACCGAAACCCATGATCTTGTGGCCCCGAGCCAGCCGATCAAGGGCCCAGGACCCGGTGGCCTCCGGGGAACCGATCTGTTCCAACATGTCCAGCACTCGACTCGGCGCACCGCCATGGAGTGCCCGCTCAGCGCACCGGTGGCCCCGGCCAGGGCCGACGGGACCGAGGCTCCGGTACTGGTGATGACGCGGGCGGTGAAGGTGGAGGCGTTGAATCCATGATCGGTGGTGAGGTCGAGATAGATCTCGACCGCCCGGGCCGCGGGTTCACCGGTTTCGGCTCGGCCCGGCAGGTTCCGGTCGAGCTGATCGAGCAGTTGCACCGACCGCCGTCGCCGACTGGCAGCGAACCGCAGGATCACTACCCGGTTTCGGGCACTCGGTGTATCGGGGTGTCGATCCCCGGTTTCGGTGTCTGATGGCCCGATTGCGTGGGGCGTGGCCCGACGATCGTCGTGTGGCCCTGGTTGACATCATCACCGACCAGACATCGCAGCGGTCGGGACTGGACCCCACCATCGACCTCGCCATCGGACTCCTGACCAACCTGGCCGACATGGGGAACGAGGCCGGAACGCTGATCTCCGCCCTGGCCCGAACGCCGGGATGGTTGGCCCACGCGCTCGAGGAGTACGAGGAAACACCACTGAGGTTCCGGGCCAAGGCCCGCTACATCGGTTTTCGGCCCGGCCGGCCGTGGCCGGCCAACGGCTGAACCGACCGCTTCGGTGTCTTGTCCGTGGATGCCGACCAGCATCATGGAGCCGTGACCACGTCAGGCTCTCGTGATGGCTCGCCCACCGGCGGGTTGTCCTTTGCCCTCACCCCGGACCAGGAGGCACTACGGGCGCAGGCCCGTGCCGTAGCCGCCGAGGGTGTGGCCGAGCACGGGCGGTTCAACGACAGCTGGATCAACGGCTTTTCGAAGGAGTTCGCCCGGAGAATGGCCGATGAAGGCTGGATCGGCATGGGCTGGCCTCGACAGTACGGGGGGCGGGAGCGGCCGCCGCTGGAACGGGTCATCGTGGCCGAGGAGATGATTGCCGCCGGCGCCCCCATCGCCGCCATGTGGGTCGCCGACCGTCAATTCGGCCCAACCTTCATCGCCTACGGGACCGATGAGCAGAAGGCCCGCTATCTGCCACCGATGCTGTCGGCTGACGCCACCTGGTGCATCGGCATGAGCGAGCCCGATGCCGGGTCCGATCTGGCCTCGTTGAAGACCTCGGCCGTACGAAACGACGACCGCTGGATCATCAACGGCCAGAAGATCTGGACCAGTTTCGGGGACGTGGCCGACTACTGCTACCTGATCTGCCGGACCTCCAGCCAGGGACCTCCCCATCGAGGCATCTCGGAGATCGTGGTACCGATGGACGCCGACGGCATCGAAGTCCGGCCCATTACCGACATGACCACAAGCCGCCACTTCTGTGAGATCTTCTTCACCGACGTCCGGGTGCCGGTGGCGAACCTGGTCGGGGTCGAAGGCAATGCGTTCCGCCAGACCATGGTCCAGCTGGAGCACGAGCGGGGCGGTATCGACCGGCTGGTGTCGAACAAGGCGCTTTACGATCTGGCCATCCGGCGGGCCGACAGGTCCGATCCTCTGATCCGGCAGGAGATCGCCCGGCTGGAAGCCGGCTATCGCATTGGCCGGTTGCTGGTGTACCGGGAGGTCATGAAGCAGGCGCCGGCCGGATTCAGCGCCGCCACCAAGTGCTTCTGCACCGAGCACGAGTGGCAGGTGTCCCAGTTCGTACACCGTGTGCTCGGACCCGAGAGCCAGCTGTGCGGCGATGTCGGCCGGGGCCTGTTCTACGCTCCGGGCTACACCATCATGGGTGGCACCTCCAACATCATGCGAAACATCCTGGGTGAGCGGGTGCTCGGCCTACCCCGGGAACCTCGGCCCTGAGCTCACGTCGAGCCCGCCACCGGGCGGGGCGGTACTGCATCGGCGACGATCACGTCCAGGTCCAGGCGTAGTAGATGATCAGGCCATTGATGACAAAGCCGGCGCCGATGAGCAGGTTGTCGTAGAGGCCGGGATAGGGCAGACCAACCAGGTTGAACAAAACGAGAAAGGCCGAGGCCCCTATGGCCGCCCACCGTATGGCGGGGTAGTCGAGCACAAGCGAGAGCACGAGCATGGCAATTGGGATCACCATGACGGCAGCGGCGAGTACCCACATCCAAGACGACGCCTCCCGACCGTCGATTTCACCGGGGGTGAAGTCGCCGGCGAATATCCGCATGACGTCACCCAGCAGGTAGGTAAGCATCAGGGCCACCCACAGACCGGCCAGGATGATCCGCACATCTTCCATCGTCGTCTCGCCTCTCCGCTGCCTCACCTTGTCCACAGTTGCTTTGTCGCCGATTCTATCGGACCCTGGTAGGGGCAAAGGTCAGGAGAAGGCAAGTCGGCCGCTGCCAGGACGTCGTTGCCAGACGATCAGGCATGATCAGCAAACATGGCCACAGCCACTGCGGTGGCCCGTTCGACCAGAAGGGACTCCTCATCCGATCGATGAAGGAGGAGCAACGAGACGGCCGCCGCCTCGTCACTGATGTCGAGATAGACCACCGATGGTGGCTGGAAGCAGCGCACTCCGGCCGGGACCAGGGCCACACCGTGACCGGAGGCCACCAGGCCGACGACCGTGGTGTAGTCGGTGGCTTCGATGATCGGGTCGTAGTCCACGCCGGAGGTCGCCAGTAGCTCGACCAGCTCGAAATGAAGGCGAGGTGAGATCATGCGATCGAACCCCACAAACGGCTGCTCGGACAGCGCTGAGAGCTCCACCGAGGCGGTCCGGGCCAGGGGGTGATCGGCGTCCACCGCCAGCACCAGGGGCTCGCCGGTGAGGAGCAGGGACGTCACCGCACCTGCATGGGGAGCGTCGGGCCCGCCGGCCGGGGGCGACAGTGCCGGTGGCCCGGTGCGGGCCAAACCGAGATCGATCTCGCCGGTCTGCAACGCCTTGATCTGGCTGTCCGACGACAGAGTGCGGAGCTGATACTCGACGGCCGGCCACCGGCTGCGGAGCGCTCTGACCAGGCGGGGCATGATCTCGTAGGAGGCCGAGTCGACAAAGCCCAGCCGCAGCGTGCCGGCCTGGCCGGTACGGAGTTCCTCCACCCGATTTTCGAGGCGACGGGCTTCGGCCACCAGCCGTCGGGCGTCGTCATACAGGTCACGCCCTCTGGGGGTCAGAACGACCCGTCTCGTCGTGCGCTCGAACAACTCGAACCCCAGCTCGGACTCGAGTCGGCGGATCTGCTGGCTCAACGGTGGCTGGGCCATGTGCAACCGCTCCGCCGCCCGGCTGAAGTGGAGCTCATCGGCCACGGCGCAGAAGTATTCCAGGCGGCGCAGGTTCATCGTGACTACTCACCGGTATTGATAGCAGACATGGATCAATTCTAGATGAATTGATATTTCACGACCGAATCCCCGCTCTCTACCATCGAGTCGATGACACCGATGTCCGTCGGAGATGGTGGATGAAGCCGCCGGCCCGCTACTCGGCCCTGGGTTTGGCCCGAAGAGGGATCAGCGGGGACTCGTGGCCCCGGGCCTGGCGGCAGGTCGAGCTCCGGCCGAGCTACGACGTGGTCATCATCGGCGGCGGGGTGCACGGTCTGGCCACCGCCTACTACCTGGCTCGCAACCACGGCATCACCAAGGTGGCCGTGGTCGACAAGTCCTACATCGGTTCCGGTGGGTCGGGTCGGAACACGGCGATCGTCCGGTCGAACTATCTGACTCCGGAGGGGGTGGCCTTCTACGACCGATCGCTCCAGCTCTACAACGACATGGCCGGTGAGCTGAACATCAACGTGATGTTCTCCCGACGGGGCCACCTGACCCTGGCCCATTCCGACGCCGCGCTGCGGACGATGCGGTGGCGGGCCGAAGTGAACAAACTCCAGGGCATCGATTCATCGGTCATCGACCCGGCTCAGGTCAAGGAGCTGGCCCCCAGCCTCGATGTCAGCCATCACACCCGCTACCCCATCCTCGGTGCCCTCTACCATCCGCCCGGCGGCATCATCCGCCATGATGCGGTGGTCTGGGGTTACGCCCGGGCCGCCGACGCCATGGGGGTGCAGATCCACCAGAAGACCGAGGTCCTCGACATCCTGGTCGAGGGCGGTGAAGGGCCCGAAGGCAAGGGCGCCGGGGGGCGGGTTACCGGGGTCCGAACCAGCCAGGGGGACATCGCGGCCCCGATCGTGGTCAACGCCACCGCCGGTTGGGCATCGCTGATCTCGGCCATGGCCGGTGTCGAACTCCCTATCTCGACCCGGCCGCTTCAGGCCGCGGTCACCGAGCCGGTCAAAGTCTTCCTGCCCACGGTGGTGGTGTCGGGCTCCCTCCACGTCTACGTCAGCCAGACCGATCGTGGCGAGCTGGTGTTCGGGGCCTCGGTCGACCCCTACAACAACTACTCGGTGAGAGGTTCACTGGAGTTCACCGAGGAACTGGCCGGCCACGTCCTGGAGCTGATGCCCGGCATCTCCAAGATGCGCCTGCTGAGACAGTGGGCCGGACTGTGCGACATGACCCCCGACTACTCACCGATCATGGGCTTCACTCCGGTCGAGGGCTTCCTGTGCGACGTCGGCTGGGGAACCTACGGGTTCAAGGCCGGCCCGGTCTCGGGTGAGACCATGGCCGAATGTGTGGCCACCAAGTCGGTCCCCGAGCTGATACAGGCCTTCGGTCTCGACCGATTCGGCCATGGTCGTCTGGTGGGGGAGAAGGGGGCGGCTGCCGTTGGCCACTGACCGTGTTCGATCCACATCGCCGGAGGGGTCGTAACCATGCTGCTGGTTCCCTGTCCTCACTGTGGGCCCCGCAACTCGGCCGATCTGCGCTACGTCGGCGAATCGGTGTCCCGCCCCGACGCCGAGTCGGCCACGCCCGAGCACTGGCGGCGCTATCTCTACACCCGGTCCAACCCCGCCGGCTGGTTGCGGGAGACCTGGTATTGCCGGCTCGGATGTCGACGGTTTTTCACGGTGGAACGCCACACCGCCTCCAACCAGTTCCGCACGCCGGTGGTGCCGGGCGACAAGCCGGAGGCCAAGGCATGACATCCGACTCACGGCCCTTCCTTCCCTCCCTCCGGTCTGTGCGTCTCACGCCAGGAAAACCACTGCTCGGGCCCACGGAATCGGGACAGGGGAACGACGGGAGACTGACCGGGAGGCTCGGTGCCCGGTCGGGAGAGGTGGTCGATCGTCGTCGCCCGATTCGGTTTCGGTGGAACGGCACCGATCTGGTCGGTCTCGAGGGTGACACCATCGCCTCGGCCCTGCTGGCCAACGATGTCCAGCTCATCAGCCGGAGCATGAAATACCACCGGCCCCGGTCCTATCTGACCGCCGACTATTGGGACCCCAACAGTCTGGTCCAGGTCGGCGACGAACCCAATGTCCGTTCCGCCCACCGGTTGCTGGCCCCGGGCATGGAGGTGTCGGCCCAGAACGTCTGGCCGTCGGTCGAGCATGACATCAAGGCGGCCAACGGGCTGGTCGGCCGTTTCCTCACCGCCGGCTTCTATTACAAGACATTCGTCCGCCCCCGGCGACTATGGCCGGCCTATGAACGGGTACTGGCCACTTTTGCCCCCGGGGGCTCCGTCGACATCGACACCCCTCACGGCTACTACGACAAGCGGTACAGCCACCCCGACGTGGTGGTGGCGGGAGCCGGTCCGGCCGGCATGACTGCTGCCGTGGCCGCGGCCGAAGCCGGCGCCCGCGTCATGCTGGTCGAACACGAACCGGCCCTCGGAGGTCATCTGCGTTTCGGTGACGCCGGCCAACGGGCCGTGGTGGCCGGGTTGGGCCGTGAGCTCGATCGGCTGGGCGTCGAGGTGCTGGTCGACTCCACCGTGACCGGTCGCTACGAAGACAACTGGTTGGCCATCAATCAGCGCAGCCATCCCGGGGTGGTGGAGCGGCTGATCAAGGCTCGGGCCAAGAGCCTGGTGGTGGCCCCCGGCCTGATCGAGAGGCCCTATGTCTTCGCCGGCAATGACAAACCCGGGGTCATGACCTCGGGGGCGGTCCGACGGCTGATCAACGGCTATGCCGTCCGGCCCGGTCGACGGGCCGTGGTGTTGACGGCCAACGCCGACGGTGACCGTGCGGTCGAGATCCTCGAGTCGGCCGGGGTCGAGGTGGCGGCGGTGGTCGATGCCAGGGCCGGTGGCGATGTGGTCGCCGCCCACGGACCGGCCCGGCGGCTGGAAGAGGTGGAGCGCAACGACGGATCACGAGTCGAAGCCGACCTGCTGGTCATCGCCATCGGCTGGACGGCACCGACCTCGTTGCTCAACATGGCCGGCGATCGACCCGTCTATCACGACGCCGGGGCGCGGTTCGTCCCCGGGGCGGCGCTGGACACGGTGCTGGCAACCGGTGGGCTGGTGGGTGATGGGTCACTGGACGAGCTGCTCGACCACGCCCGGGCCACCGGCCGTTTGGCCGCCGGTCGGGCCGCGTTGACCTCGCATCGGCTGCGGTTCTCGACGGCGCGGGCCCGGGCCGTCGATGGGCCGGAGCCGCCATGGCCCGACGACGACCGCCCCGACTTCGCACCCGATCCTCATCCCGCCCTGTTCCGGTCGTCGACCCACGGCATGGTCGACTTCTCCGAGGATGTGTCGTCCAAGGACCTGGTGGCCGCCGCCGCCGAGGGCTATGACTCGGTCGAGCTGCTCAAGCGGTTCACCACCGCCACCATGGGCCCGTCCCAGGGCAAGCTGGAGACGGTCAATACCGTGGCCGTGCTGGCCGAGGCCAGGGGCGAGACCATCGAGCAGGTCGGGACCACGGTGTGGCGTCCGCCCTTTGCCCCCGTCAGTCTGGGAGCGCTGGCCGGGCGGGTGTTCGAACCGACCCGACGTTCCCCGATGCACGACTGGCATGAGTCCAATGGGGCGGTTCCGTTGTCGGCCGGAGTTTGGATTCGGCCCGATCATTACGGCGATCCGGCGGCCGAGGTGGTCAACACCCGCAGCAACGTCGGCATCATCGACGTCAGCCCGCTGGGCAAGTTCGACCTGCGGGGCCCGAATGTCACCGACCTGTTGAACCTCGTGTACGTGAATCGGTGGTCCAAGCTGGCGGTGGGAGCGGTTCGCTACGGGGTGATGTGCACCGACGACGGGGTGGTCTTTGACGACGGCGTGACCGGGCGGTTGGCGACCGACCGGTATCTCCTGACCACGACCAGTTCCGGTGCGGCCGCAGTGGGTGAATGGATGGAGAACTGGCTCCAGACCGAGCGGCCGAAGTGGCAGGTGTCGGTCACCCCGGTGACCGACGTCTTTGCCAGCATGAATCTGGCCGGGCCCAAGAGCCGGATGCTGCTGAGTCGCCTGGCCCCGGAGCTCGATCTCGAGCCGGAACGATTCGGCTACATGCAGGTTCGCATCGCCACGGTGGCCGGTGTCGAGGACTGTGTGGTGTGGCGCATCGGGTTCACCGGCGAGCTGTCGTACGAGGTCCACGTGCCGGCCGATCGAGGGCTGGAGGTGTGGCAGGCCGCCCTCGATCACGGCGATGATCTCGGGCTGGCCCCGTTCGGGGTCGAGGCCCAGCGCATCATGCGGCTGGAGAAGGGCCATTTCATCGTGGGCCAGGACACCGACGGTCTGACCAAGGCCGGAGCACTCGGCCTGGGTCGCCTGGTCGCCCTCGACAAGCCCGATTCTGTGGGCCGGCCGGAACTGGTCTGGGACGGCACCGGCGATGAACGGGCGCCGACGGAGCCGTGTCTGGTGGCCCTCCAGCCCACCAACCCCGAGATCGTGCCCGACGAGGCGTGCCAACTGCTTCGTCCCGGAACCAACGAGATCGTGGGTCGGATCACCTCGTCTCGGATGTCACCGACGCTGGGCCGCTCGATCTGCCTCGGGCAGGTTCGCTCCGACCTGGCCCCCGCCGGCACGGCGGTCACCGTGCTCCTGATCGATGGTCGTCGGGTGACGGCCGAGATCCAGGCCCACCACGCCCACTTCGACCCCGAAGGAGTCAGACTTCGTGGCTGATCCGACCGTGCTGACGGTGCGGGCCGGTATCGGCCCGCTGGCCTTGAAGGCGGTGGGCTCGGACGTGTTCGACCGCCTCGGCGTGGCCTTCGCCCGATCCGCACTGGTCGAGATCGAGCCCGGTGAGGGGGAAACGGCCAGGGCCAAGGGCGATCACATGGTGGTGGCCGGGATCCGACCGGACGAGATCTGGTTGATCGGTACCCGGGACCGGGTCCGGGCCCTCTGGTCGTCGTTGTCGGCTGCTCCCGGCTTCGAACACGTCCACGCCGTGCATCTGGACCCCGGGATTGCCACGTTTCACCTGGCCGGACCGCACGCCGGCTCGGTTCTGGAAAAGATCTGCAGCCTCGATTGGTCGGAGGCCATGACCCCGAACGGGGCGGCGGTGTCGGCCGGCGTGGCCAAGGTGGCATGCGACATCGTCCGGGCCGACGGCTACCTGGGCGGTTCCGCCCCCGGCTATCTGATCATGTGCAGCCGATCGTATGGTCGATACCTGGAGGAGTGCCTGATCGACGCCGGAGAGGAGTTCGGTGTGGAAATCCGATTCAATTCCCTACCAAACTGATCGACTTTCGGCCTCACGCACTACTAGGGTGAGGGCGTGAGCCAATCCACCAGCAGCGAACCGGTACGACAGCTGACCCTGGATGAGACGTGGGACATGCTGAGCAACGACCCCGGCGCCGTCCTGGTCGATGTCCGAACCATGGCCGAGTGGAACTTCGTCGGCGTGCCCGACCTGAGCTCCATCGGCAAGGAGGTCAGACTGGTGGAGTGGACGAGCTACCCGACCGGCGCCCCCAATCCCGGCTTCATCGATCAAACCACCGGAGGCGTCCGGCCCGACCAGCACATCCTGGTGCTGTGCCGATCAGGGGCCCGTTCGCAGGCTGCGGCCGAGGTGCTCAAAGCCGCCGGCTATGCCAACGCCCACAACGTGTCGGCCGGATTCGAGGGTGATATCGGGCCTGATCGTCATCGCCACGGCGGCTGGAAGGAACATCTTCCCTGGATTCAGGGCTGAGCGACGGCGAGAAACGCCGGGCCGGCGATCGGAGCACTATGTCGGAAGCAACGAATCTGGTACGGGGTGGCCTGCATCGCACCCACTTCGATGAAACGGCCGAAGGGCTTTTCCTGACGTCCGGCTACGTGTACGGGTCGGCGGCCGAGGCCGAAGCGGCCTTTGCCGGCGAACACGACCGCTACATCTACTCCCGCTACGGAAATCCCACCGTCTCCACCTTCGAGGAGCGGCTGCGGTTGATCGAGGGGGCCGAGTCGTGTCGGGCCATGGCCAGCGGAATGGCCGCCGTCTTCGCCTCGCTGGCCTCCATGGTCGGCGCCGGTGATCGGGTGGTCGCGTCCCGGGCCCTGTTCGGCTCCTGTTTCGTCATCCTGACCGAGATCCTGCCCCGGTTCGGTGTCGAAACCGTGCTGGTCGACGGCACCGATCCCGCCGCCTGGGATCGGGCTCTGGCCACCGGGGCCAAGGCCGTCTTCGTGGAAACGCCGTCCAATCCCAGCCTGGAGCTGATCGACCTGGCCGCCGTGGCCTCGATGGCCCACGACGCCGGGGCCGTACTCGTGGTGGACAACGTGTTCGCCACCCCGGTGTTGCAGAAGCCGTTGGAGCTGGGTGCCGATGTCGTCGTCTACTCGGCCACCAAGCACATCGACGGCCAGGGTCGCGTGTTGGGCGGAGCCGTGCTCGGCACCGAGGACTACATCAAACAGTTCGTGGTGCCGTTCATGCGCCACACCGGACCCAGTCTGAGCCCGTTCAACGCCTGGGTCTTGGCCAAGGGCATGGAAACCTTACGACTTCGCGTCGACGCCCAGTCGGCAGCGGCCTTGGAGCTGGCCCGGCGGCTGGAGGCCGACGGCCATACGATTCGGTATCCCTGGCTCGACTCCCACCCCCAAAGCAAACTGGCCCACAAGCAGATGACCGCCGGTGGCACCATCATCACCATCGACGTCGGCGACAAGGACTCGGCGTTCGCCTTTGTCGACGGGCTCGAGTTGTGCGACATCTCCAACAACATCGGTGACTCGAAGACCCTGGTCACCCATCCCGCCACCACCACCCACCGTCGTCTCGGTCCCGAGGCTCGAGCCCAGGTCGGTATCGGCGACGGCCTGGTTCGTGTCTCGGTCGGGCTGGAGGACGTCGAAGACCTGCACCGGGATCTGACCCGGAGTCTGGCCACCCTGTAGCCAGCGCCATGGCGGCCGACGTCAGCAGCACGACGGCGCCGCCGGCGGTGGCACATCGCAGCCAGGAGTGACCAAGGACCGGATTTCCGGTGCGAGGTGGACGACGGCCTCAACGGAAACGGGCTTGAGACACGCCGGGCCCGCTCGTACCCTGGTCCGGTGAGCACCGAACCAGAGACAGCATCCCACTACGAGTCCGTTCCCGACTCCGTTCGGATCCGGCGGGCGGCCAATCGGGCCAGCTACGACCGAGCCGTCATCGACGAGATCATCGATGCTGCTCTCGTCGGTCATGTCGGGACGGTGCGGGATGGTGAACCGCTCGTCATCCCCATGTTCTGTGTCCGTCGAGACGACTGGCTGCTGATGCATGGCGCCCCGGCGTCGGGAGTGATCCGACGGGCTCGGACGCCGGCCGACGAACCATTCGACGTCTGTGTGACCATGACGCTGCTCGATGGCCTCGTCCTGGCTCGATCGTCGTTTCACCACTCCATGAACTACCGGTCGGTGGTGGTCATCGGCCGAGCCCTACCGATCGTCGAACCCGAAGCCAAGGCCGCCGCGCTCGAGTACTTCACCGAGCGGCTGGTGCCGGGTCGTCAGGCCGAGCTGCGACCGACCACGGCCAAGGAGGCTCAGGGCACGTCGGTGCTGCAGCTGTCGCTGAACAACGCCTCGGCCAAGGTCCGCACAGGCCCACCAATCGACGATGAGGAGGACTACGACGTCGATGTCTGGGCCGGCGTGATTCCGGTCACCACCACACTGGGAACGCCCGAACCCGACCCCCTGTTGAAGGCCGGCATTCCTCTGCCCGACAACGTCCTGGCAATGGCCGGTCGCCGTTTGTGATCCATGGGCGTTGTACGCCCTGCCGTCGGCTCCTCGGCGGTATAGCCTGTACCGATAGGCGAAGGCACGGCACCGAGGGACCACGAGGGTCGGGAGATCGATTTTGGTCGCGCTGTTTTCGACTATGAGCGTTACCGCCCGGGGTTCCCGGACAGCTTTCTTGACCGGCTGCTGTCCATCGGGTGGATTGTCGCCGGGCAACGCGTTCTCGATCTCGGCACGGGTACCGGATCGCTCGCTTTGGGCTTCGCTGCTCGTGGGCTCGAGGCGACGGGGCTTGATATCTCCCCCGAGCTTCTCGAGGTCGCAACCCGGGTTGCTGTCGAGCGCGGGCTGCCGGCGCGCTTCGTTGAGGGTCGGGCCGAGGCCACGGGCCAGGATGACGCCGGTTTCGACCTTGTGAGCGCCGGTCAATGCTGGTGGTGGTTCGATGCCGAGGCTGCCACACGAGAAGCGATTCGCATTCTTGTCAACGGCGGGCGCTTGCTCATCTGCAACTTCAGCTACGTCGCAATGGTCGGCAATGTGGCCGATCGTACCGAGGAGCTGATTCTGAAGCACAACCCCGGTTGGACCAAGGCAGGCTGGCGCGGCATACACCCCGAACAGGTGCGGGCTCTCGATGAGTCGGGTTTCCGGGAGGTTGAGAGCTTCAGCTATGTAGCCGATGTCCCCTTCAGTCACGAGAGCTGGCGCGGTCGTATCCGGACGTGCAACGGGGTCGGGGCGGCCCTGGGTGTCGAGCACGTCGAACGCTTCGACACCGAGCTCGCCGACCTGCTGGCTCGAGAGTTTCCGGGCGAGCTTGTCGTTGCCCATCGAGTCTTTGCTACGAGCGGAATCAAGGCGTGAAGCCCCCTGACGGCCGTCAGTCCTCTCGCTCTCCTCGGTACCGGGCCGTTGCCACGCCGTGATCGCCGAATACTACAAGCAGGACGGACCGGTGTTGGGTTATATCGAATATGCGATATTGTCGTCGATATGGCCGACGAGAACGACGAACGATCGGTGTTCCCCGGCTTCGAGTCGATGACCGGCAATACCGCCGACGTCATCGCCGCGCTCACGGCGGCACGGGCGGCGCGCGGGCTTTCCCAGACCGAGGTGGCGGCTCGTATGGGCACGTCGCAGTCGGCGTTGGCCCGCCTCGAATCGGGTCGGACCGACGTTCGGCTCTCGACCTTGGCCCGCTATGCCGCAGCCATCGACGCCGACATCGGTTTCGCCGTTCGTCACCGCGCCAAGGAGTGAATGGACGTGCCTGGACAACCCCCCGACTACCCGGAGATTCCCCCGCTGTTCCCGCCACGGGAACCGCCGGGGCGAACCCCGCCGGTTGTACCGGTCGTCGTTCCCACGGTCGATGCAGCGGCCGGCGCGGTGCGGGAGCAGCTGGCCGAACAGCGTCGGATACTCGTCAGCGGACCGCTCGACCACCACACTGTGACTCGATTGACGGCCGAGTTGATGGCTCTCGACGGGTTGTCGAGTCGGGACGTGGAGCTTGTGGTCAACAGTATCGGCGGCCGACAGAGCGACATCCTGGCCGTGCTCGATGTTCTCGATCTGATGCGGGCCCGGGTCAACGTCACGTGTATCGGTAACGCGTCCGGCACCGCCGTGGCACTGGTTGCGGCCGGCACCGGGCATCGTCGGGCTGCTCCCCACGCTCGCTTCTCACTGCGAAGCGATCAAGAACAGCGGATCGAGGGCACGACCAGCGACATCGTCCGTCAGGCCGAGGAACTGGCGGAGATCCGGAGGCAGTATCTGAACTCCCTGGCTGCGGCCACGGGTCAGGACGAGACGTTCCTGGCCCGGGAACTCGAAGCCGGAGGTTGGCACAACTCGGGCGAAGCGATGGCGCTGGGAATCATCGACGCCGTGGTCGACGCGTCGTCAAGGGGCTCCGGCGGCACCGGATCGTAGCCCCCTGCGAGTACCTGCCTACGCCACCTCGGTGCGGTCCAGCCACCAGGCGGTGAGCGCCACCGACACTGCGGCCACCGCCGGCGGAACGATCAAGGCCGCCGTCATCGACCGTTCGGCCAGAGGCAACTCGATGTCGGTCAACCGGGCCAGCACTGAATGAGGGTAGGTGTTGAGCGACAGTCGGGCCGCCCCGGCGCCGGCCCGGGCCACGAACAGCTCCCAGATGAAGATGTAGACCAGGCCCCACAGCAGGGCTCGGCGCAGCACGAGGCCGATCAGGGTGAAGAGGCCGGTATAGCCCACGGCGGCGAGGGCCATGGACAGGGCGGTGGCGCCCACCGCTTCGGCCTGGCTGCCGGTGCCGATGGCGGCCGCTGCGGTCAGCGGGAGAACCGTGGTCGGGAGCGCGATCGTTGCCGCCGCGGCCCACGACGCCAACGCCAGCTGCCATCGGGGATTGGGCCGCAGCCAGAGATACACCAGCGTCTCGTCCTCGACCAGCTGCCCCAACGTGGACGAGGCCAGCAGCAGGCACAGGATGGGCACCATGAAGCCCAGCCCGTAGACCGAGAGGAAACCGATGACGGATTCGATCCGGTTGGCCGGATCGACCTGGGCTCCGATGGAGAGAGCGAGCACGATGGCCAGCACCGAGAAGCCGGTGATCAGCAGAATGCGGGCCTTGGTGAGCTGCTGGCCCAGCAGCATGCGGTACAACATCATCGCTGAGCGCCCCCCGGTGGCCCCCCGACCAGATACCGAAATACACTTTCGAGGTCGTCGTCGAGGGGAACGACCCCGCTCAGCGTCAGATCGAGGCGTTTGGCCACCACCGGCAGGGCCCGCCGCAACTCGGCCACATCATTTGTCGTCACCTCCACTGCTGGAGCCGACATCGTCGAGTCGGCCTGTGCCGCCAACGGTCCGGCCGGGGCCCGGTCGGGCGGGAGCCGGCGGTCGCCCGTGTCCGTCACGGTACAACTGATGACGGGCTCAAGGGCCATGAGACCGATGGCCATGGCCCGAGGCCGGTCGCACTCGACGCGGATCCGGTGTGGTTGCTGGTTGAGCAGATTGCGGATCTGGCGGTAGTCGCCCTCAGCCACCAGTCGGCCTTTGGCCACCACCACAACCCGGGAGCCGAACCGTTCGACCTCTTCCAACACATGGCTCGAAACCAACACCGTTCGGCCGGAGTGGCCCAACTCGGCGAACAGCTCGATCAGGTGGTGCCGCTGGCGAGGATCGAGGCCGTTGAGCGGCTCGTCCAAGATCAACAAGGCGGGATCGTGAACCAGGGCCTGGGCAACTTTGACCCGCTGCCGCATGCCCTTGGAGAAGGTCCCGACCGGTCGTGTCATGGTCGGGTCGAGTTCGACCAGGGCCAAGGCCCGGCGGGCCTCGACTCTGGGCTCGGCCAGCCGACTGAGACGGGCCGCCAACTCCACGGTCTCGAGCGCCGTCAATGATTCGAACACCCCATCCTGCTGGGGGACGAGACCGATCCGGGCCCGCACATCGGCATCGAAGCGGGGGTTGCCGCCGGCCACCCACACCGTACCGGTCGACGGTCGAGCGAGACCGCAGATCAGCCGCAGCAGCGTCGACTTACCCGCCCCGTTCGGTCCCAGCAACGCAGTGACGCCCGGCTGCAGGGCAAGGAAGATGTCGGATACGGCGACCAATCCTGAGAACGACTTGGACACACCCTTGAGCACCACCGAGGCGTCGGCCGGCGGCCATGGCGGTGGGGCCACCGTCGGCGCCGGTGGTGTCGCCGTATCCGGATGGAGGCCGGTCATCGGCGCACCAACAAGCGGCGATACCGGAACCAGATCCAGCCGATGCAGACCACCAGCCAGGCGGCGAAGGCAAGCCAGAGTGTCCAGGTCGGATTGTCGAGAACCGACCACCCACCCCGCTCCTCATGGATGCGGAACACCAGGGCCCGGGGCAGGAACATCACATTGAACAGCCGGAGCCAGTCCGGCAGCCCGCCGTCGCCGACCAGGATGTCGGTCACGATGGCCGAGCCCGGGATCATGGACAGGATGGCGGCGGTGGCCACCACCCGGCGGTCGGTGGTGGCGCTGATGGCCATACCCACCGCCCCGTACAGCACGCCGATCACGGCCGACGAGGCCACGATGCGGAACAGGACCTCCAGCCATTGCACCAGTCCGTCGGGGCCCTGGCTCTGGAGGGTAAAGGCGATGAGCATCAGCAGTGGCGGTCCCAGCGTAATGACCAGGAGCAGCAGGAAGACGGCTACGGCCTTGCCCAGCAGGTAGCGGGGTCGGTCGATGGGCGATGCCAGGTAGACGCCGAGCATTCCGGTGCGCTGATCAGTGCACAACAGTTCGGGGGCGATGAGTCCGGCGAACAGGTAGATGGCGGCGGCCACGGTGCCGTAGTACTCGGCGTAGGTCGGCAGGAACTGCTCGGTTCCGACCGGAATCAGGGCGGCCATGGCGATCATACCCGTGGCGGGAATGAAGGCCATGGCGACAATGGGTAACGGCACCAGCTTGTAGCGGGCCGAACGGCCCAGGCCGAGGGCCTGCCGCAGACTGTGCTTGACCAGGGATCTCAAGGCCCCGTCCAGGCCGGTTCGGGGGCCGTCGTAGCGACGAAAGCCCTGATCATAGATGCGGGCGTCGGAACCGGCTTCAAGCACCGTCCCCGATCCGGGCTCGAACCCGGGGGACGAGATGTCGCCGGTCGTTTCCCCAGTGGTCACTGCGTGCTCCGGAGAAAGACGTCCTCCAGCCGCAACCGTCGCCGCTCGAGCCGGACGATACCGATTCCGTGGTCGGCACAGCCGTCCCGAACCGCAACAAGCACGTCGGAGGAGGTCGTGGAGTCGACGCCGTCGTTTCGGCTGACATGAAGATGACGGCTGTCGCCTTCGACCATCAGCCCCGGTAGCCGCTGAAGTTCCGTGACGAATCGGTCGATGGCCTCGTCGCCGGCGTCCAGCTCCAGCGCCACCCCCACACCGTCTCCACCCTTGAGTTCCTCGATGGTGCCGGAGGCCAGTGTTCGACCTTCGCCGATGATGATGGCGCCGTCACAGACCCGTTCCACCTCGTCGATGAGGTGCGACGACAGCACCACGGTGATGCCGAAGTCCTCCGAGATATGCCGGATCAGGTCCAACATGACATCCCGCTGGGTCGGGTCGAGGCCGTCGGTGGGTTCGTCCAGCAGCACGAACTCGGGGTCGTGGGCAATGGCCTGGGCCAGCTTGACCCGCTGCCGCTGCCCGGTGCTCATCGTGCCCATGGGCCGGAACCGTTCCTCCCCCAGGTCGACCAGCCACAGCGCGTCGCTGGCCCGCGTGGTGGCCTCGTCGGGAGGGAGGCCGTGGAGTTCGGCCACGTGTTTGACGAACTCGGCGGCCCGGAGGTCGGGGGGAAGGGTATGGTGCTCGGGGGCGTAGCCGATCCTGGTCCGGACCTGGCGACCGGCTTTCCACGGATTGTGCCCGAGCACGTCGAGTTCGCCGCCGTCGGCCGGATGGAGGCCGAGGATCATGCCCAGGATGGTGGTCTTGCCCGCTCCGTTGGCCCCCAGCAGCCCGGTGACGCCGGGGTTCACGGTGAAGCTGACGTCGTCGAGCACAGGAACCGACCCGTAGCGCTTGACCAGCGAGCGGGCGGTGACCAGAGGCTCGGAGCGGACGGCAGTGGGCACCCAGCCAGTATGGTTGCCCGGTTTCCGATTTGTACGGCAGGGCGGCCGTTGTCGGACGATTGGAATCGGACGGTTGGTGTCGTCCCGCCGCCACGACGGAGTTCGCCGGTGGCGATAGTCTAGTACGGCGAGACGGTGCTCACCGACCCGAGTTTGGCCTCCGGCCAACGGTCGCCGAAATTTGACTCAGTTGTGAAGATCCAAGCCAGCGAGCGAAACTAGGCCGGTGTCCGAGCAGCGCATTCGCCATCCCGGTGTTCTGGTCGTTGCCGGCTTCGCCGCCCTGATCCTCGTCGGCACCGAGCTGCTGTCGCTGTCCATCGCCCATGAGAACCGGCAGCCGGTTTCCTGGTCGGACGCCTTCTTCACCGCGGTGTCGGCCGTGACCGTGACCGGACTGGGCGTGGTCGACACCGCACCAACCTGGTCCCGGTTCGGCGAGTTCGTCATTTTGGTGCTGATCCAGATCGGAGGCCTGGGCATCATGACCCTGGCCGGCTTCCTCGGCATCATCTTCACCCGACGTCTCGGCCTCCGTACCGGTATGCGAGTGGGTGCCGAGATCGGTTTCACCGACCTCGGCACCGTGCGCAACCTGCTGCAGAAGCTGGTGGTATTCGTGGCCATCTCCGAGATCGTCTTCGCTGTTCTGCTCAGTGCGAGTTTCGTGCTGGTGGAGGGCGAAGGGCTGGTCCACGGAACCTACCTCGGTGTGTTCCACTCGATCTCGGCCTTCAACAACGCCGGCTTCTCCATCCTCGACGGTGGTCTCGAGCGCTACGCCGACGACTGGTTCATCAGCCTCGTCGTGGCCTTCGCCTTCATTGTGGGCGGCATCGGCTTCCCCGTCGTGTTCGAACTCTACGAACGGTGGCGATCCCCTCAACGCTGGTCGCTGCACACCAAGGTCACCCTGGCCATGACGTTCACCCTGCTGACGTTCGGAACCGCCATGTTGGCCGTGGTGGAGTGGAGCAATGACGCCACACTGGGCTCGCTTTCCCCGCCTGACAAGATGCTGGCCGCCTTCTTCCAGTCGGCCACCGCTCGGACCGCGGGCTTCAACACCGTGCCCATCGGTGAGCTCCGGCCGGCCAGTCTGCTGGTCTTCATCCTGCTCATGGTGGTCGGGGCTTCCAGCGCGTCGACCGGTGGTGGCATCAAGACCTCCACCTTCGCCGTGGTCATCCGCTCCACACTGGCCGAGTTTCGGGGCGACCGTCAGGCCACCCTGTTCAACCGGCGGGTCCCTCGTTCGGTCGAACGCCAGGCTCTGTCCCTGGTCGTGGCCGCTCTGGGAGGAGTGGGGACCGCAGCCTTCACCCTGGCCTATCTGGAGCCGGATCTACCCGCTCTCGAGTTGCTGTTCGAGACGGCGTCGGCTTTCGGGACGGTTGGCGTGTCGACCGGTCTCACCACCGAGCTGGGCGGGCCGGCACGACTGGTGATCATCGGGCTGATGTTTCTCGGCCGGGTCGGCCCCATCACCTTCGGCACCGCCATCCTGCTTCGAGCCCAGCCGAAGCGGTACGGGTTCGCCGAAGAGGCCCTTATCGTTGGCTGAACCGGTCCTTGTGTCCAGGCCATGAGCAAGTTGAGGTGAACAACCGATGTCCAGTCTGGAGAGGTTCAGGAAGTGGGCCGACGAGTCGTTCGCCAGGACCGACGGCTCGATCGAGACCAACTCGGTTCTCGTTATCGGGTTGGGCCGGTTCGGTACCGCCCTCGCCGCCGAGCTGGGCAAACTGGGGGTCGCGGTCATGGCTGTCGACATCAGTCAGGACCTGGTCGATGAGTGGGCCGACCGCATTGCCCATGTCCGGGTGGCCGACACCACCTCGGCATCGGCGCTCACCCAGCTGGGAGCGGTCGACTTCGATGCCGCGGTGGTCGCCATCGGCTCCGACATCGAGGCCAGCGTCCTGACCACGGCCGCCCTGGCCGACCTTGGGGTCGGCAACATCTGGGCCAAGGCCATCACCACCGAACACGGGCGAATCCTGGAGCGGGTCGGCGCTCACCGCGTGGTGTTCCCCGAGAAGCAGATGGGGGAGCGGGTGGCCCACATGGTGAGTGGCGAGGTGGTGGACTACTTCGAGCTCGACGAAGGTTTCGTCCTGGCCGAGCTGCAGGCGCCGGAAAGCCTGATCGGCATCCGCCTGGCCGACAGCCATCTGCGGGACAGATTTCGGGTGACCGTGGTGTGCATCAAACCGGAAGGTGGCTCGTTCACCTACGCCACCGCCAATACGGTCATCGGTTCCGGCGACCTGCTGGTCATCGCCGGAACGGTGGACGACGCCCAACGGTTCGCCGAACATGCTGCGGGCTGAGATCCGGCCGGCGGCCGGGGGTGAACCGGGGTCGGTCGATGCCCGAGGGTGACACCCTGGAAATCGCCCGTCAGCGCATCGCGCCGGTGCTCGACGGTCAGGTGGTGCGCCGTTTCTGGGCCCGCAAGCTACGGGGCCATCGCCCCCGACCCGGTCAACGGATCGAGCAGGTGCGGGTTCACGGCAAGCACCTGCTGGTCGATTTCGACCGGAATCTGACGCTGCAGGTTCATCTCGGCATGGCAGGTTCGTGGTCGGTTCGGCCCCCCGATGCCGATCTGACCCGCACCCTGCGCCATCCCCAGCTTCGTGTCCATCTGGGCACCGACCGGGGTCATGCCCTGTGCTTTTCGTCTCCAACCGTGCAGACCTTTCTGCGATCGGCCGAGCTGACCCCCGTGTCCAACCTCGGTCCCGATCTCCTGGTTCCGCCCGAAGAGTCCGACCGGGTGGCGGCCGAGGCGGCCCGGCGGGCCCGGACCGGGACATCGGGTACGACATTGATCGTCGACGCCCTGCTGGATCAGGGACTGGCGGCCGGGATCGGAAACGTCTACAGGTCGGAGGTGCTGTTCCTGGAGGGGGTGTGGCCGTTCACGCCGGTGAGCAGCATCGGTGACCGAACCCTGGAATCGCTGTATCGCCGAGCCAGCCGATCACTGTGGGAGAACTCCCGGGCCCGGCCGGTGGGCGACGCGGGACGACGACGCCACCGTCCCCGCACCACCACCCCCCACCTCCACGGTCCGCTGGTTCGTCCAGACCGACACTTTGTCTATGAGCGCCACCGGAGCCCCTGCCTACGGTGCGGGACGCCGATCCGCCGCTCCTACCGGGGCACCACCGGACGCAGCACCTACTGGTGCCCCCGATGCCAACCGGAGCCCCCCTCGGAACTTTGAGCGACCGGCGACCCGTTTCGGGGTCGGCCGAGGCTCGAAGTTCGGGGGTGTCAGGGGTTGACTCGAGCCCGAGGCCCGCGAACCGCCGGAAGCATGAAGTAGGGCCACGGGTCCGGCATCTCACCCACCGGCACCTCGATCACGTCCGGACCGTCGTGATCGACGGCCTCGGCCAGCACGGTCACGAGCTGCTCCGGTGACTCGGCCCGCCGGTAACGAACACCGAACGCCGTGGCCAGTGCGGCGAAGTCGGGGTTCTGCAACGTACTGGCGATGGTGCGGTCGGGGCCGAACCTGGATTTCTGGATGCGCTGCACGTTGCCGTAGGCCCCGTCGGAGAAGACCACCAGATTGCACGGGATGTCGTACTGGGCTGCGGTGGCCAATTCGTTGGCCGTGAACAGGAACCCGCCGTCGCCGATCACACCGACCACCGGCCGATCGGTGGCGTCGGCCGCCCCGATGGCCACTGCGGTCCCCGCCCCGAGGGTTCCCGCCGCTCCCGAGGTCAGGAAGGTCCGAGAGGCGAGGTGGTCGTAGAACAGATGGCAGGCGAAGCCGATCTGGGTCACATCCTCGACGATCACGCCGTCGTCGGGAATGGCGGCCCGCAGGGCGGCGGTGTAGCTGCGTTGGGGTTCGAGATGGGCCGTGGCCTCGTCGAACCGCTTGCGTCGGCGAGCCAGGTCGTCGGCCACCGAACTCCGGTCGAGCGGGCCGATGGTCGCAAGCAACGCCCGGGTCCCCCGGGCGGCATCGGCCACCAGAGGCACCGCGGTGATGCCGTGACGATCCACTTCGGCCGGATCGATGTTGAGCTGGATCAGCGTCAGCTCGTCGTCGTATCCCCAGTCACAGAGGGGCCATGACATTCTCGTACCGATGCCGAGCACCACGTCGGCCTCGGCCCATAGTTCGTGGCCCACGGTGATCGGCACGAACAACTGGTGGGCGGTGGGAACCACACCGTGGCCCTGGCGCCGGGTGGTGACCGGGGCCTGGAGCCGTTCGGCCAGTTCGATGATGGGTTCGGAGGCCCCATAGGCCCCGGAGCCGACGACGATCAGGGGTCGCTCGGCCTCGATCAGCAGGCGGGCCGCCCGATCGACCGAGGAGGGATCGAGAAGGGCCGGATCGAGTTCGGGGGCCGGCTCCAGCCCTCCGTCGATCGGCTTGCCCCATACGTTGACCGGGACCTCGATGGTCACGGGGCGGGGTACTCCGATGTGGAGATCGTCGAGAGCCCGTTGGGCCAGTGTCACGGCATCGGCCGGGTCGGTGATGGCCACCGACGTCTTGGTCAGCTGCTCCAGGATGGCGGTCTGGTCGCGGAGATCGTGGAGGGCGCCGAAGTTCCGACCCTGCTGCCAGGTGGCGATCTGGCCGACCACGCCGAGCACCCGGGCATACCCCCAGAAGGCACTGGTCAGGGCACCGGACGCATTCAGGATGCCTGGTCCGGGCACGACACAGAAGGCGGCCGGTCGACCGGTGACCTGGGCTGCCCCCATTGCCATGTAGGCCGCGCCCTGCTCGTGGCGCGTCACCACCGGGCGAATGTCGCGGGCATCGACCAGGGCGTCGAAGAACTCATCGTTCTGCACACCGGGCAGGCAGTACAGCGTGTCGATGTTGCTCCGGCGAAGCACGTCGATCACCAGATCGGCCACGGTCGGACTGGTCGATGTTGGCTTGGTCACGGGCCTCACCGTAGCGCTGCCGGCCCATGGCCGGAGACCCTGGTGAGCCGGAAGCTCGACCGCTACGGTGAAGCCATGTCGGACAAGCCAGCACCCAGATTCCGCAAGACGAAAACCGACAAATGGGCGGTGATGGCCCCGGTGGAGGACCTGGAGAAGGCCCTGGCCGAAGGGGGCAAGATCGACGTCCTGAAGCGCTCGGGCGACTGGTCGACCTTCACCGTTGCCTCCCTGGGCAAGCCGTTCGACGTCGACGGTGTGCAGATGTGCTACGGCTACGGCCCCGAGGACGACGACGATGCCCAGTCGACAGCATCTTCAGGTGGAGATGCCCGCTCGCGGCAGGTCGCCCCGGCCGAGGCCGGCGGCCAGAGGCCCGGCCGACCACCCCGATCCGAACGTCAGGTCCCGCCGTCGGTCGCAGCGGAACCGCCGCCCCGTGACGCGACCGAGCCGCTTCCCGAATACCGGGGCGGGCCCGAAGACGAATGGGACGGCTATTTCTGACGATGGACTGGTGGCTCGATGAACTCCGAGTCCGATCTTTTCGAGACAACCGTCGATTCCTGGGCTACCGAACGCTGTCGAGGATCCGACGATCGGCTACACCGCAGCGGAGCCGGCCGAGCACGTACGGTCCGAGCACAGCATGTTCGTCGCCTCGGTCGTAGCCCTCAGTGACGGCGCCGTCTTCACCACCGACCCCCTGGCCTGCCGATGGCCCTCCGGGCCGATCCGGACGACGTTGACCGCGGGGTTTGCTGCTGGTCGTCCCCCCTCCAGCGGGACGACCAACACGAAATGTCGCAAGGGGTGGGACGTCGAGAGGCGGGAGGGTTGTTGGGAAACGCCCTCAGCCGGCAGCTCGGAAGTCCTCCAGGGCCTGATTGAACGAGGAGCTGGGGCGCATGGCGGCCCGGGCCTTGTCCTCGTCGGGTAGGTAGTAGCCGCCGATGTCCATGGGCTGGCCCTGGACCTGGTTCAGCTCGTCGACGATGGTCTGCTCATTGGCCCGAAGGGTCTCGGCCAGGGGGGCGAACCGCTGGGCCAGCTCATCATCGTCGCTCTGAGCGGCCAGAGCCTCGGCCCAGAAAAGGGCCAGATAGAAGTGGCTGCCCCGGTTGTCGAGCTCGTTGACCTTGCGTGACGGGGACTTGCCCTCCTCCAGCACCCGTCCTGTGGCCTCGTCCAGGGTGTCGGCCAGCACCTGAGCCTTGGCGTTGCCGCCGGACTGGGCAAGGTGTTCCAGGGACACGGCCAGAGCCAGAAACTCGCCAAGCGAATCCCACCGAAGGTGGTTCTCGCCCTCGAACTGCTGCACATGCTTGGGCGCGGAACCGCCGGCGCCGGTTTCGAAGAGGCCGCCACCGTTCATCAAGGGAACGATGGACAGCATCTTGGCGCTGGTGCCCAGCTCGAGTATGGGGAACAGATCGGTCAGGTAGTCCCGGAGCACGTTCCCGGTGACCGAGATCGTGTCGTCGCCCCGCTTGGCCCGCTCGAGGGTGAACCGGGTGGCGTCGGCCACGTTCATGATCTCGATCTGAAGCCCGTCGGTGTCGTGATCGCCGAGGTAGCGGTTGACCTTGTCGATGAGCTGGGCGTCGTGGGCTCGTGTCCGGTCCAACCAGAACACGGCCGGGACACCGGTGGCCCGGGCCCGGGACACCGCCAGCGTGACCCAGTCCTGGATGGGGGCGTCCTTGACCTGACACATCCGCCAGATGTCGCCCTGGCCGACCTCGTGGCTCAGCACGGTCTCGCCGGCCTGGTTCACCACCCGCACCGTACCGGCCGTCGGCAGCTCGAACGTCTTGTCGTGGGAGCCGTACTCCTCGGCCTTCTGGGCCATCAAACCGACGTTGGGCACCGTACCCATAGTGGTGGGATCGAACGCGCCGTGCTCCTTGCAGAATTCGATGGTGGTCTGATAGAGACCGGCGTAGCTGGAGTCGGGGATGACGGCCTTGGTGTCCTGGAGCTCTCCGTCGGCGTTCCACATCTTGCCCGAGCTACGGATCATGGCCGGCATGGAGGCGTCGATGATGACGTCACTGGGCACGTGGAGGTTGGTGATGCCCTTGTCGGAGTTGACCATGGCCAGTGGCGGCCCGTTGTCGTAGTCGGAGGTGATGGCCGCCTCCACCGCCGCCTTGGTCTCGACGTCCAGCTCGTCCAACGCCGACAGCACGGCGCCCAGGCCGTAGTCGGGCTCGGCGCCGGCTTCCTCCAGAACCTCACCGTACTGCTCGAAGGTGTTGTGGAAGTAGGCTCGCACGGCATGGCCGAAGATGATGGGGTCGGACACCTTCATCATCGTGGCCTTCATATGGAGCGAGAACAGCACCCCCTCGGTCTTGGTCGCGGCCACCTGCTCGGCCAGAAAGTCGTCGAGGTGCGACACCGACATGAAGGTACCGTCCACCACCTCACCGGCCTGGACCTCGATCCCGTCCTTGAGCACGGTGACCCGGCCCGAGGAGTCGACCAGCTCGATCCGCAGGCGGTCGGCCGCGGCCATGGTCAGTGACGTCTCGTTGGACCGGAAGTCGTCGTTGCCCATGGTGGCCACATGGGATTTGGAATCCGACGACCAGGCGCCCATGGAGTGGGGTCTGTTGCGGGCGTACTGTTTGACCGCCCTGGGGGCCCGGCGGTCGGAGTTGCCCTCCCGGAGCACCGGGTTGACGGCGCTGCCCTTGGCTGAGTCGTAGCGGCGCCGGATCTCCTGCTCCTTCTCGGTTTCCGGCTCGTCGGGATAGTCGGGCAGTTCGTAGCCCTTGGCCTGCAGCTCGACGATGGCGGCCTTCATCTGGGGGGTGGAGGCGCTGATGTTGGGAAGCTTGATGATGTTGGCCTCGGGGGTCAGGGCAAGGCGCCCCAGCTCGGCCAAGTCGTCCGACACCCTCTGATCCTCGGGCAGGAGATCAGCCATGGCGGCCAGGATCCGCCCGGCGAGCGAGATGTCCCGGGTCTCGACCTCGACGCCGGCGGCGTCGGTGAAGGCATCGATGATCGGCAGCAATGACCGGGTGGCCAGAGCCGGAGCTTCGTCGGTGTGGGTGTAGATGATGGTGCGGGCGCTCATCGTTCCTCGATAGGTGTTGGTCGGGACGGTTCGCAGCCTAGCCGGGGCCGCCACTGAGGTGACGAGGCGGCGGCCATCGGGACTATGGTGGCCAGCGACATCGGAGGCCCAACCATGACCGACAACGCCGCATCGACCGCACCAACGGCCGAGCCCGCCCGCTCCGCCGGCGATCGACCAGGTCGCACCGCCCTGGTCACCGGCGGTGGGCGGGGCATCGGTCGAGAGATTTGCTTCGGCTTGTCCCAACACAACCGGCGTGTCGCCGTGGCCGATCTGCGGCCGGCCGAGGCGGAGGAGACGGCGGCCACGATCAGGGCCAACGGTGGAGAGGCCATCGCCGTGACCATGGATGTGGCCGATTCCGACTCGGTGAGCGCCGGTTTCCACCAGGTGGTCGACGAGTTGGGACCGGTGGAGATCCTGGTCAACTGTGCCGGCTGGGATGAACTCAAACCGTTCCTCGACACCGACGAGGACTTCTGGGATCGAATCATCGAAATCAACTACAAGGGCACACTGCGGACCGTTCATCAATGCCTGCCGGCCATGATCGAGGCCGGATGGGGCCGTATCGTCAACATCGGCTCCGACGCCGGCCGGGTCGGATCGTCACTGGAGGCCGTCTATTCGGGGGCCAAAGGTGGCATCATCGCCTTCACCAAGACCATTGCCCGGGAGGTGGCTCGGAGCGGGATCACCGCAAACACGGTGTGTCCCGGTCCAACGGCCACCCCGATGTTGGACGAGATCACTTCGGCATCGTCGGACGGTGACAAGATCATCGGCGCCATGGCCCGGGCCGTGCCGATGAAAAGGTTGGGGCAACCTGACGAGGTCGCCTCGGCTGTGGTTTACTTCTGCTCGGAGGAGGCCGGCTTCGTGTCGGGCCAGACCCTGTCGGTGTCCGGTGGCCTCACCATGGCCTGACGGTGAGCCGGCCACACACGATCAACCAAGGAAGAGTGATCACGATGTCGATTCCCGCTCATCTGCTCCATCCGTTCAGCGAGCCGATCAAGCCCGAAGCGGACTTCATCAACATCGTGTCGGCCGAGGGTGCCGTGTTGACCGATGACACGGGCAAGCAGTATCTCGACGGTATGGCCAGTCTGTGGTACTGCCAGGTAGGTCACGGGCGGCGGGAGATGATCGATGCCATCACAGCCCAGGCCCGCAAGCTCGCCACCTACAACACCTTCGATCCGTTCACCAATGAGCCGGCCCGGGCAGTGGCAGCCCTGATCGCCGACAAGTCCCCGTTCGACGACCCCCGGGTTTTCCTCGGTTGCTCCGGTTCGGAGGCGGTGGACACCGCGTTGAAGATCGCTCGGCTCGTGCAGCAGCGCCGGGGTCACGACGACAAGCAGATCATCATTCGCCGGACCCACGGCTACCACGGAACCAACTTCGGGGGCACCGCAGCCCAGGGCATCGCCCCCAACCGGGAGGGCTGGGGTGATCTGGTGCCCCACTTCATCGAGGTGCCGAACGACAACATCGAGGACGTGGCGAAGGCCTTCGCCCGACACGGTGAGCGCATCGCCGCCGTGATCTCCGAACCGGTTCAGGGCGCCGGTGGGGTGTGGCCGCCCGAGGACGGCTACCTCCAGGGCCTGCGCCGCCTGTGCGATCAGCATCGGTCGCTGCTGGTTTTCGACGAGGTCATCTGCGGCTTTGGGCGCACCGGCTCGTGGTTCGGAGCCCAGACCTTCGGCGTGACCCCCGACCTCATGACCTTCGCCAAGGGGGTCAGCTCCGGTTATCAGCCTCTGAGCGGGGTCATCGTCGCCCCCGACGTGGCCCAGGAGCTGTGTGAGCCCGGGTTCATGCTTCGCACCGGCTATACCTACTCCGGGCATCCCATGGCCTGCGCCGCCGGGGTGGCCAATATCAAGCTCATCGAGTCCGACGGGCTGGTGGAGCGGGCCAATGACATCGGCAAGAAGACGGTGGAGGGCCTGGATGCGCTGGTGGCCGACGGCATCATCAAGGGCTACCGGGGCGTGGGCGCGGTATGGGCCGCCGACGTCGGTCGTGACGCCGTGCCGCTCAAACGGGACATGCTCGACCGCGGCGTCGTGATCCGAGGCGTGGGCGAGGGCATCATCTGGTGCCCACCCCTGGTGGTGAGCGACGATCAGATCGCCCAGTTCATCGAAACCCTGGCCGAGGTTCTGAAGTAGTCTCGTCCTTTGTGAGTCTTGCTCCCGATCTCCACCACCGCCGTGGTTGACGCTCAGCCGGCCTCCACCGGTTCGGCATCCACGCTGTCCACGCCCACTCTCATCGTTGATCTGGCGAACCTGGTCGCCAACTATCGACGGATCCGAGCCGAACTGTCCACCCGTTCCGAGGCCGCCGCCGTGGTCAAGGCCGACTGCTTCGGCCTCGGTTTGGGCCCTGTGGTGGAGGCCTTGTCGGGGGCTGGATGCCGGACGTTCTTCGTGGCCCGTCTCGACGAGGCGTTGGCGGTTCGAGCCCTGGTCCCGGAGGCAAGGGTGGTCGTGTTCGACGGTGTGCTTCCCGGCCAGGAGGCCGACCTCGTTGCCCACGACATCGTGCCGGTGGTCAACACCCTGGGTCAGCTCGACCGGTGGCAGCGTTGGGTCGAGCGGCAGCGGCAGCCCCTGGCCACTGCCTTGCACGTCGACACCGGAATGACCCGGCTCGGGCTGGATCGTGACGAATGGAGTCGGTTGTCGACCGACCCGCACCTGCTGGAAGGCTTGCGTTTGGAACTCGTGCTGAGCCACCTGGCCTCGGCCGACGAGGCCGACACCGAGCAGAACGAGCTCCAGCTGAAGCGCTTTCTGGCCGTCCGGCGGAGCCTTCCCGATGTCCCGGCCTCACTGGCCAACTCGGCCGGGGTGTTCCTCGGCCCCGACTACCATTTCGATCTGGTCCGGCCCGGCTTCGCCCTCTATGGCGGCCATCCCCAGCCCGAGCGGTTGGTGGCCAACCCCATGTTGCCGGTGGTCACGCTGGAGGCCCCGATCGTCCAGATTCGCCGGGCCGAGCCCGGCGACACCGTCGGCTACGGCGCCAGTCATCGTGTCGATCGGGCATCGGTCATCGCCACGGTCGGGCTGGGGTACGCCGACGGCTTCCTGCGCTCGGCCTCCAACCGGTCGTCGGTGGTGATCGCCGGGGCGTCGGCCCCCATCGTTGGTCGGGTGTCCATGGACCTCATCACCGTCGATGTGACCGATCTCGAGCCGTCAACCCTGTATGAGGGCGCACCGGTCGAGGTCATCGGACCGAGCCGCACCGTGGATGCCGTGGCCGCCGATGCCGGCACGATAGGGTACGAGGTGTTGACCAGCCTCGGCCATCGGTTCGCTCGACGATACCGGCCCGCAACCCCCGAACCGGGGTAGAGGAGACCTGTGGAGACCGAATCCAGCCCGACGGCCGACGCCAACCCGGAGCCGCAGACGGTCTACGACCTGGTCGGCCGGGAGTTCTTCGACGGGCTGGTCGATCGCTTCTACGCCGGTGTGTCCACCGATGAGATCCTGCGTCCCATGTATCCCCGGGATCTCACCAACGCCAAGCGGCACCTGGCCGATTTCCTCGTCCAGTACTGGGGCGGACCCGACGACTACAACCGGCAACGGGGCCATCCCCGGCTCCGCATGCGGCACATGGCGTTCCCCATCGACACTGCGGCCCGGGATGCCTGGCTCCACCACATGTTGGCCGCCCTCGACGCCAGCCCCGATCTCCACCCCAGCATCGCCGAGGCCATGCAGGAGTACTTCGTGATGGCCGCGGCACACCTGATCAACCGCCAGGATCACGCAGCAGAGTCGGCAGCCGGCTCCAACGACGGCTGACGGAGCGGGCTCGCCCCGGAAGGGCAGGCTCAGGCGGCCCGGTCGGTGTGCACCACCGTCATCGGGCCAACTACGCTCGGTGCCGGTCGCCGGTGGCCGGTCGTCGCCGGGTCGTGCGTCGGCCGGAGCGGCTGACCGGCCCTATCGAATCAGGGAGGACGTTCGATGTATCCAGGTACCTTCGCCGCCACCACTCCGGACAAGCCGGCGGCGATCATGGCCGGGAGCGGGCAGCAGATCACGTATCGACAGCTCGACGACCGCTCCAACCAGCTGGCCCGGTTGCTGGCCCAGGCCGGCTTGGCCAGGGGGGACCACGTCGCCGTCTTCATGGAGAACCGGCTCGAGTACTTCGTCTGTTTCTGGGCCGCCACCCGATCCGGCATGTACATCACCGCCATCAATCGGTTCCTCCAGCCGGAGGAGTCGTCCTACATCCTGGACGACTCCGCCTGCAGGGCCGTCTTCGCCTCGGCAGCCATGGCCGACCTGGTGGCCGAACTCCCACACCTTTTGCCCGATGTCGAGGTGTGGCTCAGCGTCGGCGGGGGGATCGACGGCTTCGACGATTTCGACGCCGCCCTGGATCGATATCCGGCCGAGGCCCTGCCCGGGCAACCACGGGGCGAGACCATGCTCTACAGTTCCGGCACCACCGGCCGCCCCAAAGGGATCAAGCGGCCACTGGTCGAGGTGGAGATCGATGATCCCGACGGCACGCCGGCACTCGTGCTGCTCACCCAGGGCCTGTTCGGCTTCGGACCCGAGACCGTGTACCTGTCACCGGCACCGCTCTATCACTCCGCACCGCTCGGGTTCACCGCCTCGCTCCAGTCGCTGGGGGGAACCTGTGTGATCATGGAGCGGTTCGATGCCGCCGATGCTCTGCGGTTCATCGACCAGTACCGCGTCACCCACTCCCAATGGGTACCGACGATGTTCGGTCGCATACTCAAGCTGCCCGAGGAGGCCAAGCAGGGTCATGACTGGTCCAGCCACCGGGTGGCCGTCCACGCCGCCGCCCCGTGCCCGGTGGAAATCAAGCGTCAGATGTTTGACCTCTGGGGCCCCATCATTTTCGAGTACTACGCCGGTACCGAGGTCAACGGCTTCGTGTTCTGCACCCCTGACGACTGGCTGGGCCATCCGGGCACCGTGGGCAAGTCGATCCTCGGCGTCGTTCACATCTGCGACGCGATGGGCAACGAGCTGCCCGACGGCGAGTCCGGGACCATCTATTTCGAACGGGAGCAGATGCCGTTCGAGTACCACAACGACCCGGAGAAGACGAAGGGGGCGCAACACCCCGAGCACCCCAATTGGTCAACGCTGGGCGACATCGGCTACCTGGACAACGACGGCTACCTCTACCTGACCGACCGCAAGGCGTTCATGATCATCTCCGGTGGGGTCAACATCTACCCCCAGGAGGTGGAGGACTGCCTCGTGGTTCACCCCAAGGTGGCTGATGTGGCCGTGTTCGGGGTTCCCAACGAAGACATGGGCGAGGAGGTCAAGGCCGTGATTCAGCTCGAAGACGGCATCGATCCGAGCGACGAGGTGGCCCGGGAATTGATCGCCTACAGCCGGGAGCACCTGGCCCACTACAAGACGCCGAAATCAATCGACTTCCGGCCCGAATTGCCCCGGCTGCCGACAGGCAAGCTGTACAAGCGACTGTTGAGGGACGAATACTGGGGCACGCATGACAGCCGCATTGTGTGAGGATGCTGTGTGAGGATGCTGTGTGAGGATGCTGTGTGAGGATGCTGTGTGAGGATGCTGTGTGAGGATGCTGTGTGAGGATGCTGTGTGACGATGCCGGCTGATAATGGTGTCCGATCGACGTGTCCGATCGGGGGTCGACCGGGAGGATCGAGACGGCCGGGGAAGACGGGCCGATGAATATGTCACTGAAGGAGTGCCAATGGAAGAGACAACCAGCTTCGAGACCCTGAGCTACGACGTGGTCGACGGCGTGGCCCACCTACGATTCACCCGGCCCGAGGGAGCCAACGCCGTCAACCCGACCTTCTCCCGGGAGCTGCGCAAGGTCATGTTGGCCATCGAGTTCGACCGGTCGGTGCGCGCTGTCGCCGTCACCGCCGAGGGCAAGGTGTTCTGTGCCGGCGGGGACCTCAAGACGTTCCACGAAGCGGGTGAGCGCGTCCCTCATCTGGCCGCCGACATGCTGGTCGACTTCCACGGCGCCATCTACAAGATGAACCGTGTGGCCAAGCCGTTTGTGGCCGGGGTGCGGGGGGCGGCAGGTGGCGCCGGCCTGTCGCTCATGAGCGCCTTCGACCTGGTCATCAGCGGCCGGTCGGCCAAGTACACCATGGCCTACACCCGGGCCGGCGTCACGCCCGACGGCACGTCCAGCTACTTTCTGGCCCGCCACATCGGGCTGCGACGCATGTTGGATCTTACCTTGACCAACCGGGTACTGTCGGCCGACGAGGCCGAGCAGTGGGGTCTGGTGAACCGGGTGGTGCCCGACGACGAGGTCGATCAGGCGACCCTCGATCTGGCCCGGGAGTTGGCCGCCGGTCCATGGGCCACCGGTCCGGCCAAGCGGGTCATCTACGAGGGTTTCGAGTCACCGCTTGAGCAGGCGGGCGAATACGAGGCGGCCACCATCTTCGCCGCCATGAGCACCCACGACGGACAGGAGGGCATCGCCGCCTTCGCCCAGAAGCGCAAGCCCGAGTTCAGGGGCGACTGACCAACGCAGTTCCCGCTGACGGGCGAAAGGTGGGGAGCCTAGATCAGCACCGGTGCTTTGCCACCGGCGGCCTCGGCCGCGGCCAGGGCCTTGCCGGCCCGGGCGATCAATTCACCGGCGGGCTCGGCCGGCAGTCGCACTGCGGCTCCGAGCGCAACCGGTACCGGAACCTCGGACCCGTCGAGGTCGTAGGGCTCGGCCAGTCGGTTGTAGAGCTCGAACATGCGTGAGTCGAGAACCCGAACGTCGGCCAATGTCTTGACCACCAGGATGAACGTGCGGCCGTCGACCCGGGCCATCAGGTCGTAGCCACGAAGCTGGGTGCTCAGCCGCGTCTGGACCGCCGCCACGGCATCGTCATTGGGGACCGACGAGGCATCACCGTCGCCGTCGGCGTCGACGCGAATCCGGATCATGGCCAGGCACATGGGTTCATTCTCACCCAACGTCGCCTCGAGGCTCTCGTGAAAGCTCTCCACCGATGTGGCTTCAGCAGGTTCTGCCATATCGATGTCATCGGCCATTCTCGTCATTCATTGAGAGGTCTGCGGCATCAACGACGTGGGCGAAAACTCACGGCTCGGCGCCCGTGGCCGAGGTCGCCAGATAGTGGGACTCCAAGTGGTCGACCACCAGTTCGTGGTCGTCAGGATGCACGGTCAGAATGACCTGGTCGTCATCGGGCCGGCGCCAGGTCGGATCGATTACCTCGGGCCGCTCCACCAGAACCGTGGGAAGTCCGGCCGACCGGAATCCTTCGACCACGACCACATCAGCCTCCCGGGACAGTAGCGGCAGCACCACGTCCAGGCTGGGCAACGATGACGGCGAGCCCATCCATGCCAGCTGGTTCTCGCCCATGAGGACCGTGTCGACGGCACCGGCCTGACGTAGACGCCACGAGTCCTTACCCTCGGTGTCGAGCTCGATGCGATGGGCGTCGTGCTTGATGGCGGCGACTCGGTAGCCCCGCTTGGTCAACCCCTCGATCACCGCGCCCAAGAGCGTGGTCTTCCCCGTCCCCGACGGTGCGGTGAAGCAGATGACAGGCACGGTACGGGTTGGACTGTTCTCGGCCACGTCGGCCACGGTAGCGGCGTGTGTGCGGCGGCGGTACCCGGTAGACGAGACGTCCGAGGTGGTATCGATGAGCGCTGCCCACGACCCTTGGGATACCGTGGTGATGGGATGGAACTCGAGCTCGCGGGCAAGAAGGCTCTCATCACCGGGGGATCAAAAGGTATCGGATTGGCCTGTGCCCACCGGCTGGCGGCTGAAGGTGTCGACCTGGCGCTGGCTGCTCGCGAGGTCGGCCCGCTCAAGGAGGCGACCCGGGAGCTGCGACTGGTTTACAGGGTGCAGGTGTCGAGTCATTCATGCGACCTGGCCCGCGCCGATCATCAGGAGGCGTTGATGGACGTCGTTGGCGATGTGGACATCCTGGTCAACAATGCCGGCCCGGTTCCGGCCGGTGATCTGCAAACCGTTGACGATCAGACGCTGCGGGAGGCGTGGGATGTCAAGGTATTCGGCTACATCAATCTCTGTCGTCGTGTCCTGCCGGCCATGGAACGGCGGGGGAGCGGTGTCGTTGTGAATGTCATCGGCACCGCTGCCGATCACCCGTCGGCCGACTTCATTGCCGGCTCGGCGGCCGACGCCGCCCTCGTCAACTTCACTGCGGCCCAGGGCGCGGCCTCGTTTCATCATGGCGTCCGGGTGGTGGGAGTCAGCCCCGGTCTCACCCTCACCGAGCGTCTGATCGGATCTCTCCAGAAGCAGTCGCTGGATCGGTTCGGCACCGTCGACCGGTGGGAGGACCTGCTGCCCGACGATCCGCCGCCGGCCCGACCTGAACAGATCGCCGACGTGGTGGTGTTCGCTGCCTCGGCTAGGGCCGGCCACCTGACCGGAACTACCATCGTCGCCGACGGGGGCTCGGGGCGACGCTCGGTGTTCTGAGCCCGGCTGACGAACCGATCGCCGGCAGTTCGAGCCGATCCCGGCCCGATCGGCAACGCAACTTCCGAGGTGAGCGCGAGATGACGACCAACCACGAACCCGACAGTGAGGCCGGCATGGTCGAGACCTGCTTCGACCGTATCGAGGCCCTGATGGCCGATCTCGACGAGTCTCAGTGGCAGGTTCAATCGCTCTGCCCCGACTGGGACGTGCGGGGCGTTGTACTCCACCTGGCCGCCATCGAACATGTCCTGACCGGCTGGCAACCGACGGGTCCCGATGACTCGCTGCCGTTCGATCGAATCGGACCGTTTCTGAGCGAACTGGAGGGCGCCGACAACGCCCAGGTGACGGCCCGGACCCGGGAAGTGTTCGAACAGCGGCGCCAGGATCTCCGCTCTCTCGACGACGAGGCGCTGGAAATCGTGGGCCCCACTCCGGTCGGTCCGGCCACCTACCGGCAGTTCATGCGGATCCGGGTGTTCGATTTCTGGGTTCACGAGCGGGACATCACGACCCCACTCGGCATTCCCACCGATGACTCGGGCCCCACGGCCGAAGTTGCGCTGGACCAGGTCCACCACTCGCTGGGTTACATCGTGGGCAAGAAGATCGGCCTTCCCGACGGCATGTCGATCAGATTCGACGTGCAGGGCCCCGTCGGCCGATCAATGGCGGTGAAGGTCGACGGTCGGGCCAGGGTAGTGGAGTTGATCGATCAACCCGACGTCGTCGTCACCAGCGACCTGGTGACGTTCATCCAGCTGGCGTGCGGTCGCATCGATCCCGACGGCGCCATCGAGTCGGGGACCGTCTCGTGGACCGGCGACGACGACTGGGGATGGCGGGCGGCCACCAACCTACGATTCACAATGTAGGAGAGGCCGAAGTCAATCGGCGTGTAGGACTCAGGCCGGACGGCACTAGCCTCCATCTTCGTGCGCGTCCACTATCAGATCCGTGGTCCGGGCTCGACCGGCGAACAACCGCAGGCCGGGGGGTCGCCGGAACCCGGCGCCAGGCCCAGCATCATCTTCATCCACGGCATCGGAAGCACCATGCGGACCTGGGCTCCGGTCATGGACCGGCTGGCCGGCGACCACCAGGTCGCGGCCATCGACCTGCTCGGCCATGGTGGATCACCGGTGCCCGAGGATCCGTCCGAGTACGGCCGTGACCGGGCGCTCGACGACATTGACGAGCTGATCGGCCTGGTGGACGGTCCACCGGTCCTGATCGGTCACTCGCTCGGGGGCTATCTGGCCCTCGCCCATGCCGCAACCCGCCCTGGCGTGGCCCGCGGCCTGGTGGTTCTGAACACCGGGCCCGGGTTCCGCGATCCGGCGAAGCGGGAGGCCTGGAACGAACGGTCCCGCCGCAATGCCCACCGGTTCGGGGTGGTCCCCCAGGCGGCCGAATTGAACCTGCAGCACGACAGTGTGGTCATGGACACCATCGACACGATGGAGATCCCCGTGTTGGTGCTGGCCGGCACCGACGACCGTCCGGAGTACGAGTCGGCCGGCCGCTACCTGGAACGAAAGATGCCGCAGTGCCGGTTCGTGGCCGTCGAGGATGGCGGTCACACAATGCACGAGGACACCCACGTGGTTCAGATCGCCGATCTCATCGACGCCTTCGTGCGGGCTGTGGGTTAGCCGGCGATGTTGTGGTGGGCGTGGCGGGGCCGCCCGCCGGCACAGACTAGGATGTCACTGATCTGCCAGGGACGGCCCGAGAATGGCCGGCTCCAGCGGCCCAGCGAGCGGATGGAATGACCATGATCACACCAGTCAAACTGTCGGCCAACCTGGGCATGCTGTGGACGGAGTTGGAGCTGTGCGACGCCGTCCGGGCGGCCAAACGGGCCGGATTCGACGCCGTCGAGGTGTACTGGCCCTACATCACCCACTCCCTGGAGGTTGCTCTGACCCTCGAGGAGACCGGTCTTCCCCTGCTCTCGCTCAACACGGTGGCCGGCGATCTGGCCCAGGGGGACTTCGGGCTGGCGGCGGTGCCCGGCCGTGAGCCCGAGGCCCGGACCGCAATCGATAAAGCCTTCGCCTACGCCGCCGACACCTCGGCCTTGTGGGTCCACGTGCTTGCTGGGCTGAGCGTGGGAAGCCAGGCTGAGATCGCCTACTTGAACAACCTCCGGTATGCGGCCAAGAAAGGCAGGGAGTACGGCGTCGGTGTTCTCATCGAGCCCATGTGCGAGGCGGCTCGGCCCGGCTACTTCCTCCGTACCGTGGAGCAGGCGGCGCGCACGGTGGCGGAGATCGGTGAGCCCAACGTCAGGATGCTGTTCGACTGCTACCACGCCGCGATGTCGGGCTGCGATCTGCAGAGGGCCATCTCCGACAACCTGGACGACATCGGCCACATCCAGTTCTCCTCCATCCCGGATCGGTCCGAGCCCGATGGCGGTGAGATCGACTACTCCCGCTTGATCCCGTGGATCATGGAGGCCGGCTACACCGGCTTCTTCGGTGCCGAGTACCGGCCGGCCCTCACCACCGATCTTGGTTTGGGATGGATGGACTCGTTTCGCTGAGCGGCGATTGAACGGTCGCCGAGAACCTCAGCCGGCCTCGTGGTGGCCAAGGGTGCCGGTCAGCACGAGGGCTCGCTCGAAGCCTTCATCGAAGACGACGGTGGCCGTCATGTCGGATGGGATGGCGACGGAGTCGTCGGTACCGAGTTCGGCCGAGACGCCGTCGTCGCCGGTGACGGTGGCCGAGCCGTCGAGCATGAACAGGAGGGTGAAGGCGAGGCGTTCCCGACCCCGGGGACGACACAATTCGTCGACGCTGACCGGAATGGGGGACGTCCCACCGTCAGTATGGCCGGCGGTCCCGGGCTCCACGACATAGCCGTGAAAGCGGCCGTTGGTAGCGGAGAACAGGCCCAAGTCCCTCGCTGTCAGGCCGCGGTTGTCCACCGGCACCGGTTCTGCCCGGTCGTGGCGATGGTGCACGTAGTCCTGGCCTCCGTAGCGTCGGCCCGGTGTCGAGCCGTTTGGAAGCTCCAGATCGTGATCCAACATCGTGGGGTGGAGGGCGGGGGAGGTGACCTCGACCACGTAGAAGTCGGGTGATGACTCGAGCACACGATGGCGAATGCCGGGCGCCTGAAGGATGGCATCGCCGGGGTGGAGCACGAAGGGATCGCCCTGATCCTGGTACACCACCCGAACCCAGCCTCGATGGCAGAAGATCAGCTGGAAGTCGACATGGTGGTAGTGAACGTAATCCGGCACCGGGCCGCCATCGGCGATGTTGATGTGGGAGGCGATGACGGCCCCGCCCCAACGATCGGGAATCAGATCCCGGTACCGCATCCCGGCCCGGCCGGTATGCCAGCCGCCGCCATCGCTCGCACCGTCGGCCCGGGACAGGGTGAACGAGGGTTTCGGGATGGCGATGTCAGGCGGAGTTGGCCCCCGAAGCCAGGATGAGGTGTGGGCACCCAGGTCGAACCCGCTCGGATCCCGGGGTAGGCGGAGGAACGGTCGGCGTTCCCCCTGCTCGAAGACGGAACGATCGAGCCGGAGCTCGGCACCGTTGCCGCTCATGACGGCATAGCTCGGGGCGTCGGCCGGCCCGATCTCGTTCAGGCGGAAGCCGAGACTCGTCAGCTCGCCTATCGATCGATCGAGATCAGCGCAGGGCACGGTGAAAATGGCGCCGCTGGCTCGGTGATCCGAAGCCGAACTTGAGGCGGTGGTGCCGGCGGGTGAACTCTCGGAAGACATGATGCTCTGATACCGTACACACCAACCGATGGGCAAACCGGATACACCAACCGGTGGGCGAATCGGGCGGTGAACGGTCGGACCACGGTTGAGGTGATCGGCGTATGGATGACGAGTCGGTACTGCCCCCGCTATCGGTTCTCGACCTTGCCATTGTCTCCCAGGGTCGCAGCTCGGCTGACGCTCTGGCCGCGACCACGGAGGTGGCTCGACTCGCCGACCGGCTCGGCTACCGGAGAATCTGGGTGGCCGAGCATCACAACATGGCCACCGTGGCCAGCACATCACCGGCGGTACTGCTTGCTCACCTCGGTGCCGTCACCACCCGGATCCGCCTCGGGTCGGGTGGCGTCATGTTGCCCAACCACGCCCCGCTTGCGGTGGCCGAACAGTTCGCATTGCTGGAGGCACTCCATCCTGGTCGGATCGATCTCGGTATCGGTCGAGCTCCCGGCACCGACCAGGCAACGGCCCGGGCGCTGCGAGGGGCCCGTGTCGCTCAGGACGAGGACTTCCCTCATCACCTGATCGACCTGATGGGGCTGCTTGGCGATCCCCGCCGCGAAGGTGGTATGTGGGATCACTTCGTGGCGACGCCCGACGCGGTCGGTTTCCCGGAGATTTGGCTTCTCGGCTCCAGTGGGTTCAGCGCCCAGCTGGCCGGTGTGCTTGGCTTGCCTTTCGCCTTCGCTCATCATTTCGACATGGGCGGAACGGTCGAGGCGGTCGAGCTGTACCGGCACTCGTTCCAGCCGAGCGAGCGTCTGGCCCGGCCCAGCGTTCTGGTGACGGCGTCGGTGCTGTGCGCCGAATCCGATGAGCGGGCCCGGTTTCTGGCGTTGCCAGGGCAGCTGCGACGACTCGGTCTTCGGACCGGTCGCATTCTCCCCCTGCTGGCACCGGACGAGGCGGCCGATCATCCCTCCCGGGGCGCAGCCGAGGCCATGGCCGGCTCGGCCATCGTCGGTGATCCGGCGTCGGTGCACGAGGGGCTGCGAGATCTCGTGGCCAAGACCGAGGCCGACGAGATCATGGTCTTCACCTCGACCTACGATGTCGACGAACAGCTGACCAGCCTACGGCTGCTGGCCGAACTACGGCCCGGTGGAGCGGCAGCCCCATTCGACCAAACCGAGCAGAAGTCCCAGCCGGTGTAGGTCGGGACCGACTGTCGGGCACACCGGCGGCCGGGCACACCGACTGTGGGCACACCGGCGGTCGGGCAGTTGGGCGTGCCCGGCTCCGCTACGGCATCCCGAGACGATTGAGGGCGGCGTCGACGGCGCCGGGGTACGGTCCGCCGAACTTGATGGCGTGGACGACGAGGGGGGCCAGCTGGTAGAGGTCGACCCGGTTTCGCCAGCCTTCGGTCAGCGGCTGATGATCCCGGTAAGCGGCGTAGCAGTCGGGACCGAAACCGCCGAAGAGGTGCATCATGGCCAGATCGAACTCACGATCACCGACGAAACAGGCGGGGTCGATCAACCAGCTCGTACCGTTGTGGTCGATCAGGCGATTTCCGGCCCACAGGTCGCCGTGGAGCCGGGACGGTGCCACGTCAGCCGGGATCCATCGGTCAACTCCCTGGGCCACATCGACCAGCCGATCAAGAGTGTCCGTGGCCAACGAGCCGGAGGTTGACGCCAGCTCGATCAGGGGTTCCAGCCGCTGTGTTCGGTAGAAGACGGCCCAGTCCTCGGTCGGTTCGTTGGGCAGGCGGCGACTTCCGGTCGGGCTGCGGTCGGCCCGTCCGAATCGACTGTCGTCCGTCGGGTGGGCGTGCAGTCGGGCCAGGTCGTGACCGAACCGGGTCTCGGAAGAGCCGTCATCGTCGACGCCGGCCCGCCGCCCGGTGCCGGGTCCGTCGAGGTCGATCCACTCCAGGGCGAGGAAAGGGGCCGAGATCGGCCCGACGGCCACCACGGCCGGAATGGCCACGGTTCCCGTCTCGGCCAGCCAGGCCAGATCGGCGGCCTCGGTCCGGAATCTGTCGTGGGCTTCGGCCCGGGTCACGGTTCGGGTACCACCGACACCGCTCACCGTGACCTCGGCTCGACCCGGACCGGGGCTGGAGGGGCCGGCCGATTGCGCGCTGTCGTTGGCGGTGGCCAGGGTCTTGGCGAACACCCGGCGACCGTCGTCGAGGGTGGCGGTCCATGCCTGATGAACATCGCCGCCGGAGACCGATCCAAGAGACGTGACCTCGGCCCGCAATGCCAGGCTCAAGGATTCGATCAGGCGGCGACGGTCCACCGCTTCGAGGGTAGCGACGTCGGTGGGTGTCGGTTGGATTCCGTTGCCCGCGGTCCGGTACCGTACCGAGTCACCATCGACGATCCGCAGCCACGGATTGGCAGGCCGGAGCAGGGCAGAAGGGGTGCCGGAAATGGAGAATGGGCAAAGGGTCGGGTTCATCGGGCTCGGCAACGTCGGGGCCAAGCTGGCCGGGAGTATTGTCCGCAACGGATTCGATCTGTTTGTCCACGATCTCGATCGGTCAAGGGCGGCGTCACTGGAAGCGAACGGTGCCCGGTGGGCCGATTCCCTGGTCGAGTTGGTGGATCGAGTGGATGTGATCATCACCTGCCTCCCCAGCCCGGAGGTCAGCGCCGGGGTGCTGGAGGGTGAGAACGGAGTCCTGTCGGCCTTTCGGCCCGGCATGGTGTGGATGGAAATGAGCACCACCGACGAGGCCGAGGTTCGCCGCCTGGCCGACAAGATCACCGCCGCCAGAGGAATCGCCATGGAATGCCCGGTGTCGGGGGGATGCCACCGGGCCGCCACCGGCAACATCGCCATTCTCGCCGGTGGACCACGTCACGGTTTCGACCGGGTCCTTCCCCTGCTGGCGGCCATGGGCCGGCAGATCCTTCATACCGGGCCGTTGGGCTCGGCCTCAATCCTCAAGGTCATCACCAACTACCTGGCCACCGCGAATCTGTTGTCACTGTGTGAGGCCCTGGTCACGGCCCAACGGGCCGGTATGGATCTGAACACCACGTACCACGCCATCCGTATCTCGTCCGGCAACTCATTCGTGCACGAAACCGAGAGTCAGGTCATTCTCAACGGCAGCCGCGACATCAACTTCACCATGGACCTGGTGGCAAAGGACCTGGGATTGTTCCAGGCGGTGGCCGACCGTGCGGAGGTCGATCTCGAACTGGCGCCTTTTTTCGGCGCCATCTTCGCCGACGCCATCGAACGCTACGGATCTCGGGAATGGTCGCCCAACGTCATCCGGCGACTCGAGGAACGAACCGGGGTCGATGTGCGAGCCCCCGGATTCCCGGCCCAGATGGTGGACGACGAGCCTGAGGTACCGGGAGTGGAGATCCGGCTCGACGGGCACCGGGAGTAGCCGGGTTTCGCCAACCGGCCACTGTCGCCGTCCGCCGGTTTGTACTAGCGTGGGGTCGGGGTAGGGCAATCGACAGTCACTGCGCCGCCCGTGACCGAAAGCCGAGGTTGACCATGGCAGTCGAAGAGCCGAAAAGGGAACCGGATCAAGAGAAGGTGGCCGCCATCAGGGTCCGCCGTGAGGCCCTCTATCAGGCCATCACGGGCCTGGAGGACGCCCTGGCTTCGCCGATCGGCGACGCCAACAAGTGGCGACTGCGGGTGGCCATGGCCGTGGATCACGCCGTGGCCCGAATCGCCGAACACATCAAACAAACCGAGGCCGACGGCGGTTTGCTGGACGAGGTGATGGCGGACCAGCCCCGACTGGCCAATCGGGTGGTTGGCATGAAGGCAGACCACGAGGAGATGGAGAAGATGGTGGACGCCCTTCGGCTTGCCCTGGCCGGAGTGGGCGACGACGACGTGGCCGACCGGGCCGACGACATCAGGAAACTTGCCGTCGAACTGCTGGGCCAGCTGTCGCGCCACCGCCAGCGGGGCTCTGATCTCATTTATGAGGCGTACCAGGTCGATCTCGGTACCCACGGCTGATCTCCGAACCGGCAGCGGAGGGCTCAATCCCGGATTGCCACCGCCGATCAGAAGGGTTGTGGCGATCAGGTTGTCGATGCGCTAGGATAAGGATCACGCCGCGAATTGGGCGTCGGGCCCGGGCTCGTGCTGGCCTGAGATGGGCGGCCCCCCGTTGGTTGGGATGTGGCCGTTCGAGTCCGTGAAAGGTAGCGGCAGCACGGCGTAGCCCCCTGCGTCGGTACACGGGGTTACCTACGAATTTGGAGAAGGCAATCACCACTATGAGCGCGGGACCACTACCGGTTTCGTACGACGAGTTTCTTGGTGCGGTTCAAGCCCACCTCGATGGTCTTGCCGGCGATGGCGACATCGCCATGCTCAAGGACCACAAGAAGGCATGGGCGGCTGCGCTGCTTCGAATGCTCGATGATCTCGATGTCGCCATCGAGCGAGTCGGGCGCGAGCTGAAGGGCCACGAGCGCAACATGGTGGTGGCCGATTTCGAGGGCGAGCGACGGCGAATCGATGAGGTGCTGGCCGAACTGATCGGACCGGCCGGCGGCCCTGCGCCGACTCCGACCAAGGCATCGAAATCGATCGAGCCACTGCCCATCGAGGCGGGCGAGACCCAGCTCCAGTTGTCATGGACACCGGGTCGGGTGGTTGCGTGGGCTTCGGGCTACCGAGCCGATGCGGCCGACGAGGAGCAACTGCGTTCGATGCTGGCCGACGCCGGCGCCGACTCGATCGACTGGGACACCTACAACTCGATCAAGGTCCCAAACCAGGGACGAGCCTCCGCGGTCTCCGCTCCGATCAGAGCCTGCCTGGGCTGGCTGGTCGCCCTCGGCTCCACCGCCGACCAAGACACGACCGGGCCCAGCGTGGCCTGGATGGGGCATGTCACGGCCATGGCGGTGCGCCTGGTGGCCCAGGGCCGGGTCGTACCCCATATCAAGAAGGCCCGCCGGACTCCGGACACCCCCCAGGGCGCCGAAGGCATGTCGGCCTTCGAGGTCCGCTGGGTCCCGGCTCTTGTGGACGACTCCGAGCGAGGGGCGCTCAGCGCCGCCCTACCCGGTTCGGTGGGCGTGATCGAGAGCCGGCCCGACGCCGGGGCCATGACCGACGCCATCGGCGGTGACATCGTCACCGCGATCTGCCACGAAGCGGCGGCCCGACTGGACGTGCCGGCCCCGCCCCCGGACCCCTCGACCAAGGCCGACGTGGCCGAGGCGTTCCTGTCCCTACTCGACGGCAAGCCGTTCCTCGCCCCCAGCAGGATGGGCTCCGAACTGTCCCGCCGTATCGACCAGTGGACCAAGCCGGTGACCGGCACCAAGAAGTTCAGCCTGATCATCCAGCTCGACCCGCCCGACGAGTCCAACGCCTGGTACCTGTCGGTTCTGGCCCCCAACAGTGAGGATCGCCTGCTCCCGGTCGAGCAGGCAATGGTCAACTCGTCGAACACGCGACGCAAGGAAGTCGAGCAGGAGCTGATCCGCCTGGAACGGCTTTATCCCGAGCTGCTCCGCCCCGGAGCTCGGCGCCGGGGCGAGGTGGTGCTGAGTCAGGAGGAAGCCTGGCAACTAATGACCAAGGAAGGACCGGTTCTGAAGGCGGCCGGCTATGAGGTCCGTGCCCCGGTTCTGTCCCGCAAACGGACCGCACCGGCCCTCCGCCTGACCTCGGAGGAAACCCAGGAATCGGTGGTCGGAGCCCAGCAGCTGGCAAACGTGCGCTGGAGTGTGGTCTTCGGCGACGTCGAGCTGTCGGCCGAGGAGATCAACGCCCTGGCGTCGGAGGCCAGGCCTCTGGTCAAATCCGGCGGACAGTGGGTCGAGCTGGACAAGGCCGACCTGGCCCAAGCGGCAGCCGCCCTGGCCGACCGTGCGGACAAGACCCGGCTCAGTGGTGCCGACATGCTCCGCCACGCCCTCGGGCTGGAGGGCTCGCCGTTCCCCGGTGGGACAACCCTGGCCGGCGACGGTTGGGCCGCCGACCTCCTGGCATCGGCCTCCAGCCTGCCCAAGAATCCGCCGGTCACGCTGGACGGTTTCAAGGGTGAACTGCGCAGCTATCAAGCCGAGGCCCGCACATGGCTCGACTTCCTGGACCAGGCCGGTTTGGGAGGCTGCCTCGCCCTCGACATGGGCCTGGGCAAGACTCCGACCATGCTGGTCCACATCATGGTCTCGAATGGCGAGGGGCCGGCCCTCGTCATTGCTCCGCCGGCCGTGGTCGGCAACTGGGCGTCCGAGGCCCGCAAGTTCGTTCCCGGGCTCAAGGTACGGGTCCATCACGGTCCCAACCGGGCGGAGGGAGCGGAGATCCGCCGTGTGGTCGAGAAGGCCGACCTCGTCATCACAACCTATGGCACCGCCGTTCGCGACATCGGCGACCTGGAAAAGATCTCGTGGGACAAGGTCGTGCTGGACGAGGCCCAGGCCATCAAGAATCCGGTCTCCGACACCGCCCAGCAGCTTCGTCGACTCGATGCCAGAACCCGGGTGGCGCTGACCGGTACACCCATCGAGAACGGCCTCGGCGACCTCTGGGCCATCATGGACTTCACCAACCCGGGCCTTGTCGGCAGCCGGCCGGCCTTCATCTCCCAGCTATCCCGCAGCACGGGGAGCGGCGACAGCGCCGAGCGGGCCCTGCGGGCCCTCAACGGGATCCTCGTCTTCCGCCGGACCAAGGCCGAACCGGCCATCGCCGCCGAGCTCCCGGATCGTATCGACGAACTCGATCATTGCGCCATGACCCCCGAGCAGATCGGCCTCTACCAGGCCGTTCTCGACACCCTGGTGGCCGAGGCGGCCGACTCCGAGGACGGCAACCAGCGCAAAGGCGCGGTGCTGGCCGCCATCACCGCCCTCAAGCAGATCTGCAACCATCCCGCCGCCTACCAGCACGATGACGAATCACTCGATGGCCGTTCGGGCAAACTGGCCCGGCTCAACGAGATCATCGACAATGTCTTTGCCGCCAATGAGCGGGTCCTGATCTTCACCCACTTCGCCACCTGGGGCGAACGTCTCGCCGGGTACCTGACCAAGCGCACCGGCAAGAAGGTCAACTGCTATCACGGCGGTCTGAGCCGAGGCGCTCGGGACAAGATGGTGTCCGAATTCCAGGCTCTCAAGGGGGCCGGAGCCATGGTGCTCTCGCTGAAGGCGGGCGGGACGGGTCTCAACCTCACTGCCGCCAGCCATGTCGTGCTGTACGACCGGTGGTGGAACCCGGCGGTTGAGGACCAGGCTCGGGACCGAGTATGGCGAATCGGACAGAAGAACACGGTCATCTGCCACCGGCTGGTTTGTCCCGGCACGGTCGACGAGCGAGTTGAGGAGGTTGTAGCCGGAAAGCGGCGCATCGCCGAGATGGTGCTGCCCAAATCCAGCTCGGTCGGCGATCTCGACGCCGTGCAGCTTCAGGCTGCACTCGGCCTCGACCCCGATCTGCTCATCTCCGATCTGGACGAAGGCGAAAGCTACGGGTCGGATGCCTCCCGATCCAACGAGGCCGAGGGCGACGTCAATGCCTCGGCGTCGCCCAACGGCCAGGATGAGATCGGCGTCGCATCGTCGACCGACACCGGGACCGACTCCGGATCGCACGGACGGAACGTCTCGCCCGAGACCGACGACAGCAAGAACGAGACAGAGGCGTTGGTCAGATGACGACAGCCAAGAATCGCGGTAAGACCCAGAATCGGCCGGCCCGAGGCGGCGGCCGGCGCCGTAAGAAGAAGGGCAAGTCCAGAGCCGTTGACCCGGTGGCCTTCTGGGGTGATCCGGAGAGGTTGCCCAAGGGCGACGCCACTCAGGTCACAATCTCCACCTATCCGCCGGCAGTGGTGAAGTCCTTGGGGCGCCCACCGCTTTCGGGCCATCAGAATGCCTCGGAGCACTACTTCGCCGCGGTATACGAGCGGGCGGTCAATCTCGGGGCGGCGCTGGCCGCCGCCGGCAACCTCATTGCGCCCGATGAGCTTCACAGCGATTCGCCGGTCAGTTCCGGGGACCGGCGATAGCCAGGGTCGAGCCGTGGTGTCGGGTCCCGATCGCAATCTGACCGGTTCAACCGTCGAATTGCTCCAGGCATTGATCCGGAACCGATGCATCAACGACGGAACCCCTGAATCGGGTCACGAGGTACGCAATGCCGAGACGCTGGCCGCCTATCTCGAACCTCTGGGAGCCGATCTGCAGCGCTATGAGGCTGCCCCCGGTCGGGTTTCCCTGATCAGTCGTCTCGAGGGCTCCGATCCCAACGCCCCGTCACTGTGCCTGATGGGCCACACCGATGTCGTCCCGGCCCGGGCCGAGGGATGGACCCGGGATCCTTTCGGGGGGGAGCTCATCGACGGCGAGGTGTGGGGCAGGGGGGCGGTCGACATGTTGAACATCACCGCCTCCATGGCCGTCGCCTTCGGTCGGCTGTGCCGAAGCGGGTTTCGCCCCCGGGGCGACGTTGTCTTCCTCGCCGTCGCCGATGAGGAGGCCGGCTCGGCCTTCGGGGCCCGGTGGATGGCCGACAACCACCGGGACGACATGTGGGCCGACTACGTGCTCACCGAGAACGGGGGTCTGCACGGTGGCACCCCGCAACGACCTCTGGTCACGATCAATGTTGCCGAGAGGGGTGTTGCCTGGCGCCGGCTCCGTATCTCCGGCAGACCGGGACACGGCTCGATGCCGTTCCGTTCCGACAACGCCCTGGTCACGGCGGCTGCGGTGATCCAGCGGCTGGCCGACTACCGTCCGCCGCCCCGCTTCACCGAGCTGTGGTCGGCACAGGTCGATGCCATGAATATCGACGAGCAGACAAGGGCGGTACTCCGGGACCCGGACCGCATCGACGAGTTTCTCGCCTGCCTGCCCAATGTCGGCGCCGCCGGGCATCTACACGCATGCACCCACACCACGTTTTCGCCCAACCTTCTTCGGTCGCCGGATATGAAGGCCAACGTGATTCCGGGTGATGTCGAGCTCGAGATCGATATCCGCACCCTTCCCGGCGAGGACGAACATACCGTTGACCACCATCTCCGCCAGGCTCTCGGCGAGCTGTACGACAAGGTGGAGATCGACGTCATGATGAACGATCAGGCCTCGATCTCCCGAACCGACAACCCGCTGTGGGACTCGCTGGCCCGGGCCGTGACCAAGTCGTTCCCCCGAGCCGATCTGCATCCCGGCATGGTGGTCGGCTTCACCGATTCGCGAATCTACCGTTCCATGGGCGCCGTCGCCTACGGGGCCGGTTTGTTCAGTCCTGACGTGGATCCCGGTGACTTCGCCCGCCGTTTCCACGGAGATGATGAGCGCATCGACGTCGAATCGCTACGGTTGACGACCCGGCTGTGGCTCGACGTTGTCGGCGACCTTCAGGGCTGAGCGATGAGTCCGGCCGGCCCGACGCCGACATACCGTTACATGCCATCCGACCACATGCCATCCGACCACATGCCATCCGACCACATGCCATCCGACCTCGATCATGCCCGCGGACAGAAAGGACACTGACGTGGCCAAATCGTCGAAACGCTCTCACCTGGAACAGCAGCGACACAATCGGTGGGCGCTGCTTCAGTGGAGTCTCTTGGCCATCATTGCGGTGATGGCCACCATCTCGCTGTTCGTGTTCTTCGACGGTGGTTCGGTGTTCCAGTAACGGAGCCCGGTATTCCTTGGTCACTCACCGGTCCGGAGACCAGGTGATTCGGTACCAGGCGGAATAGCTCTGACCGGCGTCGAGCACCATGGGGTGCCGGTTGAACTCGTCGGGCGCTGCCGACTGGGGTTCGATGCAGACGGCATGTGATCGCTGGTCGAACACCACCCAGTGATCGCAGCTCGAGCTGACGGTGACCGTCAACAGCTCGGGCCAGCGGAGCCGGGGATCACGGTCGAGGTCGGTGAAGCAGTTGTCCCACGGTCCGGGCGGGCACGGGACGAGGCGGCCGGTGGGGATGGCCCGACCGTCGAGTTCGTACATCGGCGGCGAGCCGAAGTCGAGTTCGGCCTCCCGGCTCGGCCCCTGCCCGGTGTCGAGCCGGCGGCGAAACCAGGGATGCCAGCCGACCAGTAGTGGCATGGGATCGTCGGCGGTGACCGTCATCGTCGTTTCGAGATGTTCGGCTTCCAGCGCGAACGACTGGATGACGGTACCGGCGAACGGCCAAGGGGGGCGGAAACGGAGGGCGATCGTCGAGTCGTCGATCACCTCGCACCGGGCGGAGAACCCGGTGCCGTGGATGGCATGAGGCGCGAGGTTGATGGGTAACTGATGGTCCGTGTCCCCGAAACGGAACCTTCCGCCATCGACCCGACCGGCCCACGGCACCATGGGATAGGCCCCCCAACTGAGGGGATCGTCCGAAGTCGGGCTGTCGGATCGGGTCACCAACAGCTCGTACCCGTGGGCCACCAGTGACGCCAGCCGGCCACCATGATCGAGATCGATCACTACCGACGCCGAGTCCTTGTGCAGGTGAAGACGACCCTCGTCGGACGTGTTCATGGTGCAAACCTACTGGGCTGCGGCCGCAGTCCATGTGTCGCCGCCCTCATCGAGGGTTGGCCGGCCCGGTGATGATTCCCGGGATCCAACCATTTCCGGGGCCGGTCATGGCTTCGAGCGACGAGCCTGTTGTACGGCGTAGAAGGCCACGGCGGCCGCCGATCCGACGTTGAGTGAATCGACCGATGCCGACATGGGGATGCGTACCCGCACATCGGCGGCGTCCATGGTGTCAGGGGTCAGTCCCGGGCCCTCGGCCCCCAGCAGCAGTGCCACACGCTCCTCGGGGTCGAGACAAAGCTCGCCGATGTCCACCGCATCGGGATCCGGGGTGAGGGCTACAAGACGATAGCCGTGGGTCCGAACCGGTTCGAGACCGCCGGGAAAGCGCTCCAACCGGGCGTAGGGGAGGCGGTAGGCCTCACCCATCGAGACCCGACCGCATCGTCGATAGAGGGGGTCACAGCACGTCGGGTCGATGAGGAAGGCCTCGACCCCGAGCCCGGCGGCGCATCGAAGGATGACACCGAGGTTGGTCGGATTGTTGATGTTCTCCATGATGGCGACCGTCGCCGGTCCGCCTCCGGGTCGGCCCACGACGTCCTCGGTAGTGGCCACCGGACGACGGCGAAAGCAGGCCAGGAGTCCACGATGGAGGTGGTAGCCGGTGATCCGCTGCAGGACGGCGGGTCCGCAGGCGTAGACGGGAACCGCAGGATCGATGGTGTCGGGAAGGGGCTTGGTGCGTTTGCCGTCGACCAGGATCGAGTCCAGCATGAAACCGGCCCCCAGTGCCCGCTCCACCACGATGTCACCCTCGGCGATGAAGACACCGGCCATGTCGCCATTCGGCAGCTCCCGCCGGCGGCGCAGGACATGATCGCGCAGACCTTGGAAGACCTCGATTCTCGGATCGTCGGGTTCGTCGATATCGACGCGCACCGCCTGATCAAACTCCGAGGAAGGGTTCAGTCCCGCGGGTAGCGGGGAACGTCGGGTCCGACGTATCGGGTGAAGAGCTCGAGCACCTCACCGGGCTCGGCGTGGCGGCCGGATTGTCCCTTGCTGTAGAGCATCTCACCGTCGACGGTGACGTCGAAGATGCCCTTGTCACCGGCCACCAACGTCAGCGAGTCGATGACGTTCTGGTAGTTGGTCAGAAGATCCCTGGTCGCGCTCACGGCGCGGTCGGAATAGTCTCAGGGGACGCAGTACGTGATTTCGATGGTGTAGCTCATCGATTCGAGCCTAGTCGCAGACGCCACCGTTCCCGACGGGAAAGACCCGTTGCGTTCCACCTCCGTACCGGGCTTCGTGGTGGGCTATACTCGGGTCGCTATGAATGGTGTCGTCATTTACGAGAGCCTGACCGGCAACACGGCCAAGGCCGGTCATATGATTGCCGAGCAGCTCAGCGCAGCCGGGGTGCCCACCGAGGCATGCCCCATCACCGCCGTTGACCTGCAGGCGTTGTCCCAGGCCGATCTTGTCATTGTCGGCAGTTGGACCGACGGCATCTTCCTGTTCGGTCAGCGCCCGGGTCGGGCCGCTCGCATGACCACCAAGTTGCCTCGCATCGACGGCAAGAAGGCCATTGTCTATTGCACCTACGCCCTCGACTGTGGCGGCACCCTGGAGAAGCTGGAGCGGATCGTGGCTCGTGCCGGTGGTGATGTGGTCGGCGGTTACGCCATCAAGCGCAACGACCTGGCCGGCGGGGCCGAGGAATTGGTGGACCGCCTTCTGGCCGCGGTCGACGTCGACGAAGCGGCCTGAGTCGGCCGTCGTCCTTCCGACAGGGCCGATTTCACGGCAGATGTCTTGGCCAACTGCACGACACGGTCGATTCATCGAGGTTCGAGCGGACGAAGACTATGTGGAAGTCGAC
>JAHEJM010000146.1 GCA_024638815.1 Acidimicrobiales bacterium | reverse complement strand
GGCCTATGGCACTTGTCGTCTCTCTCGATGCAGGAACAACCGGTGTGCGGGCGCTGGCCGTCGACCAGGCCGGATCGGTGGTGGCGATCAGCTACCAGGAGTTCACCCAGCACTTCCCCCAGCCGGGGTGGGTGGAGCACGATCTCGACGAGATCTGGGCCGCCATCACCAATGTGATCGTCGAACTGACCGGCAAGCTCGACGAACCGGTGGCCGCCATCGGCATCACCAACCAGCGGGAGACGGTGTGTGCCTGGGACCGTTCCACCGGACAGCCCCGGCACCGGGCCGTCGTGTGGCAGGACCGCCGTACCGCCGCCACCTGCGATCGGCTGAGCGACGACGGCCATCTCCCGTTGGTCCGTTCCACCACCGGTCTGGTCCTCGATCCGTACTTCTCGGGGACCAAGTTCGCCTGGTTGTTGAACGAGGGCGGTGTCGCCGTCGACGACAGCCTGGCCCTGGGTACGATCGACAGCTGGCTGATCTGGAAATTGACCGCCGGGGCATGTCATGCCACCGAACCCTCCAACGCCTCGAGAACGATGCTGTTCGACATCCGTTCTCTGCAGTGGTCGCCGGAGATGTGCCAGTTGCTGGGGGTGCCAATCGACGCCCTGCCCGACGTGAAGCCGTCGAGTGGGCGTTTCGCCGTCACCGCCGACACCACTGCCCTGGGAGCCGGCGTGCCCATCAGCGGGGTGGCCGGGGATCAGCAGGCTGCGCTGTTCGGCCAGGCCTGTTTCGAGCCGGGCATGACCAAGAACACCTACGGCACCGGCAGCTTCGTACTCATGAACGTCGGCTCCACCTGTCCCGACCCGGTCGAGGGCCTGCTCACCACCGTGGCGTGGAAGCTGGGGCCTGATCAGCCCGCCACCTACGCCTACGAGGGCGCCATCTTCATCACCGGCGCCGCCATTCAGTGGCTTCGGGACGGTCTCGGGATCATCTCCGAAGCGGCCGAAGTCGGGCCACTGGCTTCCAGTGTCGACGACACGGGTGATGTCTACTTCGTTCCCGCCTTCACCGGTCTGGGCAGCCCGTGGTGGGATCCCTATGCCCGCGGAGCCATCGTCGGACTGACCAGGGGGACCGGACGAGCCGAGCTGGCTCGGGCCGCGGTGGAGGCAATGGTCTATCAGACTCGAGACGTGGTCGATGCCATGAGCCGGGCTTCGGGTCAACCCTTGACCGAACTCCGGGTGGACGGGGGTGCGTCGGTCATGGACGCCCTGCTCCAGGCCCAGGCCGACCAGCTGGGGGTGACCGTCACACGCCCCACCAACCGTGAGCTCACCGCGGCCGGAGCAGCCTACCTGGCGGGCATTGCCGAGGGGGTGTGGGAATCGCCCGAGACGGTGAACGCCCAGTGGAGAGCCGAGCGATCGTTCGCCCCGAACGCCGACCGGTCCGATGCCGACGCCCGCTACCGGCGCTGGCTTCAGGCTGTGGAGCGGGCCCGGGGTTGGGCCGAAACGGAGCCCGCCGACTAGTTCGGGGCGGCTGCCTATCCGGGGCGTCGACCCGCTCGGGCCGCCGAACAGGTATCGGCAATTGACATCCAGTCCGGGTCCATCGACCCTGCCCCCGACTCAGCCCAGTTCGGGCAGCGCCTTGCGCAGGTTTCTGACCGCCTGGCCGATGCGCTGTTCGTTCTCGATCAAGGCGAATCTGACGTGACCCTCGCCGCCGGGGCCGAAGCCGACGCCGGGTGAGGTTGCCACACAGGCCTTCTCGACCAGGTACGAGCTGAACTCGAGGGAATCCAGGTGGGAGTAGGCCTCCGGAATCCTGGCCCAGACGAACATGGTTCCCATCGGCCGTTTGATGGGCCATCCGATGCGGTTCAGGCCGTCGCACAGGGTGTTGCGCCGGCTTTGGTAAATGTCCTTCACCAGCTTCGGATGATCCGAGGCCTCGTTGAGGGTGACCGTGGCCGCGATCTGGATGGGCTGGAATGTCCCGTAGTCGAGGTAGCTCTTGAGCTTGGCCAGCGCAGCGATAACCTCCCGATTTCCGAGCAGGAAGGCGATCCGCCATCCGGCCATGGAGAACGACTTGGTCATGGAGTAGAGCTCGACACAACAGTCCTTCGCCCCCGGGACCTGCAGGATTGAGGGCGGTTCGTAGCCGTCGAAGCCGACGTCGGCATAGGCGTTGTCGTGGACCACGATGATGTTGCGTTCCTTGGCGAACTCGACGATGCGCTCGAAGAAGCCGAGGTCGACACAGATCGTGGTCGGGTTGTGGGGGAACGAGATGACAAGGGCGCGGGGCTTGGGCCACGAGTACTCCCAGGCCCGTTCCAGATTGGCAATGAACTCGTCGCCTTCGGCCAATGCCACCTCGCGTATGGCGGAGCCGGCGAAGATCGGACCCCAGATGTGGATGGGGTACGACGGGGCCGGCACCAGGCAGGCGTCGCCGGGCTGGAGCAGGACCCACATCAGGTGGGTGAACCCCTCCTTGGCCCCGATCACGTTGAGCACCTCGGTCTCCGGGTCGAGATCGACGGCAAATCGGTTGCGGTACAGGTTGGCTGCCGCCTCCCTGAGCTTGGGGATACCCCGGCTGGCCGAGTAACGGTGATTGCGTGACAGCTGGGCTGCCTCCCCCAACTTGGAGATGGCGATGTCCGGTGATGGGAGGTCGGGGTTGCCGAAACCGAAGTCGACAACGTCGTTGCCGGCCCGGCGGGCCTCGATCTTCAGCTCGTTGATGATCGAGAACACATAGGGTGGTAGTTGATCGATTCGCCGGAAATCCATGGCAACTGATCCTAACCGCTCCGACACCGGCTACCGGTTCGGTCAACCGTTGATCACGAAGTCCCGAGCCCGCAATGCCGCTCCCACCGCTCCGGCCTCCGGTCCGAAGTCGGCAGCTGCGATGGGGACCACGGGTCGATGGCGGCCACCGACGATGGCGTCGGTCACCTGGTCCGACACCTGGTCGATGAATCCATCGGCGATGGCCGACAGCCCGCCGCCGAGTACGACGATGCTGGGATCGAGCAAGGCGATCAGACTGCCGATTCCCTGGGCAACCCACCACGAGAACCGAGCCAGGATCTCCTCCACCTCCGGGCTACCCTCGGCCAGGGCCTGGGCCACATGCTCTCCCCTGATGGCGGCCGGATCCCCCCCGGCGGCGGTCAGGATGCCGGGAGCCTTGCCTTCGGCCGCCACGTCTCGGGCCAGATTGGCCAGCCCGGCACCCGACGACACCGCTTCCCAGCAGCCGACCCGTCCGCAGGCACATCGGTGTCCGAATCGGTCGATGAGCATGTGCCCGGGCTCTCCGGCGAAGCCGTTGGCCCCTCGCAGGACTTGACCGTTCACGATCAGGCCGCCACCGATGCCGGTTCCCTGGGTCACGATGATGGCGTGGTCGTGGCCCCGGGCCGCTCCCAGCCGGTGCTCGGTCAGGGCGGTGAGGTAGCCGTCGTTCTCGGCCACCGCCGGCAGTGGGAATCGCCGCATGAGTTGCCCGGCGATGTCGAGTCCGAGGACCCCCTGGACGTTGGGGCCGTAGTGGAGCACGCCGGCATGATCGACCAGGCCGGGCACGCCGACCCCGATACCGGCCACACCGGGAACCCTGTCCAGTAGCTCCCCGACCACAGCCAGAATGCCATCGGCGAACCGTTCCGGATTCTTCGGTGTCGGCTCCTGGACCCGGTCCCGGATGGATGCGGTGATGCCGTCGGTGACGATGCCGAGGATCTTGGTTCCGCCGACATCGACCCCGATGAATGGCGTGCCGGGATGGGGCGCCGTCGCCGTGTCCGAGCCACCTACCCTCGATCGCCACACTTTTTGCCTGGCCATGCCACGCCTCTCCCCTCTTCACTGCGGGCCGACCTCAACGGCCGATCGAACGATATCCCGTCATTCGACGGCCACCGAACACTCCACGTCGACTCTCAGCGTAGTGCCGGCGGGCCACTGCATTGTGATCGTTCTAGGGCAGGGTGGACCACAACGACCGAGCCGACCCCGTGGCGTGCAATGCTCGGGTCGGCCCGGCCCGGAGGGCCCAGTCGACGGCCTCGGACCGGCTGACCACCATGATGATCTGTACCTGGCCGGCCAGGTCCTCGACGTTCTCCATGAACCGGAGGATCTCGCTTGACGACAGATGGGGCAACGATCCCGACATGACGATGGGGACGGCGTAGCCCAGGTCCGACCGAATCTGGTGGATGACGGGGGAAACCGAGTCCGCCACCTCATTGGCCGTGACACTGTTGGGGCCCCGAACTCGATCGGCCAGCCGCCGAAGATGATCGAGCCGTTCGTTGGAGGCCGCGGCCCGAGCTCCGACGACCCGGATCCGGTTCAACGCCCGTCGGTGCCGGACGAGTTTCCGCTCGACCTCGTCGAGGGTCCGCCGCATGGTCTCGAGGTCCTCCGGCTCTGTCGGCGGGGCCGATGACGCCGAGGCGGTGTCGGTGCCGGCCGACGTCACGTCGACCGCAGCGTCCGGGGACGGGCCCGCCGCCAATTGCGACCGTTCGTAGTCAACCCATATTCGTGCCCATTCCACAAGCTGATCGGGATCGTCCTGGGCCAGAAGGATTTCGGTCACCCCTTGGCCGTGGAGAAGCTGATCGAGTTCGTGTACCGCCTCGAGCCACTTCGGATTGTCGAGCCGCTCGACCAATTCCCGGAGGCCGACGCCGACATCATTGGGAACCACCGCACCCAGGTAGGTTGTGGCCTCGCTTCGTAGCCGGCTGTACTCCGCCTCGAGTTCCATGGCCACCGGGTCGGCGCCGACCGCCACCTCCGCCTCGTGGAGCCGGGTCTCGGACTCGGACAGCTCGAGGCGGGCCTGGTCGATCGCCTCCTCGCGCTCCGGAGCAACTTCGGGAGCGAGGCGAAACATGGAGTACTCGGTCCAGCTTCTCACCCCGACCTTGGCCATGAGGTCATCGAGTTCCTGTTTCTCCTCCGGACTGAGCCCACTGCTCTTGCGCCGCCATCCTCCACCAGTGGATTCGGCTCGCTCCGCCAGGGTCTCCAGGCGAGCCTCCTCGGTATTGGACAACAACACCGGCTTCGCCGCCTCCTCGGCCTGTTCCAAGCCGTGCTCGGCCCGCCTGACCCGTTCTCGGGCCTCGTCCAGCTGTTGTTCGAGTACAGAGAGATGCTCGCCGTGGCCCTCACGGACCTCGACGAACTTGGACCATCGACTGAGGAGTTCCTCGATCTCGGGGCTGAAGCCTTCCACGTACCGGGGTTGGGAGTCGACTCGATCGATGGCGGCCACGACGACTTCGAGCCGATCGGCCTCGGGGCCAAAGCCTGCGCCGTCATCGGTCGGCTCCACCGACGAGGATCGTGAGATGGCGACCGGCGAGCTCGTACCGGGCAGGCTCGAGGCCGGCGCGGAAACCCAACGGGCCGAATCCGGGACCGCAGACTCCCTTCCGTCCCATTCGATCCGGGATCGGAGCAGGACGACGTCGGCCCACAGGGACGGTTTCAAGTCGGCTCGCAGCTCCTCCAGCCTCACGGCATCGACTTCGGCCTGTCGTCGGCACTTCTCGATCTCGACCTCGAGCCCGACCGGTTCCCCGGCATCGAGGTGGTCGTCGAGATGCAGCACGACGTCATAGGCACATCGGCGCTGTTCGTTGATCGTCAGGTCACCGGGATGTTGCACGTCGATGAGGGCGCCCCGGTGTGCCACCAGTCCTCGGAAGGATCGAGCCGTGCCCCGCGCCAGCTCGCGGACAGCGGTGAACAGCTGCTGTTGTTGATCCGAGGACAGGTCATCGATCACGGTCACAAGAGGATGAAGATCGAGGCGACGCAGCTCGTCGCCGAAGTCGAGACGCAGAAGGCGCATAGGCTTCTCGTCGGTCGGATGGCGACGTGGCTGAAGGTCATGTGAAGGAAACCATGAGAATTCCAGCCCACCGGCGATGCTTCGCCGGGTCAGGATCAGGGCCTTGATAGGCTCAGGATCCGGAGTTCAATGATTCCACTCGGCGCTTGAACCGACGCAGAGCAGCTTCCATGATCTTGTCCTCGGCACGCCGCTTGACGTAACCCGGCAGCGTCACCGTCATGTCGATTCCGAGTTCGTAGTCGACCTCGGTCAGCGGCCCGGCACCGTCCTCGGTTACGTCACGAAAACGGTACGAGCCTTCGATCTCCCGGGTCAGATCCCCCCGTATGAGGTGCCAGGAGATGCGATGCGGCGCATCGCCGAAGTCGTAGGCCAGGATGTACGAGGTTCGTCGACCGATGCCGGCGGCCTCGTAGCCGACCTCGGCCGGACGTCCCAGCTCGTCGGTCGACAGGATCTCGACCGAGCTGAGACTCTCGATCCATTCCGGGTAGCTGGCAACATCGGCCCCGACTTCGAAGCACTCCTGAACGCCGGCCTCCACCGTGGTGGAGGCGAAGCGGCGCTCGATCGACGATCCCGGCGAGGTCTCCGCCGGTATCATCTCGGGCGTTGTGTCATCGGCCATCGACCAGCATGGTAGGCGGCACGAGGCGTTGGTGACGACCTGTTCGCAGTTGTGTTACAGCACCGGCAACAAGTCACGATCCGGGGACGGACAGGGTGCAGTCCTGAAAACCCTGGTGGAGGCGGAGGGCAAGGTTGTCATAGGTGAAGTCCGACTCGACCCGTTGTCGGGCCGCCTTGCCCATGGCCACGCGCCGTTCCCGATCCATCATCAGGACTTCGATGGCGGCCGCCGCCTGGCCAACATCGGCTCCATCGTCGATGACCAAGCCTGTCACGTCGTCTTCAACCGCCTCGTGGGCACCCCCCGACCGCCCGGCGATCTGAGGAATCCCGGCCGCCGCCGCTTCGAGAAAGACGATACCGAAACCCTCCTGCTCGAGGCCCCACCACCGCCGGGAGCACAACATGGCCATCATGTCGGCAGCCTGGTACAGGCCGACCACCTCGGGATCGGAGATCCGCCCCGGCAGCAGAACGGGCGCCCGCAGCTGATCGATGAGCGTCTGCAGTTCCTTCTCCTGACGGCCACTCCCCCCGATCACCACCCGAAGGCGAGGGCAACGTCCGGCCCGGTGACGCCGGTCGATCTCGGCCGCCGCCCGGACGAGGGTGGCCATTCCCTTCCTGGGCACCAGCCGGTTGACGGTGGCCAGCAGAATGTCATCGGGGCCGACGTCGAAACGGGCGCGACGATGATCTCGCAGAGGACCGGGTTCGAGGGGCACGAAACGTTCGGTGTCCACACCGGGGGGAACCACCACCGAGGGCAGCGGCCGACCGACACAGCGCTCGGCCTCGGCCAGGGCGTAGTGGCCGGCGGAGACGATCAGCGAGGCGGAATCCAGAGTGGCGGCCATGACCGACCGCAGACCGGGGAGTCGGGCCGGGATGGTGACCTCGGCTCCATGCAAGACGACGCCGTAGGGCACCTGCAGTCGCGGCCCGATGGCCCCGAGTGGTACTGCCGGATCGAGCACAACGAAGTCGCTCCCGGTCTCCTCCACCAGACGATGGACGCGGGAGATGAGCCACGGATACGGAATCAGGACCGGCTCCGGTGATCGTTCCACCGGAAACGGCTGCCGGGCGTCGAAGGCAGCCGCTCCGGCATGCGGCGTGGTGTAGACCCAGGCTGAACCGCTCGGCAGCCGTCGCCACAGCTCCCAGAGGTAGCTCTGGATACCGCCGATCTTGGGGGGGAAGTCGTTGGTGATCAGGAGATGACGTCTCATGGCCGCGCCCTGGGGAGCACGCCGTCGCCGTGGTGCCAGGCGTCCGACGGGAACCGGGCCTCGACCTCGGCCGCCTGTTCGATTGCAGTGGTTTCGTCGTCGACGACATCGACTTCGAGATGAAGGTCGAGCCCGAGTCGGCGGACCGCCCACAGGGCATGGCCCCGCAGCATCGGGTTGGTGTGGGACAGATATCTGCGGAGCAAGGCAATGGCCGGCTCACCATCGTCGGGGCGAGCGATGTTGCCGAGTACGACCAGGGCCGTGCGACGGATGACATCCAGGTCCCGATCGGCGATGTACCACCGCCCGTGCCGGGCCAGAATGTCGTCGTCGGAGGCCGTCAAGAACCACGCCACATCCAACCACTGGGGCCCGTTGGGTGACCGATCCGTGATCTCGACCTCATCGGGGCGCGACACCTGATTCGGCGGGCAGACCTCCTGGCAGTCGTCGCAGCCGTAGAGGCGGTCGCCTACCGCGGGACGGAGGCGGTGGGGAATCGGCTCACCGGCCTGCACCAGCCAGGCGATGCAGCGGGTGGCGTCGACCACCCCGGGCGCGACAATGGCTCCGGTCGGGCAGTCATCGAGACACTTCGTGCACCGACCGCATCCGTCGGTTTCCGGCGGACCGGTGGGCTCCAGTGGAGCGTCGGTCAAGACCGAACCCAGCACGAACCAGCTGCCCTGTCCTGGAAGCAGCAGATTGGTGTTCTTTCCGTACCATCCGATGCCGGCCCGCCAAGCCACGTTGCGGTCGACAAGATGATTGGTGTCGGCCAGGACCTGGGCCCGGTATCCATGATCGCCCAGCCGCTCCGCCACGACCTCCAGCGCCCGCTCCAGCCGGCGGTAGTGGTCGGATCGGGCATAGCGGGCAACCCGGGCCGCCGGTCGGTCGGGCGCCGGTTCGTCGCCCGACGGGTAGGCCCAGGCACCGACGACCAGGGCGCGGGCTTCCGGTAGCCGTCGCGTGGCATCGGTTGAGCGCTCCGGGTTGCGGTAGGTGAACTGCATCGTCCCCGCCATCCCCGCCGCTTTGCGCCGCGGCAGCACCGAAAGGGCCGGCTCGAACACGTCCGCCCCGGTCACCCCGACCGAGGTCAGGCCGGCACCGAGGCCGAGTTCGACGACATCAGCGGTCTGGATCGTCGAACGCCGGCCGGAGCGGGCGGGTGAGTCGCCGTTCATCTCTCCAGGTTGCCCGAATGGAGCCCAAAACCGGAACCTTTTGGCTCACCTCGACGATTGCGCCGGTCGATCCCAGGTCGACACGATCGTCCCTGGGATCAACCGACCCGACCGACCGGCCCGTCGTGGCGCAGAGCGGGAACCAGCCCGGCCCGCTGCAGACGGCGAACGGCGGCGAACTCGGCAACGTCGACCACGACACCGTCGTGAGGCTCCCGGTCGATGAGGAAGGTCACAACACAGTCGTGGCAGGTCCCGGTGTCCTGGCGGGAGCACGTCCCACAATCGATGGTCAATTCCATACCGGCCGACACTACACATGGCCTGTGACATCCATGATCGGCGGCCCGTACGGCGGTGTCCGGCCGGCTGGTACCGGTGACCTACTGGTACCGTGTCGGAGGTGAAAGCGCTTGAATTCTCGCGAAACGAGCTCCGGTACGCGGCCGCT
>JAHEJM010000145.1 GCA_024638815.1 Acidimicrobiales bacterium | reverse complement strand
CCGAACAGTGCGGACAGGGCCAGGGAGACGGCCAGCAGCCAGGCGATGTCGCGCACGTAGCCCCCGTCCCGCAGGAAGTTGGCGGTGGAGCCGATGGCGATGTAGGCGGCGGCCCCGGCCAACACGACCGACACGAGGAGATAGGTGCGGCGGGACAGCATGCCGAGTTCGTGCGGCTGCGGCTGCTCATGGCCCAGGACCATGTTGGTCACCGCCGCCGCTTCGATCGCGGTTCGCCGATCGCGGGCCCGGCCGCCCGCCCACCGGAACAGATCCCGCAGAATCGTGAGCAGGGAGAACAGGAGACCCACACTCATGATCGCCGGCACGAAAACACCGAGCCGATCGCCGTCATCATGACGGTCCGGTGTCGTCGCCGTCGACCGGGTCGGCCAGGGAACCAGGGCGTCACGGTTGGAACGGTCCATCGGGGTCACCTCCTCCGTCGTCGGCGTCGGATTCGCCTTCGATGACGACGACACCCTGATCGCCGTCGACCGATATCACCTTTCCGTCCAGCAGCCGGGTCGCACCCTCCAGGTTGAGCACGGCCGGGAGCCCCAGCTCCCGGGCCAGGATGGCGGCGTGGGACAGCGGTCCGCCCCGCTCCACCACGATCGCGGCGGCTCGGATGAACAGCGGTGACCATGACGCGTCGGTGGCCTCGGCCACCAACACCTCGCCCCGGTGCAGTGACTCGGTCGGTGCCGTGATCACCCGGGCTGTTCCCCGCCGCCGGCCCGGCCCGGCCGCCCATCCGTGCAGCACGTCCCCCTCCGGTAGTGGCACCGGGGTGCGCTCCGGCCTTCCCCTGAAACGGTGGGGAAGGCTTCCTTCGACCTCGTAGCGGCTCAGCCAGTTGCGGCGGCGGCCCAGCAGGTCGGCGGCAACCCGTTCGCCCTCGGTGAGCGCCGCCACCAGCTCGGCGCTGGTCAGCAACTCCACCCACTCGAGCTGATCGAGCAGGGCCCGCTCCACCAGGCGGCGACCGATCTCTTGGTGGACCCTTCGAACCTCACCCCCCAGTTCCAGGAAGGCCGCTTTGGCCCGTTCTCGCCGACGGAGCTGCTCGACGACATCGTTGATGAGCAGGTCGATGAGGCGCATTCGCACGTCGATGACTCCGCCCGTGAGCAGCCGGGCACGGGTCCAACCCGGGAGTGCCCGAAGTAGTCGCCGAAGATCCTCCCGCTCATCCCCCGGTCTGGCGCGGTTGCGTGTCGTCGGCGGGGTGGGGGAGGAGCCCGACTCATTGGGCGGCTGGGCGCCGATCTCGTGCCATGTCGGTCCGCCGAAGACGGCGGCCGACGAGGAACGCCGGCGTTGCAGGGAAATCCCGGCTCTGGCCGTCACCTTCTGGGTCCAGCGGCGGCCCTCGTCCTGGCCCAGATGTTTGCCGAGCTGTAACTCCAAACGACGGTAGGCGGCGGCCCCGGCGGCGGCGACCCCCAGCTCGGCGGCCAGACCCCGGGCCGCCAGGTCGATCAGGCGCTGAAGATAGGCCAGCACATCCTGGTCCGTCTTACCCTCCAGTGCCGGGAGACTGTCGCGTAGCGTCGCAGTGGACAGAATCAACACATCGGCCTGCTCGATGACGCTCCGTCGGGTCTGCACCGTTCGAACGTCGCGGGCCAAACCCTCGAGTTGGGTGACCAGGCGGGCTCGGAACGAATGCCGTTTCGACACAGCGGTCTCGCCGCCGGAGGTGTCGGGGTCGGGTTGACCGAAGTACTGGCTCTCGAGTTCGGCCACGGCGCCGGGGATTCCGGCTGCCGCCTCCCGCAGCTGGTCGAAATCGATGGCCGCCCGGCCCCTCACCCGGCGGACGAACGGTCGATCCTCGGCTGCGGTGCCGCGGATGATACCAAGCGAGTCCAGCACCGACCGGAACGCCTCCTCCAACAGGAAACGATTGATCTCCCACCGGAGCGCGGGCAGCACGCCGGGAACCATCTCCACGATGCCGGCGGTGGTCAGCTCGTGCTCATCGACCGGTGTGTCGAAACCATCGTGCTCGTCGAGCACGGTGATCGGTCGGGCCTGGAGCACGAAGACCTGGTTGCCGATGGCGGCCCATTCGACGTCCTGGGGAACGCCGAACTCCCGCTCGACGGCCAGTGCCTGGTCGAGTGCCGTGGCCGCCACGGCCGGCAGCTCCGCCGCCGGGGTCGGCTCCGTCGCCGATCGGTCCCCCTCCGATCGGTCCTCTACCGACGAAGTGGCGCCGGCGGCGACCACCCAGGCGTGAGGGGTGCGTTGACCCGACACCAGCGACTCGCCCAGGCCCTCGACCGCCTCGATTCGGGCTCCCGATGATCCGGCGGGGTCGGCGGTGAAGACCACCCCGGCGGTGTCGGCCGGGATCATACCCATGATGACCACGGCCATGGCGGCATCGGTCTCGCTCACGCCGAACGCCCGGCGATAGGCGGCAGGAGCCGGGTGCCACAGCGAGGCCCACACCGAGCGGACCGCCGTCATGACCTCGACCGGATCCGACGGGTTGACGTTCAGCACCGTGCGATACTGACCGGCAAACGACGAGCCGTGGAGATCCTCGACCGTGGCCGAGGACCGGACAGCCACCGGGTGTGTGCCGCCGACCTCGGCCGCCAGGTCGACGATTGCCTGCTCGATGGCGGGATCGATCGGTACAGCCGCGAACACCTCGTCGACCTCCCCATCCGCCACCCGGCGCTCACCGGCGATTCGCTCGATCAGCTGGGTGATGGCCGCGGCACGGGCGACGGAGCGGTAGGCGGTGGTGGTCACCACGCCGGTAGTCGGGACCTGGAAGCCGCAGCGGACCAGTCGAGCCAACGACCGGCCCTTGCCTCCCAGTTCGTCGCCATTGCCCGGGACCGGACCGTGGGTGGAAAGGGCCACGACAAAGGACCCGGGGGAGTCACGAAACTCCCCCTGATCATCCCCCGGACGATCGGTCAGCGATGGTGTGGACGGCCCGTCGTTCATGGCCCCGGCCCTTACGGCTCCAGTATCCCGTCGTCGCCGCTCGAGGCGAAGAGCTCATGCCGTTGGCGGGCCACCGCTCGGTCCAGGATGTCGTCGAACGGCTCCCCGGTGCGCTGGGCCTGATGGTCGAGCCAGCGGGCGAGGTCGGGACGAAGCGAGACCGGGGTACGGGTCGCTCGCAACCTGAGCCAGAGCAGCAGGTCCACGGCGACGATGAGCAGGAACACCACCAGCAGGTCCCACTCCCGGCTGATGAAGGCGTCCAAGGCTCCGACCGTGGCCACGATCAACCCGACGGACTGTACGAATCTGTCGGACATGGTTCAAGCGTAAGGTCGTCCCGGATCGGGGAACAGGGACTTAGGCCCCGGTGGCGTCGAAAATCGAGTCGAGCAGGCGTTGGAGGTAGGCGGTGGACGAATAGTTGGACCGGAGGAACCGGCCGGCTCGAACTGCTCGTTGCCGACCCGACTCCGGGTCGGCCAGAACCTTTTCGATGGCGGTCCGCAATCCGTCGCCGTCGCCACTGTCGTACCAGCCGACCAGGTCGGCCTGAACCATGTCCTCGACCACACCGTAGGACCGGGCCACCACCACCGGTGCCTGGCAGACCGTAGCCTCGAACACCGTGGTCAGTCCGGCGGCGTACTCGTTGTCGAGCAGCGGAACGGCGACCACGTCGGCCCGCTGGTAGAGGTTCCGGAGTTCGGCGAAGTCAAAACCTCGGATCTCCATGTTGTCGGGCACGGGCGACGGCAGGGTGAAGCGGGTATTGTCCGACAGATTGGGCGACGCGAAGCACACTTTCACCTCGACATCGAGGTCGGCGGTTGCCCGGGCCAGTAAGGCATAGTCCCGCTGCTCCGCCCCGCAGCTCACGATCAGCGGTCGTCGGTTCCTCGGCCGCTCCTCCGGTGGTCGGAAGAAGTCGGTGTCGATCTGGGTTCCCATGGCCACGATGGACGGCAGCAACCGACCGAAGTCGCCCCGAGCGGCGTCGGCCATTCGCCGGCTCGGAACCGCCATGACCCATCGCATCCCCACCAGCACCAGAAACCAGCCGATCAAACGGGTGCGAAACCGCCTTGGGTTGGTGCACGCCACGGCGAATCGAACCGAACGGCGACGGCCGATGACGCAGAGCAGCAGGAGCACGAAACCGACGTCGTCGCCCCCGGCGTAGACCCCGTGGCCCGGTGCCAGCCCGGATCGAACCTTGCGGGCCAGGGCCCAGTGTTCGGGGCGACCATAGACAAGGGCCCCGAGCCGGTCGGCGACGCCGTGGGCTCCGGCGTCGGGCTGGTGGATCTCGGCGTTCAGTGCCTCGGCCACCTCCGGTACCAGGTGGCGAGGATGCAGATCCCGGGACGCCTGAGCCGCGATCCCGTCGAAATCAAAGTAGGTGCTGGTCAGCACATGCCACTTCATGGTCCCCCCGACTGTTCACTCATGGATTTCGCGCCTCGTACCGGATCGACGGCCTCGTCGCCGCACCGTGGTTCGGTCCTTTCCTTGGCATCCTCTGCATCCGAAGATGAGATGCCAATCGAACGTATCGCATCCGGGGCTGCCCCGTCGACAACCGGGATGGATCTCGAGCTTTCGACAGGGACGGCAACAATGCCACCACCGCCGTCCCGGGGTCGATCCGACGGCGTCGTAGGGCGGATACCATCGACGCAATGTCCGGTGAACTCCCACCAGCCAACTGGTATCCCGACCCCAGCGACCCCGGCCGGGAGCGGTACTGGGACGGGGCCCAGTGGACCAACGAAACCCGGGACATCAACGACCCACCGCCACCCCCTCCACCGCAGCCCTCGGGTCCCCCGCCTCCGGGACAGACCTTCGCCCCGCCGCCGTCGGGTGCTCCGGCTCCGGCGCCCGCCTACCTCGGCGGTCCACAACCCCAGGGACCTCCGGCCCCCCAATCCGGCATGTCGACCACGGCCAAGGTGCTCATCGCCCTCGGGGTGCTGGCCGTCGTGTTCCTGGGCGGATGCGTGGCTCTGGTCGCCCTTGTCGGCACGGCGGTCGAGGAGGCGGCCAACGACCCCGATTTCGCCGCCGAGTTCGAAGAGGCCCTGGAGGAGGCGACCGAATCCAACCTCGACGGAGGTGCGGAGGCAGTCGACGACGGTTCGGACGGGCAGGCGGCCGGCGGTCAGTCGACCGGCAGCGGTCCCGGCACCCGGCAGGATCCGCTGCCCTACGACCAGACCGTCGCCCTCACCTGGGACACCTTCGGCGATGCCGATGGATCGGTGTGGGAGACCACCGTTGGTCAGCCCACCGACATCGGGGCCGACATCATGGCCGCCAACGAGTTCAACGCCGAACCCCCGGAGGGTGTGGTTTTCGCCGGGTTCCCGGTGACGATGACCCTGCTCGAGGCCGGGAAGGAACCGCTATCGGTGGGCTCCAATTTCACCTGGGAGATCCTGGGAGGAGCAACCGCCGCGGCCTACGACTTCTTCACCATCGAAACCGAGTCGTTCGGCTGCGGAGTGGTGCCTGACGAGTTCGACGACTTCGACGAGGTCTTCGTGGGTGGAACGCTGTCGGGCACGGTCTGCGTACCCATCCCGGCCGAGGATCTCGCCAACCCCGACACCCGGATTGCGTTGCACTTCGCTGCCACCGACAGCCGCATCGTGTACGGGCCGTAGACCTCCCTGGACCGCCCCGGCCTCCGTCGAGTCGCTGCGTCGATGCCCCTGGCGGACCGGAGCGGGCCGTGCCACTATCTGGGCAAGGAGGACACATGGAGATAGGAACACCGCCGGGACCCATCGCTGCGCCCCGGGGGACGGCCCTGAGCTGCCGGGGGTGGCAGCAGGAGGCCGCCTTCCGCATGCTGCACAACAACCTCGACCCCGAGGTGGCCGAACACCCCGATCAGCTCGTCGTCTACGGCGGCACCGGTCGGGCGGCACGAACATGGCCGGCGTTCAATGCCATGGCCCGGACGCTCACCACTCTGGCCGACGACGAAACCATGCTGGTCCAGTCGGGCAAGCCGGTGGGTGTGGTGCGGACCCATGAGTGGGCGCCCCGGGTGCTGATCGCCAACTCCAATCTGGTTCCCGACTGGGCCCACTGGGACGAGTTCCGGCGATTGGAGGCTTTGGGGTTGACGATGTACGGCCAGATGACCGCCGGATCCTGGATCTACATCGGCACCCAGGGCATCCTCCAGGGCACCTACGAATGCTTCGCCGAGATCGCCCGCCGTCGCTTCGACGGGTCGTTGGCCGGCACCCTAACCATCACCGCCGGTGCCGGCGGCATGGGCGGGGCCCAACCGCTGGCCGTGACCATGAACGACGGTGTGGTGCTCATCGTCGATGTCGACCCCCACATGCTGCAGCGTCGGGTCGATCACCGCTACCTGGACGAGATTGCCCCCGACTACACGGCCGCCGTGGCCCGGGTGACCGAGGCCAAGGCGTCGGGGCGAGCCCTGTCGGTCGGCCTGGTCGGCAACGCCGCCGACATCGTGCCCCGGTTACTGGCCGACTCGATCGACGCCGACATCGTCACCGACCAGACCTCGGCCCATGACCCGCTGAGCTATATGCCGACCGATCTCACCGCCGAGGCCGCCGACGAACTCCGGCGCCGCAACCCCGACGAGTTCGTGCGCCGGGCCCGGAACTCGATGGCGGTTCATGTCGAGGCCATGGTCGGCTTCCTCGACGCCGGCGCCGAGGTGTTCGACTACGGCAACAGCCTGCGAGCCGAGGCCGAACTCGGTGGCTACGACCGGGCTTTCGCCTACCCCGGCTTCCTGCCCGCCTACATCCGGCCGCTTTTCTGTGAGGGCAAGGGGCCGTTCCGATGGGTGGCCCTTTCGGGGGATCCGGCCGATATCGCCGCCACCGACCGGGCCGTGCTCGAGGAGTTTCCCGACGACGAGGCGCTGGCCCGCTGGATCCGGCTGGCAAGGGAGCGGGTGGCGTTTCAGGGGCTGCCGGCCCGCATCTGCTGGCTGGGCTACGGCGAGCGCCATCGCCTGGGCCTGCGGTTCAACGAAATGGTGCGATCGGGTGAGTTGGCCGCCCCCATCGTCATCGGCCGTGACCATCTCGATTCCGGTTCGGTGGCCTCCCCCTACCGGGAAACCGAGGACATGGCCGACGGCAGCGACGCCATCGCCGACTGGCCCCTGCTCAACGGACTGGTCAACACCGCATCGGGGGCAACCTGGGTCAGCATCCATCACGGCGGGGGTGTGGGTATCGGCCGGTCCATCCATGCCGGCCAGGTGTCGGTGGCCGACGGCACCGAGCTGGCTGCGGAGAAGCTGGAGCGGGTGCTGACCAACGATCCGGCCACCGGCGTGTTCCGCCATGTCGACGCCGGTTACGACCGGGCGGCCGAAGTGGCCCGGGAGCGAGGGGTGCGTGTCCCGATGATGGGTTCGGTGACGAGCGGGCCGGCTTCGGCCGACAACGAGTCGACGGGGGACGACTGACCATGTCGGTGCGCCCCATCTTGACCATCGGCCATCCGCTGCTGCGGCGGGAAGCGGAGCCGGTGCCCATCGACGAGATCGGTTCGGCCGAGGTGCAGGGTTTGATCGACGATCTGATCGACACCATGCGCCACGCCAACGGTGCCGGATTGGCCGCCAACCAGATCGGGGTGCTGCACCGGGTTGTGGTGATCGAGGTCAAGGACAACCCCCGCTATCCCTACAAGCCGCCGATACCGCTGACCGTTGCCGTCAACCCGGTGATCGGACCGATCGACGACGAGATGGTCCGCATCAACGAGGGCTGTCTGTCGGTGCCGCTCCGAGGGTTCGTGGAGCGGTATGTCAACGTGAAGGTGACCTACCATGACCGGCACGGCCGACGCCATGAGGGTGTGGTGCGGGGACTGACGGCGGGAACCTGGCAGCACGAGTGTGACCATCTCGACGGCACCCTGATCGTCGATCGGGCCGACCCACGGACCCTGGCCACCTGGGACGAATACGAGCGCCATCACCGGGACGACTTCGTCAAGGAGATCACCGGGTTCGTCAATCGGGTCGGCTCTTGACCGCCGGACGTCCGGAGGTCGTCCTAACGGAGTTCCACCTATCGGTGGAACGTCCCTGGCTGGACGGTGTGGTGTGGGCTCGGGTGGTCGGGTCTTGACCGCCGGAGGTTCGGGATCTACCAGCTGGTGGTGTGAGTGGGCCTGGTTGGGGGGTGAGTCGGCCGCCGCCGATGTGGTCGTCGAGGTGCTGGACGGGCGGATCACCCACATCGAGACCGGCCACCGGGCACCACCGGGAGCGCCCCGGCTCGGTGGCCTGACCATCCCGGCGCTGGCCAACGGTCACAGCCATGCCTTTCACCGTGTTCTGCGAGCCCGGACCCATGGCGGTTCGGGCGACTTCTGGACCTGGCGGGACACCATGTACGCCGTGGCCCAACGGCTGAACCCCGACCGCTACCACAAAGTGGCCCTCGGGGTGTTCGCCGAGATGGCCGAGGCCGGCATAGGGGTGGTTGGCGAGTTCCACTATGTCCACCATCAGCCTGACGGCAGTCGCTACCCCGACGCCAACGCCATGGGCGATGCCCTGGTGTCGGCCGCCACCGAGGTGGGCATTCGTATCACGCTGCTCGACACGCTGTACCTGCACGGCGGGCTGGAGGCCGATGGACACACGACGCTTCGGCCCGAGCAATTGCGGTTCAGTGACGGGTCGGTCGAAGCATGGGTTGAGCGACGCCGGGCCTGGCCCGGTGGTGATTCCGGGTTGGTCCGGCGAGGTGTGGCCCTGCACTCGGTCCGGGCGGTCGACGTGGCCCGGGCTGCGCCGTTCATCGACCGTGACGAACCGCTGCACGTTCACGTGTCGGAACAGCCGGCCGAGAACAAGGCCTGCTACGCCGCCCATGGGGTGAGCCCTGCCCGCCATCTCGCCGGACACGGTCTGCTGGGGCCGCACACCACCATCATTCACGGTACCCACTTGACCGAGTCCGATGTCCTGCTGCTGGCCCGGGCCGGCGCCGGCTGCTGCTTCTGCCCAACCACCGAACGGGAGCTGGCCGACGGAATCGGGCCCAGCCTGGCCCTGTCCGGGGCCGGGGTGCCGCTGTGTCTGGGGTCCGACTCCCATGCCGTGATCGACCTTTTGGAGGAGGCCCGGGCTCTGGAGATGAACCAGCGGCTGGCCACCCTGGGTCGTGGCTGCCATCAGTCCGATGAGCTGCTGACCATGGCTACGGTCAACGGGTACCGTTCCTTGGGGTGGAGTGAGGGTGGCTTCCTGAAGGTGGGGGAGGTGGCGGACTTCGCCGCCATCCGACTCGGCTCGGTACGTACCGTCGGCACACCGCCCGGCCCGGCCGTGCTGTTCTCGGCCACGGCCGCCGACATCACCGATCTGGTGGTGTCGGGTCGAAGGGTGGTGACCGATGGCCACCACCGCTCGGTGGACACCGTTGCAGTTCTGAGCCAGGCCCACAAAG